>NZ_JBMDJQ010000023.1:0-95496 GCF_057809275.1 Pseudomonas sp. FG36
CCGAGGCGACTTGCCCCGCGATGTGTTACTGGCTGCTTACAGCCCGTTGCGCGCCTTGAACTCGCGGCGACGACGGTGCAGGACCGGCTCGGTGTAGCCGTTCGGTTGCTTGGCACCCTCGATCACCAGCTCGATCGCCGCCTGGAACGCGATGTTGTCATCGAAGTTCGGCGCCATCGGGCGGTACAGGGCGTCACCGGCGTTCTGCTTGTCCACCACCGCGGCCATGCGCTTGAGGCTTTCCAGCACCTGCTCCTGGGTGACCACGCCATGGCGCAGCCAGTTGGCCAGCAGCTGGGCCGAAATCCGCAGGGTGGCACGGTCTTCCATCAGGCCGACATCGTTGATGTCCGGCACTTTCGAACAGCCCACGCCCTGGTCGATCCAGCGCACCACGTAGCCGAGGATGCCCTGGGCGTTGTTGTCCAGCTCGTTGCGGATCTCGTCGGCCGACCAGTTGGTGTCGGCGGCCAGCGGGATGGTCAGGATGTCGTCCACCGAGGCCGGGGCACGCTGGGCCAGCTCGCGCTGACGGGCCTGCACGTCGACCTTGTGATAGTGCAGGGCGTGCAGGGTGGCGGCGGTCGGCGACGGTACCCAGGCGGTGTTGGCGCCGGCCAGCGGGTGGGCGATCTTCTGCTCGAGCATGGCGGCCATCAGGTCGGGCATGGCCCACATGCCCTTGCCGATCTGCGCGCGGCCCTGCAGGCCGGTAGCCAGGCCGACGTCGACGTTGTTGTTCTCGTAGGCACCGATCCACTTCTCGTTCTTCATGGCGCCCTTGCGCACCACGGCGCCGGCCTCCATGGAGGTGTGGATCTCGTCACCGGTGCGGTCGAGGAAGCCGGTGTTGATGAACACCACGCGCTCGGCCGCAGCCTTGATGCAGGCCTTGAGGTTGACCGTGGTACGGCGCTCCTCGTCCATGATGCCGACCTTGACGGTATTGCGCTTCATGCCCAGCAGGTCTTCGACGCGGCTGAAGATCTCGGCGGCGAACGCCACCTCTTCAGGGCCATGCATCTTCGGCTTGACGATGTAGACGCTGCCGGTACGGGTGTTCTTGCGGCTGGTGTTGCCGTTGAGGTTGTGCAGGGCGATCAGGTTGGTGAACAGGCCGTCCTGGATGCCTTCGGGGATTTCGTTGCCCTGGGCGTCGAGGATCGCCGGGTTGGTCATCAGGTGCCCGACGTTGCGCACGAACAGCAGCGAGCGGCCGTGCAGGGTCACGCTGCCGCCATTGGGCGCGGCGTATTCGCGATCCGGGTTCATGGTGCGGGTGAAGGTCTTGCCGCCTTTGCTCACGCTTTCGGCCAGGTCGCCTTTCATCAGGCCCAGCCAGTTGCGGTAGACGATGACCTTGTCGTCGGCGTCGACGGCGGCGACCGAGTCTTCGCAGTCCATGATGGTGGTCAGTGCCGATTCCATCAGGATGTCTTTCAGGCCGGCGGCGTCGGTGCTGCCGACCGGGGTGCTGGCGTCGACCTGGATCTCGAAGTGCAGGCCGTTGTGCTTGAGCAGCACGGCGGTCGGCGCGGCGGCATCGCCGTGGAAGCCGATCAGTTGGGCATCGTCACGCAGGCCGCTGTTGCTGCCGCCCTTGAGCGCGACTACCAGCTTGCCGCCTTCGATGCGGTAGGCGGTGGAGTCGACATGGGAGCCGGCGGCCAGTGGCGCGGCCTGGTCGAGGAAGGCGCGGCCGAAAGCGATCACCTTGTCGCCACGGACCTTGTTGTAGCCCTGGCCTTTTTCAGCGCCGCCTTCATCGCTGATGGCATCGGTGCCGTACAGCGCGTCATACAGCGAGCCCCAACGGGCGTTGGCGGCGTTCAGGGCGAAGCGGGCGTTCATCACCGGCACCACCAGCTGCGGGCCGGCCATGACCGCGATCTCTTCATCGACGTTCTGGGTGGTGGCCTGGAAGTCCTCAACAGGGGGCAGCAGGTAGCCGATTTCCTCGAGGAACGCCTTGTAGGCCACGGCGTCGTGGGCCTGGCCTTTGCGGGCCTGGTGCCAGGCGTCGATCCTGGCTTGCAGCTCGTCGCGCTTGGCGAGCAGGGCTTTGTTCTTCGGAGCGAGGTCTTTAATGATCTCTGCCGCCCCGGCCCAGAACGCATCGGCCTTGATGCCGGTTCCAGGGATCGCTTCGTCGTTGACGAAGTCGTACAGGGCCTTGGCGACCTGAAGGCCACCGACTTGAACGTATCCAGTCATTGCTTGCCTCACCTCTGCTCAGCTATTTCGCTTTCGCTCTTCTGTATTAAGCCTGTAGCGCTTCTCTAAACACGGCACCAGTGCATGCCCGCGTGATCCGGGGCGGCTGGGTGCGGCTCGCCAGACGGGCCGGCGGGCGGTTGGCGTATTTTCACAGGCGCCTTGGCAGACATCGAAACGACGTTTTTGTAGTCCGCGCCGATGCATACTACATGAAGCAGCAGGCAGGTAAACATCAGACTAAAAGCGTCGCTCTGCGACCGATTGGTCGCATGGGGTCACGCTGGGAGACGACATGTTCGCAAAAAACAGGTGGATTGTTCCAGATAAATCTTGAAACAGTACACGATGAGTTGCCTTGACTGTCCTGCGGCAGGTTGCCGCGCCTTGCCTATACTGATTCGATCCCCGTATCGCCCCCATCTGCGGCGGCGCTTGCAGACGAATGAAGGAGTGGCCCCGTGGACCATCTTGTACTGACCGTGATCGCCCCTGACAAGGCCGGGCAGGTAGAACGTATCGCCCAGTGCATCGCCGATCACAATGGCAACTGGCTGGAAAGCCGCATGTCACGCATGGCCGGCCAGTTCGCCGGGATCCTGCGGGTGGCGGTACCGGCGGAGAACTACGCCGAACTGGTCGAGTCGTTGCAGAAACTGGGCGACCACGGCATTCGAGTGTTGATCGCCGAAAGCGGCATCGAGCCGTCCTGCACCTGGAAACCGATCGCGATGGAACTGGTGGGCAACGACAGGCCCGGCATCGTTCGCGACATTACCCGCCTGCTGGCCGAGCTTGGGGTTAACGTGGAGCGTCTGAGCACCGAGGTGCGCCCGGCACCGATGAGCAGCGAGCCGTTGTTCCAGGCCGATGCGCTGCTGGCGCTGCCGTTGACCTTGTCGCTGGATGATTTGCAGGCAAGGTTGGAGAGCCTGGCGGATGACCTGATGGTGGAGTTGCGGTTGCGGCCGGAGGATTGATTGCGGGCAATCGCGGGGCAAGTCGCAACGGCGAACCGCCGCTCCCACGGTTATCCCGATTTAACGGGGACGCCCCTGTGGATAACCTGGGGGCGTACCTCTACAGCCCAATAACCACGCTGGTTAGCCAGCATTGAGCAAAAAACACCCAGTTATCAGTCGCTTGTGCACAAACCACGGGGACGAGGGTGTGGATAACCTCTGGAGACCTTGCTGGAGGCCACGCATTTCGTGGCCTCCAGTCGTTTGATCATTAATTGATCAGGCGCGCTTGCGCAAACTCAGCCAGGCATCGACGCTGTACACCGCCAGCCCCGCCCAGATGCACGCGAACGCCAGCAGGTTGCTGGAGGTCAGGTGCTCATCGAACAGCCACACCGCCTGCAGCAGCACCAAGGTCGGCGCCAGGTACTGCAGGAAGCCCAGGGTGGTGTACGGCAGGTGGCGCGCGGCGGCGTTGAAGCACACCAGGGGTATCAGGGTGACCGGGCCGGCGGCGATCAGCCATAGGGCCTCGCTGCTGTTGAAAAACGCCAGGCTGGCGCTGTTGGCCGTCGGGTGCAGCAGCAGCCAGCCGATCGCCAGTGGTACCAGCATCCAGGTCTCGACCACCAGGCCGGGCAGCGCCGCGACTGGCGCCTGCTTGCGGATGAGGCCGTAGAAGCCGAACGACAGGGCCAGCACCAACGATACCCAGGGCAGGCTGCCGACCTGCCAGACCTGTTGCGCCACGCCAAGGGCCGCCAGGCCCACTGCCAGCCATTGCAGGCGGCGCAGGCGCTCACCGAGCAGCAACATGCCCAGCAGTACGTTGATCAGCGGGTTGATGTAGTAGCCCAGGCTGGCTTCGAGCATGCGCCCGTTGTTCACCGCCCACACATAGGTCAGCCAGTTGCCGGCGATCAGCGTGCCGCTCAGGGCCAGGATGGCCAGGCGCCTGGGGTTGTCGCGCAGTTCGCGCCACCAGCCGGGGTGTTTCCATACCAGCAGCAGGAGCGAGCCGAACAGTGCCGACCAAAGCACCCGATGTACGATGATTTCCACCGCCGGGACGCTCTGGATCGCTTTGAAGTACAGGGGGAACAGGCCCCAGATGATGTAGGCGCCAAGGCCCAGAATATACCCGCGACGCGGGTTTGCGGCGTGCATGCAGAATCCTTGCTTAGGTAGCTAAATAAAGCGACGCCTATTGTAGACAGAGCGCGGCGCGCTTCTAGAACAATTTCAACGGTTGTTCATCGAGAGCGGCCATCTGTTCACGCAGGGCCAGGATCTGGTCACCCCAGTAGCGCGGCTGGCCGAACCACGGGAAGCTGCGCGGGAATGCCGGGTCATCCCAGCGCCGCGCCAGCCAGGCGCTGTAGTGCAGCTGGCGGAGCGCACGCAGCGGCTCGATCAGGGCCAGTTCGCGCGGGTCGAAGTCGTGGAACTCGTTGTAGCCGTCGATCAGTTCGGCCAGCTGGCCGAGGCGTTCCTCGCGGCTGCCGGCAAGCATCATCCACAGGTCCTGCACCGCCGGGCCCATGCGGCAGTCGTCGAGGTCGACCACATGGTAGACGTCGTCGCGGTGCATCAGGTTGCCGGGGTGCAGGTCGCCGTGCAGGCGGATCCGCTGGTGCGGGGTGCGGGCGTAGATATCCTCGACCCGCTTGAGCAGGTCACGGGCCACGGATTCGAAAGCCGGCAGCAGCTCGCGAGGAACAAAGCCGCCGTCCAGCAGGGTGTTGAGCGAGGCATGGCCAAAGTTGTCCACAGCCAGCTGCTCACGGTGTTCGAATGGTCGGATGGCCGCCACGGCATGCAAGCGCCCGAGCAACTGACCCAGGCGGTACAGCTGATCGAGGTTGCCCGGCTCCGGAGCATGGCCGCCACGGCGCGGGAACAGGGCAAAGCGAAACCCCTGGTGCTCGAACAGGGAGCGGCCCTCGTGCAACAGCGGCGCCACCACGGGCACTTCGCACTCCGCCAGCTCGGCGGTGAAGGCGTGTTCTTCGAGGATTGCCGCATCGCTCCAGCGCCCAGGGCGATAGAACTTGGCGATCAGCGGTTGTTCCCCCTCGATGCCCACCTGATAGACACGGTTTTCGTAGCTGTTGAGCGCCAGCACCCGCGCATCGCTGAGAAAGCCCAGGCTTTCCACGGCGTCCAGCACGAGGTCGGGGGTGAGGGTGTCGAAGGGGTGGGACATGAAAGGCTCCAGGCGCGGGGACGGCGTGGCTGCATGTTACCCCAATCACATGGCAGGCCCCGCCCTTGTCGTAGCCGGTTAGACCGGCACCCCCAGCAACACGAACGACGGATGGAACTGCACCCGCATCATGCTCTGCGGCCCGACTTGATACTGCGCCAGCCAGTCAGCCTCGGCGAAAGCGCACAAGGTCTGCCCGTTACCCAGTGCCAGGCGCACCTCGACTGGACCGTCCTGCTCACCGACAAGCTCCTCGACCTTGGCCTTCAGGCAATTGCTGCCTTGCTCCGCCAGCTCGTCCGGCCCCAGCAACTGCACCCACCCCGCCTTCAGCAGCGCCACCACCGTGCCCCCCAGTGCCAGCTCCAGCCGCTCGGTACTGCCCCGGGTGATCAAGGCCTCGATCTCCAGGCCGCCGCCCAGGTCCAGGCTGATGCGGTCATGCCGGCCTTCGCGGCGCAGCCCGCTGATCCGCCCTTGCAACTGGTTGCGCGCACTGGTGCGCAGCATCAGCCGGCCGAGCAACGCGAGGTCGTTGCTGTCTTCGGCGGATTCCAGGATTTCTGCCTGCAACGCCTGCAGGCGCTGGTACAGGCGCAGTACCCGTTCGCCCTCGGCGGACAGCCGGGCGCCACCGCCGCCGCGGCCCCCGGTGCTGCGTTCCACCAGGGGCTGTGCGGCCAGGTTGTTGAGTTCGTCGATGGCATCCCAGGCAGCCTTGTAGCTGATCCCCGCGGCCTTGGCGGCGCGGGTGATGGATCCCTGCTCGGCGACATGTTGCAGCAGGGCGATGCGCTGTGGGCGGCGGGCGATGTGCTGGGTGAGCAAGGCGGGCAGGGACATGGGCGGGCATCAGGCGTGGTGTAGGTCCCGCGACGTTGCCGCCGTCACCGGGTCAAGTCAAGCCTGGCCCGGGCGCGGTGTGCGCGCCAGGCAGTAGATATCCACCCGCCGGGCACCGGCCTTGCGCAGCAACCGGGCGATGGTCTGCGCGGTCGCCCCGGTGGTCAGCACGTCGTCGACCAGCGCCAGGTGCAGGCCCTCCAGTTCACTGCCCGGGGCGAGGCCAAAAGCCTGTCGCAGGTTGCGTTGCCGGGCCTTGGCGCCGAGCGCCTGTTGCGCCGGTGTATCGCGCACCCGCTGCAGCAAGTGCTCGTCGCAGGGCAGGCGCAATTGTCTGGCGAGCCAGCGGGCGAGCATCGCCGCCTGGTTGAAGCCGCGCTGGCGCAGTCGTCGTCCGGCCAGGGGAACGGGCAACAAGCGGTCAGGCCGTGGCAAGCCTTCGTGATAGTGCTGGCTCAGGCTGTGGCCGAGCAGTTGGGCCAGCAACCGCCCCAGGGGCCACTGGCTGTTGTGCTTGAAGCGGCTTATCAGGCTGTCGACGGGAAAGCCGTAATGCCAGGGCGCGATCACCCGTTTGAATGCCGGTGGGCGGCGGCTGCAACTGCCGCAGAGAAGGTCGTCCAAGGCCAGGGGCAGCGCGCAACGGCAGCATTGCTCTTGCAGCCAGGGCAGCGCCTGCTCGCAGGCGAGGCACAGGGGATAGGGCTGCCCTGCGGGCTCGTCGCAAAGCAAACAGGATTGATCGATATTTGTACAGATGTAAACCAGTATCTTCTTGATTGGTTGACAGTTCATGGGCCTTCCGTGACTATGCGAGCTATCCGTGATGCGCTGGAGGGTTTTCCTGTCCCGGCGTCAGTCAGACCATAGATAAGGAAACGCCGATGAGCGCCAGCGCAATTGCAACAACCCGTCACGACTGGTCCCTGGCCGAGGTCAAGGCACTGTTCCAGCAGCCGTTCAATGACCTGCTGTTCCAGGCCCAGACCATGCACCGCGCGCATTTCGACCCCAACCGTGTGCAGGTCTCCACGCTGCTGTCGATCAAGACCGGCGCCTGCCCGGAAGATTGCAAATATTGTCCGCAGTCCGGCCACTACAACACCGGGCTGGAAAAACAGAAGCTGATGGAAGTGCAGAAGGTGCTGGAGGAGGCCGCCCGGGCCAAGGCCATCGGTTCGACCCGCTTCTGCATGGGCGCGGCCTGGAAGCACCCCTCGGCCAAGGACATGCCCTACGTGCTGGAGATGGTCAAAGGGGTCAAGGCCATGGGCCTGGAAACCTGCATGACCCTCGGCAAGCTCGACCAGGAGCAGACCCAGGCCCTGGCCCAGGCCGGCCTGGACTACTACAACCACAACCTCGACACCTCGCCGGAGTTCTACGGCAGCATCATCACCACCCGTACCTACAGCGAACGCCTGCAGACCCTGGCCTACGTGCGTGACGCCGGCATGAAGATCTGCTCCGGTGGCATCCTTGGCATGGGCGAGTCGCTGGACGACCGCGCAGGCCTGTTGATCCAGCTGGCCAACCTGCCCGAGCACCCGGAGTCGGTGCCGATCAACATGCTGGTCAAGGTTGCCGGCACGCCGCTGGCCGACGAGGAAGACGTCGATCCGTTCGACTTCATCCGCATGCTCGCCGTGGCCCGGATCCTCATGCCCAAGTCCCACGTGCGCCTGTCGGCCGGTCGTGAGCAGATGAACGAGCAGATGCAGGCATTGGCGTTCATGGCCGGGGCCAACTCGATCTTCTACGGGGAGAAGCTGCTGACCACGGCCAACCCGCAGGCCGACAAGGACATGCAACTGTTCGCCCGCCTGGGTATCCAGCCGGAAGCCCGCGAAGAGCACGCCGACGAAGTGCACCAGGCCGCCATCGAGCAGGCGCTGGTCGAGCAGCGCAGCAGCGAGCTGTTCTACGACGCAGCCTCGGCCTGAGCATGGCCTTCGATCTCGCCGCGCGGCTGGCCGAACGGCGTGGCGCGGACCTCTATCGGCAACGGCCGCTGCTGGACAGCCCGCAAGGGCCGCAGGTGGTGGTCGATGGCCAGCCGCTGCTGGCCTTCTGCAGCAATGACTACCTGGGCCTGGCCAATCACCCCGAGGTGATCAAGGCTTGGCGCGATGGCGCCGAGCGCTGGGGTGTCGGCGGTGGCGCCTCGCACCTGGTGATCGGCCACAGCACGCCGCACCATGCCGTTGAAGAAGCGCTGGCCGGGTTGACCGGGCGCCCTCGCGCGTTGCTGTTCTCCACCGGCTACATGGCCAACCTCGGGGCCATCACCGCGCTGGTGGGGCAGGGCGACACAGTCTTGCAGGACCGCCTCAACCACGCTTCCCTGCTCGACGGCGGGCTGCTCAGCGGCGCCCGCTTCAGCCGCTACCTGCACAACGATCCGGCCAGCCTGAGCAGTCGCCTGGAGAAAGCCACCGGCAATACCCTGGTGGTCACCGATGGCGTGTTCAGCATGGATGGCGATTGCGCCGACCTGCCGGCCCTGGCCAATGCCGCCCGCAGCCGCGACGCTTGGCTGATGGTCGACGATGCCCATGGCTTTGGTACCTTGGGCGCCAATGGCGGCGGCCTGGTCGAGCATTTCGGCCTGGGTGTCGATGACGTGCCGGTGCTGATCGGCACGCTGGGCAAGGCCTGTGGCACCGCCGGCGCCTTCGTTGCCGGCAGCGAGGACCTGATCGAGGCACTGGTGCAGTTCGCCCGGCCCTACATCTACACCACCAGCCAGCCGCCGGCATTGGCGTGCGCCACGCTCAAGGCGCTGGAGCTGCTGCGCCGGGAGCGCTGGCGGCGTGAGCACCTGGCCGCGCTGGTCCGGCAGTTCCGTGCCGGCGCCGAGGAGATAGGCCTGACCCTGATGGACAGCCACACCGCGATCCAGCCGATCCTTATCGGCGATGCGGGGCGGGCGTTGGCATTGTCCCGCTTGCTGCGCGAGCGCGGGCTGCTGGTCACGGCGATTCGCCCACCCACCGTGCCCGCCGGCAGTGCCCGTCTGCGGGTGACCCTGAGCGCTGCCCACAGTGAGGCGCAGGTGCAGCTATTGTTGAATGCATTGGCCGAGTGTTATCCACAGCTGGAGTCCGCCGATGCGTAACCGAATGATCCTTCTGCCCGGCTGGGGCCTGGGCACCGCCTCACTGGAGCCGCTAGCCGCCAGCCTGCGTGCCCAAGACCCGCGCCTGCAGGTCGAACTGATGCCGTTGCCGGACCTGCCCGACAACGACCCGCTGGCCTGGGTCGACCACCTCGATCGCCAGCTGCCCAACGACGTGTGGCTGGGCGGCTGGTCGCTGGGTGGCATGCTCGCCAGCGCCCTGGCGCACAAGCGCGGCGATCATTGCTGCGGCTTGCTCACCCTGGCCAGCAACCCCAGTTTCGTCGCTCGGCCGGATTGGCCGCACGGGATGGCACCGGATACCTTCGGTACCTTCCTTGATGGCTGCCGCAGCCATACCCAGGTGACCCTCAAGCGTTTCCGTACCTTGTGCAGCGACGGCGCGCAGCAACCGCGCACCTTGCTGCGCCAACTGGGCGTCGGCGTGCCCGACACCGATCCGTTGTACCTGGCCAACGGGCTGGAGGTGCTGGCCAGCCTTGATACACGCGCTGCCCTGGAGCAATACGGCGGCCCGCAGCTGCACCTGTTCGCCGGCAGTGACGCGCTGGTGCCGGTGGAGGCTGCCAAGGCCCTGAGCGACCTGTTGCCCGACGTGGAAGTCGGCCTGGTCGAAGACAGTTCCCACGCCTTCCTGCTGGAGTACCCACAGGAGCTGGCGGCGGGCATCAAGAGTTTCCTGCATGAGAGTGGCGATGACTGATCTTTCCCAGCCCACCTTGCCCGGTGCCCTGCCGGACAAGCGCCAGGTGGCGGCTTCGTTTTCCCGCGCCGCGGCCAGCTACGACAGTGTCGCGGCCTTGCAGCGCGCCGTAGGCATGGCGCTGCTGGAGAAACTGCCCGCAGGGTTCGCCCCGGCGCGCTGGCTGGACATGGGCAGTGGCACCGGCCATTTCAGCCGGGTCCTGGCCGAGCGCTTCAACGATGCCGATGGTGTGGCGGTGGACATCGCCGAGGGCATGTTGCGCCATGCCCGTGAGCACGGCGGCGCCCGGCACCATGTGGCAGGTGACGCCGAGCGTCTGCCGTTGCGCGATGGCAGTGTCGACCTGCTGTTCAGCAGCCTGGCGGTGCAGTGGTGCGGCCAGTTTGCCAGCGTGCTGGGTGAGGCGCGGCGGGTGCTGCGTCCAGGCGGGGTGCTGGCGTTCAGCAGCTTGTGCGTGGGCACCCTCGATGAGTTGCGTGCCAGCTGGCAAGCCGTCGATGGCATGGTGCACGTCAATCGCTTCCGGCGTTTCGAGGATTACCAGCGTCTATGCGGGGACAGCGGCATGGAGCTGATCGACCTGGAGCGACGTCCCCATGTACTGCATTACCCCGACGTGCGCAGCCTGACCCATGAGCTCAAGGCCCTGGGTGCGCACAACCTCAATCCGGGGCGCCCATCGGGGTTGACCGGACGTGCGCGGATGCAGGGCCTGTTGCAGGCCTATGAACAGTTCCGCCAGCCTCAGGGGCTGCCTGCCACCTATCAGGTGGTGTATGGCGTCTTGCGCAAACCGCTGGCCGGGGAGCAGTGACATGAGCCAGGCCTATTTTGTTGCTGGCACCGACACCGATGTCGGCAAGACCACCATCGCCGCGGGTCTGCTGCATGCGGCGATGCAGTCGGGGCTGAGCACGCTGGCGGCCAAGCCGGTGGCATCCGGGTGCATGGTGACGCCCAGAGGGTTGCGCAACAGCGATGCCCTGGCGTTGATCGATGAAAGCTCGGTCAAACTGCCCTATGAAGCGGTCAATCCTTTCGCTTTCGAGCCGGCCATCGCTCCACACGTGGCGGCGCACGAGGCGGGGGTGGTGTTGAGCGTGCCGGTGTTGCGTGATGCGATGCAGCAGGTGCTGGCGCAGCACGCCGACTTCACCTTGATCGAAGGGGCCGGCGGCTGGCGGGTGCCGTTGTCCGACCATGCCAACCTGTCAGACCTGGCCATTGCCCTGAAACTGCCGGTGATCCTGGTGGTAGGGGTGCGGTTGGGGTGCATCAACCACGCCTTGCTCAGCGCCGAGGCCATCGCCCGCGACGGCCTGCAACTGGCCGGTTGGGTGGCGAACATCGTCGATCCGCGGACATCGCGTCTGGAGGAGAACCTGTCGAGCCTGGCCGAGCGGCTGCCCGCGCCATGCCTGGGGCGCGTACCCTGGTTGAAGCAGGCGAGCGCCGCCGCGGTGGCGGAGCATTTGCACCTGGACCTGTTGGATTAGGCCTTTACCTATCAGCTGGCACTAGGCTATTAGGGATTTAAACGGGCCTTTTTCCCGGTCTGCTGCTTTAATAAGGCCTGTTCATCATCCCGCGTCATGGAGTCCTGACATGGAAATCAATGCGAGTTCCGCCTTCTACGCGGGCCTGGGTGCCATCCAGAACGGGCAGAACCGGGTTGACCAGGCCGCCCAGCAGATCGCCAGCGGTGCCGTCGAGCGTGGTGCCAGCGGGCAGTCCAGCGACTACCAGGCCGAGCGCCTGCGTGGCGTTGACCGCAGCCAGCAGATGGATCTGGCCACCAGCACCGTGCAACTGGCCCTGGGCAAGCACGAAGTCGAACTGGGTGCCAAAGTCGCCAAGGCTTCCGATGAAATGCTCGGTCGGTTCATCGACACCTACGCCTGATTCGCTGAACCACATTCGCTTACTTCGCGGGGCAAGCCCGCTTCCATTCGTGGGAGCAGGCTTGCCCCGCGATGCGTTTGAGGGTGTTTGGCTGAATCGTCATATTCGGCGGCATAAATGCCATTGTTAGCCCTCCTTGACAGCGAGGCCTCCTAAACGTAAGTTTCAAACAACTGTTTGACCGAAAGCCGCCAAGAGCTGGTCGGTACCCGCGGTCTCCCTACCGAACTCATCACAGAGGTTCATCGCAATGCCTGATTACAAAGCCCCCTTGCGTGATATCCGCTTCGTCCGCGACGAACTGCTCGGCTATGAGGCGCATTATCAGAGCCTGCCGGGCTGCCAGGACGCCACGCCCGACATGGTCGACGCGATCCTGCAGGAAGGCGCGAAGTTCTGTGAAGAGGTACTGGCCCCGCTGAACCGCGTCGGCGACCTGGAAGGCTGCACCTGGAGCGAGGCGGGCGTGAAGACCCCGACCGGCTTCAAGGAAGCCTACCAGCAGTTCGTCGAAGGCGGCTGGCCGAGCCTGGCCCACGACGCCGAGCACGGCGGCCAGGGCCTGCCTGAGTCGCTGGGCCTGGCCCTGAGCGAAATGGTCGGTGAGTCGAACTGGTCGTGGGGCATGTACCCAGGCCTGTCCCATGGCGCGATGAACACCATCTCCGAGCACGGTACCCCCGAGCAGCAGGAGACCTACCTGACCAAACTGGTGTCCGGCGAATGGACCGGCACCATGTGCCTGACCGAACCGCACTGCGGCACCGACTTGGGCATGCTGCGCACCAAGGCCGAACCTCAGGCCGACGGCAGCTACAAAGTGTCCGGCACCAAGATCTTCATCTCGGCCGGTGAACACGACATGGCCGATAACATCGTGCACATCGTCCTGGCCCGCCTGCCCGATGCGCCGGCCGGCACCAAGGGGATCTCGCTGTTCATCGTGCCGAAGTTCCTGCCCAACGCCGAAGGCGGCGCGGGCGAGCGCAACGGCGTGAGCTGCGGCTCGCTCGAGCACAAGATGGGCATCCACGGCAACGCCACCTGCGTGATGAACTTCGACAGTGCCACCGGCTACCTGATCGGCCCGGCCAACAAGGGCCTGAACTGCATGTTCACCTTCATGAACACCGCTCGACTGGGTACCGCGCTGCAAGGCCTGGCCCACGCCGAAGTGGCGTTCCAGGGCGGCCTGAAATATGCCCGCGATCGCCTGCAGATGCGCTCGCTGACCGGCCCGAAAGCACCGGAAAAAGCCGCTGACCCGATCATCGTCCACCCGGACGTGCGCCGCATGCTGCTGACCATGAAGGCGTTCGCCGAAGGCAACCGCGCCATGGTCTACTTCACCGCCAAGCAGGTGGACATCGTCAAGTACAGCCAGGACGAGGAAGAGCGCAAGAAGGCCGACGCGCTGCTGGCCTTCCTGACCCCGATCGCCAAGGCATTCATGACCGAAGTCGGTTTCGAGTCTGCCAACCACGGTGTGCAGATCTACGGCGGCCACGGCTTCATCGCCGAATGGGGCATGGAGCAGAACGTACGCGACAGCCGTATTTCCATGCTGTACGAAGGCACCACCGGCATCCAGGCGCTCGACCTGCTCGGCCGCAAGGTGCTGATGACCCAGGGCGAGGCGCTCAAGGGCTTCACCAAGATCGTTCACAAGTTCTGCCAATCCCAGGAAGGCAATGCCGCCACCAAGGAGTTCGTCGAGCCGCTGGCCGCGATCAACAAGGAGTGGGGCGAGCTGACCATGAAGATCGGCATGGCCGCGATGAAGGACCGCGAGGAAGTGGGTGCCGCTTCGGTGGACTACCTGATGTACTCCGGCTATGCGTGCCTGGCCTACTTCTGGGCCGACATCGCCCGCCTGGCAGCCGAGAAACTGGCGGCCGGCACCAGCGAAGAGGCGTTCTACACCGCCAAGCTGCAGACTGCGCGCTTCTACTTCCAGCGCATCCTGCCGCGTACCCGCACCCACGTGGCGGCCATTCTGTCCGGCGCCGACAACCTGATGGCGATGAAGGAAGAAGACTTCGGTCTGTCCATCTAAGCCAAGACGGTTGCACGAAACCGCCTGCCCTTACCGGCAGGCGGTTTTTTTTTGCCTGCGACTTTGCGCGAAGCCGCTTGGCGCGGGGCACACCCATGCCCCGTGATGGAGTACGTCTATAGGGGAATGTCGCATCCAGTTACGAGAAAGTCTCAAGCTGGCCGCCATCCTTGCCGTTAAAGCGTCCGTAAATTCATCTATTCATGTGCGCTGCCGATGAAGTAGGGGCACAATGCCATTATTGATCTGCCGGGTCGGAGATTACCCTTGTTTCGTCTATCCGCTGTACGCGCGAGCCACTTCCTGCCTTCGCTGATTCTGTTGTTGGCAGGGCTTGCGGCAGCCTATGTGAGGGACCTCAGCGTCTTCTTCACATCGCTGTTCAACGTTCTACCCACCTTGGTGCTTTTGCTGGGGGGCGCCTACTGTGCCGTGTACCGCCGCCAGCGTGAGCTGTTCCTGATGGTCACGGTGTACATCGCCTATTTCCTGCTCGACACCCAGACCGACTTCTACCGCGACAATGGCCGGGTCCGCGAGGATGCCGCGGTGATCTTCCACCTGGTCTGCCTGTTGTTGCCGGCGCTGTTCGGCCTGTATGGCGCCTGGCAGGAGCGTACGCACCTGGCCCAGGACCTGCTGGCCCGGTTCGCCGTGCTGTTCGCCGTGAGCAGCGTGGCGGTGGCGCTGGAGCAAAGTTTCCCCGAGGCGCTGCTGGGCTGGCTGGCCGAGATCCGCTGGCCCTCGCTGCATGGCCAGTGGATGAGCCTCATCCAGTTGGCCTATCCGCTGTTCCTGGCGGTATTCATCCTGCTGGTGGTGCAGTACCTGCGTGAGCCCAGGCCGTTGCATGCCGCGCAGATCATCGGCCTGATCGGCATCTTCTGGATGCTGCCCAAGACCTTCATCCTGCCGTTCACCCTGAACATCATGTGCAGCCAGGTGATGCTGATGATCGCCGCCGCGGTATCCCATGAGGCCTACCAGATGGCCTTCCGCGACGAGCTGACCGGCCTGCCGGGGCGGCGCGCCCTGAACGAGCGCATGCAACGCCTGGGGCGCAACTATGTGATCGCCATGACCGACGTCGACCACTTCAAGAAATTCAACGACACCCATGGTCACGATGTCGGCGACCAGGTGTTGCGCCTGGTTGCCAGCCGCTTGTCCAAGGTGACCGGGGGCGGGCGCGCCTACCGTTACGGTGGCGAGGAGTTCGCCCTGGTGTTCGCCGGCAAGACCGCCGAAGAATGCCTGCCGCACCTGGAGGCGGTGCGCGAGATGATCGCCAACTATGCGATCCAGTTGCGCGACCAGAACAGCCGACCGCAGGATGACTCCACCGGTCGCCAGCGCCGTGGGGGCGGCGCCAACACTACGGTGTCGGTGACCATCAGCATCGGTGTCGCCGAGCGCCAGGTCGAGCACCGCAACCCCGACGAAGTGCTCAAGTCCGCCGACCAGGCGCTGTACAGCGCCAAGGGAGCGGGGCGTAACTGCGTCATGACCTTTGGTCAGCAGTCGCGGCGTGGGGCCGTGCGCATGGCGGGTTAGCGCGTGACTATGCCTGACCATTCGGTCGCATGATGACCCTATGTCTCGTAAAAGTTGTTCGGTTACACTGCGGTCATCCCAGTGCCGCGGCCTTCACGGGCCGCCCCGACCCTTATAGCGAGAGGTTGTCATGGCTGAATATAAAGCGCCCCTGCGCGATATGCGCTTCGTCCTCAATGAAGTCTTCGACGTGGCCACGCTCTGGTCGCAACTGCCCGGCCTTGCCGAGGCAGTCGATGCCGATACGGCCATGGCCGTGCTGGAGGAGGCCGGCAAGGTCACCGGCAAGACCATCGCGCCGTTGAGCCGTGCCGCCGACGAAGAGGGTTGCCACTGGGACAACGGCTCGGTGCGCACCCCGGCGGGCTTCATCGAGGCATACAACACTTATGCCGAAGGGGGCTGGGTCGGCGTTGGCGGCGATCCGCTCTTCGGTGGCATGGGCATGCCCAAGGTCGTTTCCGCCCAGGTCGAGGAAATGGTCAATGCCTCGAGCCTGGCCTTCGGCCTGTACCCGATGCTGACCGCCGGCGCCTGCCTGTCGATCAACGCCCACGCCAGTGAAGCGCTCAAGGAAAAGTACCTGCCGAACATGTACGGCGGTGTCTGGGCCGGCTCCATGTGCCTCACCGAGCCCCACGCCGGTACCGACCTGGGCATCATCCGCACCAAGGCCGAGCCCCAGGCTGATGGCAGCTACAAGGTCAGCGGCACCAAGATCTTCATCACCGGTGGCGAGCATGACCTCACCGAGAACATCATCCATCTGGTACTGGCCAAGCTGCCGGATGCACCGGCAGGCCCGAAAGGCATCTCGCTGTTCCTGGTGCCCAAGTTCCTGGTCAACGAAGATGGCAGCCTCGGCGCGCGCAACCCGGCCAGTTGCGGCTCGATCGAGCACAAGATGGGCATCCAGGGCTCGGCCACCTGCGTGATGAACTTCGACGAAGCGGTCGGCTATATCGTCGGCGAGCCGAACAAGGGCCTGGCGGCCATGTTCACCATGATGAACTACGAGCGCCTGGGTGTCGGCATCCAGGGCCTGGCCTCGGCTGAGCGTTCCTACCAGAATGCCGTGGAATACGCCCGTGACCGTCTGCAGAGTCGCGCCCCGACCGGCCCGCAGGCCAAGGACAAAGTGGCCGACCCGATCATCGTCCACCCGGACGTGCGGCGCATGCTGCTGACCATGAAGGCGCTGACCGAAGGCGGCCGCGCGTTCTCCACCTATGTGGCGATGCAGCTCGACAGCGCCAAGTACAGCGAAGACGCCGCGACCCGCAAGCGCAGCGAGGAACTGGTGGCGTTGCTGACCCCGGTGGCCAAGGCCTTCCTTACCGACCTGGGCCTGGAGTGCACCGTGCATGGCCAGCAGGTCTTCGGCGGCCATGGCTACATCCGCGAATGGGGCCAGGAGCAGCTGGTGCGCGATGTGCGCATCACCCAGATCTACGAAGGCACCAACGGTATCCAGGCACTGGACCTGGTCGGTCGCAAGGTGGTGGCCAGTGGTGGCGCCTACTACAAGCTGTTCGCCGACGAGATCCGCGAGTTCATCGGCGCCAGCGCCGCTGACCTTGGCGAGTTCACCAAGCCCCTGGCAGCCTCCCTCGACCAGCTCGACGAGCTGACCAACTGGGTGCTGGATCAGGCCAAGGGCAACCCCAATGAGATCGGCGCGGCTTCGGTCGAGTACCTGCACGCATTCGGTTATGTCGCCTATGCCTACATGTGGGCACTGATGGCGCGTGCCGCCAAGGCCGGTGAAGGGGATGCTGATTTCTATGGCGCCAAGCTGGGCACGGCACGGTTCTACTTTGCCCGCCTGCTGCCGCGAGTTCATTCGCTGGCAGCTTCGGTAAAGGCCGGTAGCGAGTCGCTGTACCTGCTGGACGCTGCGCAGTTCTGACCCCGCCGGGCTGCCTGGCAGCCCTGTTGCGGCATGAGGCCGCCCCCACACCGGATGCAATTTCGGCTGCGGGGGCGGCCTTTTTGTTTGGTCGGCGGCGCATGTTTATGAATGGATCTCTTTTGTAAGCTTTGGCTTACACGACGTAGTGACGTTTCGCCTCTTTCCTAAGATTGGATCCACGGTTACTCTTTCTTACATGGACGTAGCGCAGGACGCGCAATGGACAGAGCAGGACGCCTTACAAGGAAGTTGCGCAGGAAGCGCGAAAAGATAGAACAGGGACAAGAAGGATTTCCTGCCAGGATGGCGGGATGATAGGGATGTCGAAGGGAAACAGTCTGGAGAACCCCGCTTAGGCGGGGTTTTCTTTGTGCGCGTGTTTCAGCCAAGCGCGTCCAGCGGCGATATCCCCAGTTGGCGTGGGTCGGCCTCCTCCTCCAGCAAGCTGCGCAGCAGCTCGACCGAGGCCTGTTGGCGTTGCGCGTCACGGAACACCAGGCCTACCTTCAGTGGAATACGTGGCTCGCTGAGGGGCTTCCACAGTAGCTCCTGGTCGTCCTGCGCGGCATCCTTGGCCCGGCCCGGCAGGATGGTCACCAGCGCCGTGTGCGCCAGGCTGTCGAGGATCCCCGCCATGTTGTTCATCTCGGCCTGCACCTGCGGCCTGCGCCCTTGGCTGGCCAGCTGCGCCTTCCAGATCTGGCGGATCTGGAATTCCTCGCCAAGCATCAGCATCGGCAACTCGGCCGCCTGACGGATCGAGACCTTCTTGAAGTCCTTCAACGGGTGGCTACGGGGGATGACCAACTGCAGTTCATCTTCGTACAGCAGCAAGCCATGCAGCCCTGGCTGGCGTGGCGGCAGGTAGCTGATGCCGATGTCCAGGCTACCGTTGAGCAGGCGCCGCTCGATCTCCGACCCCGACAGTTCATAGATCTGTACCACCAGGTGCGGCTGGGCTTTGCGCACCCGCTCCAGCAACTGCGGCACCAGGCTTGGTCGCACGGTCTGCAGTACGCCGATGGCCAGGGTGCGCAGCGACTGGCCCTTGAAGTTGCCCATGGCCTCATGGGCCCGTTGCAGGCCATCGAGCAAGGGCACGGCGTGGTTGTACAGGGTATGCGCGGCTAGCGTGGGCAGCAGGCGTTTGTTGCTGCGTTCGAACAGGCTCAGGTCGAGGCTGTGCTCCAGCTGGCGAATCTGCTGCGACAGCGCGGGCTGGGACAGCGACAGGCGTTCGGCGGCGCGGCCCACATGGCCTTCTTCATAGACCGCGACGAAGTAACGCAGTTGGCGAAAATCCATAAGTGATACTTATCGAAAAAGCTGAGAAAACGAAATGGCCGCGAAACGACCAGAGGCCTAGTCTATCGCCGTATTCCAACGGGTTACAGCGCTTATCCCGGCGATTGTTACCCCAGCTGAAAAACACTTTTGATAGGCAAGGCAGAATATTCAATTCCGGCGCCAGACCGGAACCTTGAACGCCCACCACCGTGATTGGCCGGAGTCCCGATGAACCTGTTCAACCTGCGCCGTTCGGCACCCGCTGTCGCTGAGCCCGAGCGTGCCTCGGTGAGCGTGCCCGCCGCCGCGCAGTGCTCCCGCGAGCGACTGATGCCCAGCATCGAGCGTGCGCCGCACGTGTTTGTGCGAGGCCAGGGGTCGTGGTTGTGGGACGACGAGGGTCACGCCTACCTGGACTTCACCCAGGGTTGCGCGGTGAACAGCCTGGGTCACAGCCCGAGCGTGCTGGTCAAGGCCCTGGGCGACCAGGCCCAGGCCTTGATCAATCCTGGCGCGGGCTACCACAGTCGCGGCCTGCTGAACCTGGTCGAGTTGCTGTGCCAGCGTACCGGCAGTGATCAGGCCTACCTGCTCAACAGTGGCGCCGAGGCCTGCGAGGGTGCGATCAAGCTGGCGCGCAAATGGGGTCAGCTGCACCGCAACGGCGCCTATCACATCATTACCGCGAGCCAAGGCTGCCATGGGCGCACGCTCGGGGCGTTGTCGGCGTCCGACCCGCTGCCATGCAACCGTTGCGAGCCCGGCTTGCCGGGCTTCAGCAAGGTGCCGTTCAACGACCTGGCGGCGCTGCATGCGGCGGTCGACTCGCGCACCGTGGCGATCATGCTCGAGCCGATACAGGGTGAGGCCGGCGTGATCCCGGCCACCCGTGAGTACCTCCAGGGTGTCGAGCGGTTGTGCCGTGAGCTGGGCATTCTGCTGATCCTCGATGAGGTGCAGACCGGTGTAGGACGTTGCGGCGCCCTGTTGGCAGAAGAAACCTACGGCGTGCGGGCCGACATCATCACCCTCGGCAAAGGCCTGGGCGGCGGTGTGCCGTTGGCCGCGCTGCTGGCCCGCGGGCGTGCCTGCTGCGCCGAGCCGGGCGAGCTGGAAGGCAGCCACCATGGCAACGCATTGATGAGCGCTGCCGGGCTGGCTGTGCTGCAGGCCGTGCTGGAGACGGGGTTCTTCGAACAGGTGATGGACAGTGGTCGCCACCTGCGCGATGGCCTCAGCCGCCTGGCTGGTCGCTACGGCCAGGGCGAAGTGCGCGGCCAGGGGCTGTTGTGGGGGCTGCAACTGCGTGAGGGTGCCGCGGCGCAGCTGGTCGAGGCTGCGTTGCAGGAAGGCTTGCTGCTCAATGCGCCGCAGGCCGACGTGGTGCGCTTCTCGCCGGCATTGACCGTGAGCAAGGGCAACATCGACGAGATGCTCTTGCGCCTGGCCCGGGCGTTCACCCGGCTGCATGCCCAACAGCACAATCGCCGTGAAGTGCCGGCCTGACCCGGCAGCCGACGTACAGAATTTCAACGAACCGTCTCGCGTTCCTGCGCATCGCCTCTGGTCTGAAATACATGGCCAGGGGCGTTTTTTTGCCCGGTGGAACCTCCGGCAGGTGCGGCTAGTCTGTGTTGATACACCTTCAAGGAGCGCATTGCATGGACTTCATCCGCATCATCATCGCCATCATCCTGCCGCCGCTGGGCGTTTTCCTCCAGGTAGGGTTCGGTGGCGCGTTCTGGCTGAACATCCTGCTGACCTTGCTGGGTTACATCCCCGGGATCGTGCACGCGGTGTACATCATTGCCAAGCGCTGAAGACTGGGGCTGCGTAGCAGCCCCAGGTGAGTTACCGGCCTAGCAACCGGCAGTAGAACTTCCACTCTTCCTCAAGCGCATGCGCAAGGTTCGCCGCCTGGCGGAAGCCATGTCGCTCGCCCGCGTAGAAATGCCCCTCGGCCTCGATGCCATTGGCCTTGAGGGCTTCAAGCATGCTGCGTGTCTGTTCCGGTACCACCACCGCATCCAGTTCACCCTGGAAGAAAATCACCGGTACCTTGATTCGCCCGGCGTGCAGCAATGGTGTGCGCTGGCGATATCGCTCGGCATCGCGTTGCGGGTCGCCGATCAGCCAGTCCAGGTAGTCGCCTTCGAACTTGTGGGTAGCTCGGCCCAGCGCTTCGGGGTCGCTGACGCCGTACAGGCTGGCGCCGCCACGGAACACATCCTGGAAGGCCAAGGCGCACAGGGTGGTGTAGCCCCCGGCGCTGCCACCGCGGATGAAGGCCTGGGCCGGGTCGATCAGGCCCTGCTCGGCAAGATGCCTGACTGCCGCGCAGGCGTCCTCGACGTCGCATTCGCCCCAGCACAGGTGCAGCGCCTGGCGATAAGCGCGACCGTAGCCGCTGCTGCCTCGGTAGTTGAGGTCGGCGACGGCGAAGCCGCGTTGGGTCCAGTACTGGATGCGCGGGTCGAGCACCGGGTAGCAGGCCGAGGTCGGGCCGCCATGGATGAACACCACCAGTGGGGGTAGGCCGGCCGTACCTTGCATGGCTGGATAGAAGAAACCGTGGGCCGAGCCATCGCCACTGGCATAGCGGATCGGCTGTGGGCGGCTGATGCATTCCACCGGCAGTACCTCGGCGCCGCCTGCCAGTACTTCGACTTCGTGGCTGCGCCGGTCGATGGCGATCACCGCTGCTGGGCTGATCGGCGAGGCGGCCACTGCATAGATCCGCTCCTTATCCAAGGCCAGGCTACGGAACCGCGTGTATGCACTGGCATAACGTTCCACTTCGCCGCTGTCGCGGCGCAACCCCAGTTGCCCGAAACCGCCCTCGAACCAGCTGGCCAGATAGCTGGTGGCGCCGAGGGCCAGCCAGGTGCTGGCGCCTAGCTGCCAGGGAGCGGCGGCGTGGTCTGCGGATGTGGCGGGCAGGCGTTGCCAGTGTCCGTCGAGTTCGCCCCAGGGTTGCCAGAAACCGTCGCGATCGGAAAGGCAGTACAAGCGGCCTTGCTCATCGAAGCGGGGCTGCTGCAAGGATTCGTCCTGCGCGGCGACGCAGCGTGCCGCGCCCCAGGCGCCAGAAGATTCGCGTTCCCGGCACATCAGGCGGGTGACGGTCCAGGGTTGCGCCGGCCGGTCCCACTCGATCCAGGCCAGGCGGCATCCATCGTGGCTCAGTGTGGGGGAGGCATAGAAGTCGGCGCCTTCTGCCAGGATCTGCCGATGCTCTGCAGTGAGACCCACAAGACGATGCTCGACCTGCTCCCCGTGGTGTTCCTCGACGGCCAGAACCAGGCCCGCATGCCACTGCACATCACCGTAGCGGCGGTCGTCGGCATGGGTGAGCCGGCGCGGCAAGCTGCCGTCCAGTGCCTGCAGGTAGACCTGCTGGTCCTGTTCGTTGACGAACACCAGCCCTTCGTCGCTCAGGCTGAAGCTGCCGCCACCGTACTCGTAGACCCGGCTGCGCACACTGAACCCGTCCGGGGTCAGGCAGCGTGCCTGGTGGTCGCGCCAATGCCAGATCCGACAAGCGCCATCGGCGGGCCGGAACTCGTTCCAGAACACACCGTGTTCGCCGACCTTCAGTTCGGCGAAGTCGGTCCCGGCGGCCACCGCCTGGGTGGCGCTGAACTCAGCCGCGGGCAATGACATGGGAGTTGCGCTCGTTGCGGAAGGTCATCTGTTCAATCTCCAACGTGGCGTGCTCGGCTTCTTCGCGGGCCTTGAGGATGATGCCGTGGTCCGGTGACTTGGCGCACACCGGGTCGGCCTTGCTGGCATCGCCGGTGAGCATGAAGGCCTGGCAGCGGCAGCCGCCGAAGTCCTTTTCCTTCTCGTCGCACGAGCGGCACGGCTCGGGCATCCAGTCATAGCCCCGGAAGCGGTTGAAGCCGAACGAGTCGTACCAGATGTGGCGCAGGTCATGGTCGCGCACATTGGGGAACTGCACCGGCAGCTGGCGCGCGCCATGGCAGGGCAGGGCGGTGCCGTCCGGGGTGATGGTCAGGAACAGGCTGCCCCAGCCATTCATGCAGGCCTTGGGGCGCTCTTCGTAGTAGTCGGGGGTGACGAAGATCAGCTTGCACGGGCTGCCTTCGGCCTTGAGCTTGTCGCGGTACTCATTGGTGATGCGCTCGGCCCGTTCCAGCTGGGCGCGGGTCGGCAGCAGGCCAAGGCGGTTGAGGTGCGCCCAGCCGTAGAACTGGCAGGTAGCGAGCTCCACGAAGTCGGCCTCAAGGGCGATGCACAGCTCGATGATGCGGTCGATCCGGTCGATGTTGTGCCGATGGGTGACGAAGTTGAGCACCATCGGGTAGCCGTGGGCCTTCACTGCCCGAGCCATCTCCAGTTTCTGCGCGAAAGCCTTCTTCGAGCCGGCCAGCAGGTTGTTCACCTGCTCGTCGCTGGCCTGGAAGCTGATCTGGATATGGTCCAACCCGGCCTGCTTGAACGCGGCGATCTTCTGCTCGGTCAGGCCGATGCCGGAGGTGATCAGGTTGGTGTAGTAGCCCAGGCGCCGGGCTTCGCCGATCAGCTCGGCGAGGTCCTGGCGCGCCAGCGGCTCGCCGCCGGAAAAACCGATCTGCGCGGCGCCCATCTCGCGGGCTTCGGCCATCACCTTGAACCACTGCTCGGTGCTCAGCTCCTTGCCCTGCTCGGCGAAATCCAGCGGATTCGAGCAGTACGGGCACTGCAGCGGGCAGCGGTAGGTGAGTTCGGCCAGCAGCCACAGCGGCAGGCCGACCGGTACCTCAGGCGAGGGTGATCCAGTGTTCGGCACGGGCCACCTCCATGAATTGCTCGATGTCGTCGGCGACTTCGGGCACACCGGGGAACTGCTGTTGCAGCTCGCCGATGATCGCGGCGACGCTGCGCTGGCCATCGATCAGCCCGCCGATCAGGCCGGCGCTGTCGTTGAGCTTGATCATCCCCTCGGGGTATAGCAGCACGTGGCCCTTTTGCGCGGGCTCGTACTGGAAACGATAGCCGGGGCGCCAGGCGGGCACTTGTTGACGGTCGAAACTCATAGGGCGATCCCCTTGTGCCAGACCCGCTCGGCGGTGACGCTGTGGTACGGCGGGCGGTTCAGTTCATAGGCCATGCTCATGGCGTCGAGCATGCTCCACAGGATATCCAGCTTGAATTGCAGGATCTCCAGCATGCGCTCCTGCCCTTCGCGGGTGGTGTAGTGCTGCAGGGTGATCGCCAAGCCGTGTTCCACATCACGCCGGGCCTGGCCCAGGCGGGTACGGAAGTATTCATAGCCGGCCGGGTCGATCCACGGATAGTGCTGCGGCCAGCTGTCCAGGCGCGACTGGTGGATCTGCGGGGCGAACAGTTCGGTCAGCGAGCTGCTGGCGGCCTCCTGCCAGCTGGCGCGGCGGGCGAAGTTGACGTAGGCGTCGACGGCAAAGCGCACGCCGGGCAGCACCAGCTCCTGGCTGCGTAGCTGCTCGGGGTCCAGACCCACGGCCTGGCCCAGGCGCAACCAGGCCTCGATGCCGCCGTCCTCGCCGGGTGCGCCGTCGTGGTCGAGCAGGCGCTGGATCCATTCGCGGCGGATTTCGCGGTCCGGGCAGTTGGCCAGGATCGCCGCATCCTTCATCGGGATGTTCACCTGGTAGTAGAAGCGGTTGGCCACCCAGCCCTGGATCTGCTCGCGGCTGGCGCGGCCTTCATACATCGCCACGTGGTAGGGGTGATGGATATGGTAATAGGCGCCCTTGGCGCGCAGGGCCTGCTCGAACTCGGCAGGGGACATCGGCGTTGCGTCGCTCACAGGGCCTCCTTACAACTCGATACTCATGCCATCGAAGGCGACTTCCACGCCGCGGCGCTGTACTTCGGCACGTTCCGGCGAGTCTTCGTCGAGGATCGGGTTGGTGTTGTTGATATGGATAAGCACCTTGCGCTGACGTGGGAAGCCGTCCAGCACCTCGAGCATGCCGCCTGCGCCATTCTGCGCCAGGTGGCCCATCTCGCGGCCGGTGCGGGTGCCGACGCCGCGGCGCTGCATCTCATCATCCTCCCACAGGGTGCCGTCGACCAGCAGGCAGTCGGCGCCATGCATCATCTCCAGCAGCTTGGCGTCGACCTGGCCCAGGCCCGGCGCGTAGAACAGCTTGCCGCCGGTGCGGGTGTCCTCCACCAGCAGCCCGAGGTTGTCGCCGGGGTGCGGGTCGAAACGGTGCGGCGAATAGGGCGGCGCGGCGCTGCGCAGCGGGAAGGGAGTGAAGCGCAGGTTCGGGCAGGCGTCGATGACGAAGCTGCCAGCGAGCTCGATGCGGTTCCACACCAGCCCGCCGTTCCAGTGGCTGAGCATGTTGAACAGCGGGAAGCCGGTGGTCAGGTCCTGGTGGACCATGTCGGTGCACCACACCTGGTGCGGGCAGCCTTCGCGCAGGCTGAGCAGGCCGGTGGTGTGGTCGATCTGGCTGTCGAGCAGGACGATGGCATCGATACCGGTGTCACGCAGGGCACGGGCCGGCTGCATTGGCGCGAAGGCCTGGAGCTGGGCGCGGATGTCCGGTGAGGCATTGCACAGGATCCAGTGCTCGCCGTCGTCGGACAGGGCGATGGACGACTGGGTACGCGCCGTGGCGCGCAGGGTGCCGTCGCGGTAGCCCTTGCAGTTGACGCAGTTGCAGTTCCACTGGGGGAAGCCGCCACCGGCGGCGGAACCGAGAATCTGGATGTACATGCGCGCCCTCGTAAACGCTGATCCGAAAAACGACAACGCCCCGGCGGGCCGAGGCGTCGTAACGCACTGCCGCTTAGCGGTTGGCGAAGTACATGGTCACTTCGAAGCCGATACGCAGGTCAGTGTATGCAGGTTTGGTCCACATGGGTTTGCTCCTTCCGGATGGGTTTGAGGTGGTCGGTTCATTATTGGGTTCTCTCAGGCACGAGAGGTTCCATTGACCGAGATTGCGCTATCTTACAAGAAAAAATTGTACCGAAAGGTTAATTATTCGAAATGTGCCCTTGCACAAACGGTAACAATCCTCCCATGCGTCATCGCCATTTTGCGTCTGGGGCGGCGGCATTGGCCATGCACAGCCAACCGTGCCTGGCGTCGATGAGTTGCTGCAGAAGTTCGTCCAACTGAGCTTGTTCGACGTTGAGAATAGACCGCTGCATGCGCGAAAGGTCCGGATTATGTGTCGCCATATGTGCCTGCCAGGCCCATTGCACGACATCGGCGTTGCTCATCGCCGCTTCGTCGAACTGGTCTGCCAACTGCGCACGGGCAGCGGCGTCCAGCGTGGCACCATGGCGCAGCAGATCCAGCAGGTGGCCAAGGATCTCTGCGTGGCTGGCGTGCGGCGATTGCACGCCGAACAGGAGTCCACCGTAGCCTTCGATCTGACGAAAGGCGCTGAACACTGCATAACCCAACTGCAACTCGACGCGCAGGCGTTGATAGACCGGGCCTTGCAACAGCTGGGCGAGCAGGCGACCGGTGGGCTGCAGATGCGCAGGCAACGGGCAGAACAGCAACAGTGCGGGCTCGCTGCCCGGAGTCTGGATTTGCCGCCAGTGGCGTCCCTGGATCGGGCGTGGCGCTGAAGGCTCGGCAGGCTGGCCCATGAGGCCTTGCAACACGGTTCCCAGCGCCCCCTGCTGCGCCGCGTCGAATCCTTGCGCCAACCCCTGCCACCGAGCCTGCTGCCAGAGTGAATCGAGCTGCGCCTGGTCCGGCGTGCAGGACGGTAGTGGTTGCATTGCGTCCATCAGCAAGGTGTCCGGCAGTGCCTTGAGCAAGGCGCGGATCGGTATCAAGGGTGCTTCGGCTGCTGCTGGCGCGTGCCAATGCTGCCTGGCAGGCGCGCGCAGCAACGCGAGCGCCTCTTGCGTGGCGTTGATCACGGCCAGGGGATGCCCCGCCAGGCGCAACTGCCAGTACTCACCGCAGGCCTCGAAGCCCAGTTGCAATGCCGCCTGCGTGGCACGCTCGCGCAACGGTCGGAGGCTGTGCTCGAGAACGGTCCACAGGCGTTGGCGCAGAGGTGACGGAACCTGCCAGCGCAGGTCCAGGGCCGCGAACTGGCGTGCTGGCGGCAGGCAGTGGCCGATACCGAGCGCGGCTGGCAATGCCCTGCCGATCGTGGGCAGTGCGTCTGCCAGCAGTGCTTCCTCGGGGGGCAGTTGCCAGTCTCCCGCAACCATGGATGGCAGGTCGGCCAACAGTGCATCGAAGGCGGTCAGGCCTTGGGCGGACAGGCCGCTGAATGGCCGGCCGGCGCTGTCGCGCTGGGCCAGTTCGAGCGCGCTGCCAGCTTGTTCCCGGCGTTGCTGCAGTTGAGTGAAGCGCAGGTTCAGCTGTCCCGGATCCTGCTGTCGTAGGAAACCCAGCCAGCCATGCAGCAGCGCCCGGGCCTCGGCCAGGCAGGCCTCGTCCGACAGCTGCAACTGGACATGCCAGAGCAGCTGCCCGGCATGGGCGTGGAGTTGTTGCGCCTTGCAGTCCTGCAGCCAGCCCCGTTTGCGCAAGGCATCCAGCCAACCGCCAAGCCGGCTGTCGGTGAGCTGGGCCAGTAACAATTCAAGCGCCTGCTCTGCGCCTTCCGGCGCGCGGTCATGGGCGAACAGCCAGTCATGACGGGCACCCCATGCAGTTGGCTGGCGCAAAGGCGCTTCGAGCAAGGCGGGCGGCGGATTGCGGACGGTGCTCGCACCCTGGGCGAACAACTCGCCGTATCGTCTGCCCAGTTGTGCCAGCTCATCCAGTGACTGCGGACCGACCAGGCTCAAGGTGAGCTGCTTGCCTTGATAGTGGCGTTGATGGAACAGTCTCAGCCCTTGCTGGAAGGCCGGGCTTTCCAGCGGCAGGCTGTAGCGGTTGCCGGCATGGAAAGCGCTCAGCGGATGGCGCGCCGACACCGATTGCAACAGGGTGAACTGGCGTTGGGCTTCGGGGTTGCGCGACCAGGCGATGAACTCGGCATGAATCACCTCGCGTTCGCGGCGCTGGCGCTCGATGGCGAAGTCCGGTTCGGCGAGCATCTGGCACAGACGCTCCAGCCCGCCAGCCAGCGCCGTGGGCGGCACTTCGAAGAAGAAGTCGGTGGTGCGTTCGCGGGTGCTGGCGTTGACCTGGCCACCCAGGCCCTGGACATAGCGCATGAGGCCGTCGTCCAGCGGGAAGCGCGCGGTGCCGAGGAAGAATAGGTGTTCGAGAAAGTGTGCCAGGCCCGGCCAGCACGCCGGGGCATCGTGGCTGCCGGCATGCACCCGCAGCGCTGCCGCAGCGCGCTTGAGGCGCGGGGCATGGCGCAGGGTCAGGCGCAGGCCGTTGGCAAGGGTAAGGTGGCGGATGGCGTCGGACATGACGCCATGCTAGCGCGCAATGCTGAGGTTGTCTGTTCTGGCTGGCCCCCTACGGGAGCCGGCTTGTCGTGGCGATGGACCGCAATGTGGCCCCAATCAGTGCAGATCCCGACGCAGGTCCGCCAAGTAGGGAAACGCTTCCCGCCCTTTCAATATCCGCTCGCGCTGCAGATCTGCCAGCAACAGTCCTTCCTCGTGGCCGGCTATCGCCAGCACATCGCCGTCCGGCCCGATGATGCTGCTCTGCCCGCAATACTGGATCTCGCCCTCGCTGCCGCAGTAGTTGGCATATACCAGGTAGCACTGGTTCTCCTGCGCCCGCGAGCGCACGGTCACCTGGCAGACGAAGTCGTAGGGCGCCATGTTCGCTGTCGGCACCAGGATCAGCTCAGCGCCGTTCAGCGCCAGGCGCCGGGCGTTCTCCGGGAACTCGATGTCGTAGCAGATCAACAGACCGACCTTCCAGCCGTCCAGCTCGACTACCGGGAAGTGATCGGCGCCCGGGCTGAACATCGAGCGGTCGAGCTCACCGAACAGGTGGGTCTTGCGGTAGTTGCACAGGCTGCGGCCATGGGCGTCGATCAACTGCACGCTGTTGTAGATCGCGCCGTCCTCGCCCCTCTCGGGGTAGCCATAGACGATGGCAATCCGGTGCGCCTGGGCAATCTCGACCACACTCATCGCCGAGGGGCCGTCCTCGGCCTCGGCCAGGCGTTCCACCTGGTCCAGGCCGATGTTGTAGCCGCTGAGGAACATCTCCGGGCACACCAGCAATTGCGCGCCGCGGGCAGCGGCCAGCTGGGCCTGGTGCTGCAGGCGCTCGAGGTTGCCGGGCACGTCCAATGGCTTTGGCGTGCCCTGGTACAGGGCGATGCGCATGGCGCTACTCCTTCGCTCAGTCGGCCAGGGCGATCGGACCGATCTCGTGGAACACATCGCCCGGGCCGGGGTTGTCCGGGTGGGTCTGGCCACCGAAGTGGTTGATGATACCCCACACGGCATTGAGCGACGTCTGCACCGCGCCTTCGACCCAGGCCGGGGTCCACGATACGTCGTCACCGGCGATGAAGATGCCGCGCTGCTCGGCGGGCATGTCGGCCTGCATGAAGTGTGCGTACATGCGCTGGTTGTAGCGGTAGTGGCCCGGCAGCGCGCCCTTGAAGGCGCCGAGGAAGTGCGGGTCGGCCTCCCACGAGATGGTGATCGGATCGCCGATGATATGCCCGGCGATATCGGTCTTGGGGTAGATCTTCTTCAGCGCGTCGAGTGCCAGTTGCACGCGCTTTTCGGTCGGGTGCGGCAGCATCTTCAGGGCGTCGCTCATCCAGGCGTAGGACAGGCAGATCACCCCCGGCTTGTCGTCGCCGTTGTCGAACAGGTAGGTGCCGCGGGTCAGGCGGTCGGTGAGGGTCATGCTCATCAGGTCGCGGCCGGTCTGCGGGTCCTTGTCCTTCCAGAACGGGCGATCGACCATGACGAAGGTCTTCGACGACTGCATGTAGCGCGTGCGGTCCAGGGCCATCCACATCTTCTGTGAGAACAGCGACTCTTCGCAGTCGATCTGGGTGGTCAGCAGCCAGCTCTGGCAGGTGGTGAGCACAGCAGCGTAGTGGCGTACGTCACCGTAGTTGTCGGTGACCGCCAGGCGCCCATCGCTGGCGCGGGCAATGCGCTTGACCCCGGTGCGCGGCGCGCCGCCATGCAGCGTGCTGAGGCTGGTGCCCGCCGGCCAGTGGGCGCAGCGCTCCGGTACATGGCGCCAGATGCCCTGCGGCACCTGCTCGACGCCGCCGACCACCAGGTGCTGGTGGTCGTCGCAGTTGGTCATCACCACGCGGAAGATTTCCAGCATCGAGTTGGGGAAGTCCGAGTCCCAGCCGCCGGTGCCGAAGCCCACCTGGCCGAACACCTCGCGGTGCTGGAAGCTCAGCTTGGCGAACGAGCGCGAGGTGGCGACGAAGTCATAGAAAGTGCGGTCGTCCCACAGCGGCACCAGTTTGTTCCACAGGTCTTTCAGGCGCGGTACGTCGCGGTCGCGAATGGCCTGCTGAATGTCGGCGAACTGCGCGCCGCTCTCCAGGGCGTCGGCCCAGGCGTCGGCCACTTCGTGGAACAGCTGAGGCAGGTCGGCGGATTTCTCGGCGTAGTAGGTCTGGCCTTCAAGGTCGATCACCGTGCTGCCCGATGCCGACGTCAGCGGGTTGGGGAAGGGCTTGGTCTCCAGGCCCAGCTTGTCGACGTAGTGGTAGAAGGCGGTGGACGATACCGGGAAGCGCATGCCGCCCAGTTCGGCGACGATGCCGTCGGTGCCGTTGAACACCTGCGAACGCAGCCTGCCACCCAGCTTGGAAGCTTCGTACACCACGGGCTTGAGGCCCAGCTTCATCAGCTCGTAGGCCGCCACCAGCCCGGCAATACCGCCACCGACGATCGCCACCTCTTCGCCATGGCGCGCCTCGGGAATGCTGCCCAGGCCGGCCGGGTGCTCCAGCCAGTCGTCGAAGGCGAAGGGGAAGTCCGGGCCGAAGATGGTGATGGGTTTCTTGCCGTCGGCGGGGTGGCGGTTTTTCTTGTTCATGTAATGACCTTGCCAGGGGCTGCGCAGGGGGCGGAGCCTGAGTATAGAGAATGCCTGGTGGCCATTTTATGAAGTGGGGTGTTCGTTAATAAGGTGAAAACTGACGTCGTTATGTGATTTATTTCGTCTTGATGATTGATGTTTATTAAAAAATGACGAATCAGCTCAATGACGCCAGGTGCTCGACGGTTTCAGGGTACTTCTGCACCAGCCGAATCAGCGCCACGGCCTGGGCGTTGGGCTTGGAGCGGCCTTGCTCCCAGCTCTCCAGGGTGCGGGCGTTGGTGCGCAGGTACGCGGCAAACACCGCCCGGGACATGTTCAGGCGCTGGCGCAGCTCGGTCAGTTCATTGGGGGCCAGCGGGGCCAGTTCCTCGAAGGCTACCTTGTGCGAACGCAGGGTCAGTTTGCCGGCGCGCTCATCGGCAAGGGCGTCGAAACCTTCGGTGAGTTCAGTGAAGATGTTGCGTGGCATTGGTCGTCCTCATCAGGTATTCGCGTTCAAGCAGGTTCTTCAGGGCCTGGCGTTGCTGCGATGTCAGTCATCCTGGACTTCCTTTCCGTAAAGCGTGAAAAGCCAGAACTGCAGCCCAGCCTGCCACCAGTAATAGATGATCCGGGTGCCGCCTCGCTTGCCTTTATGGCGTAGTGCATCGGCGAAACGCACCTTCCTGAGGCCGCCCGTTCCCTTGATGACGTCACCCGCATGGGGATGCAGAAGCAGTACACGTTGCAGAGACCGGAAATCTTCATCGTCCAGATACTGGCTGCGAAAGCGCTCGAAAGCGGGCAGCTCGATAAATAGGGCATCCATTTTTTGTACGTGATTCGCGTATAGTTTGTGGTGAGGTTTGTGCTACGTCAATAGGGCAGATGTCATCAGCCTAAACGTGGATCGAGGGAGTGCTGGCGGGGGAGAGTTGCCGGATATGTCATTGGGAGGATGCTAGGTTTTTGTTTGTCAGACCATTTCCTACAGACGTGAAATTTAACGAGACCTATCCTACAAGCCCTGTCGCTCCGGTCTGGCTGTGCGGGTAAACCTTCGCGGTTAACTTCAGCCGGTCACCGCCTATTCGGTGATCGGGCGTGAGAACCCGGCGATCAAACTGGAGGCATGCTGTCATGGCAGCTGTGCGCGGGCAGGTTTTGCCTGGCCGGAATGTAGCCTCCAACTTCGCCGGTTCTCACCCCGCCCATGGCTGCCACCCATTCCCGTGAGAAGGTTGCGTGGTGGCCTCCTTGAGCCGGTAATGGAGGCAACACCATGAAAAAGATCGTCCCCGACCCACCCCTCACTCTGAACCCGACCACCGAGCAGTCCTTCTGCTCCTGCCAGTCCAGTCATCCCCCCATCTTTACCGTACGCCCCGGCGTCGATGCCGCCGACGCCCTGGTTCACGCCAGCATGCTGGCCCGGGCCATCCAGGAAATAGCCGACGACTATGCCCAGCACCATGCCCCCGAGGCGGGGCGGGCGATGATCTGGTCGATCCTGCATTCGGCGGAAACGGTACGGGCGCTGCTGGAGGGGCTGCTCGACGCGATGGAGGCCTGAGGGCCTCAGCCTGGCTGCCCGCGGTCCACCTTGCTGCTGAGGATGATCGACGTGGTGGTCTTCTCCACCCCGTCGAGGCTGCCGATCAGGTCGAGCAACTGGTCCAGCTGCTCCGGTGAGTCGCTGAGCAGCCAGGCCACATAGTCGAATTCGCCACTGACCGCGCACAACTGCTGGACCTGCCCCATGGCGCTCAGGTGGCGCACGATGTCCTTGCCTGAGCGCGGCTGCGCCTTGATCCCCACGTACGCCTGCAGGCCGCCGCCGATCAGGCGTTGCCCCAGGCGCACGCCATAGCCGGTGATCACTTTGTTGCGTTCCAGGCGTTCGAGGCGCGAGTTCACCGTGGTACGGGCGATCCCCAGTTGGCGGGCGAGCGTGGCGACGCTTTCGCGGGCGTTGATCTGCAACAGGGAGATCAACTGGCGATCGATGGCGTCGAGGGTGATGGAGGAGGTGGCCGGCATGGTAGGTCTCTTTTGTCGAGCTGCTAGCCTATGCAAGCGCGACCGATTCGCGCAAGGCGCCCAGGGCTGGCATTACGTTGGCAAGGCGGTACGATAGCGGGCCGCTGCCGCTCGGCAGCCTGGACCATGGCAGGAGTGATTGACCCATGAAGTTCAAGGACTGGTACTGGCGGCGATGGATTCGCCAACACGGTTGCAAGGTGAGCACGGGCATTTCCAAGTTCGGCAAGCGCGCCAGGCTGGCGCTCGAGGCCGAGGTGCGCATCGGCGATGTGGCGGTCAGCGCCGCCACCCTGGATGTCTCGATCGGGGCTCACACCTATATCCGCAGTGGCGGGTCGCTGCAGGTGGTCGAGTCGATCGGGCGCTATTGCTCGATCGGCAGCGCGGTGGTCATCGGCCAGGAAAAATACGCTCATCCCACTGACTGGCTGAGTTCCCACCCTTTCCAGTTCACCGGTACCCAGTGGCAATACGAGCCGCCGAGCACGCCGGCACGCATTGGCCATGACGTGTGGATCGGCGAAGGTGCGATGATCATGGAGGGCGTCGAAGTGGGCACGGGCGCGATTGTCGCCACTCGCGCCCTCGTGACTCGGGATGTGCCGCCCTATGCCGTGGTGGCGGGCTTTCCAGCCAAAGTCGTGCGTTATCGATATCCGGAAGCGATGATCGAGCGCCTGCTCGCATCGCGCTGGTGGGAGCGCGATACCCGGCAGTTGCTGGAGCTGCCGCTGCACGACCCTGCCGCCTGTCTTGACCGGATCAGCGGGCTGGGTGAGGCAAGTTACACGAGGATCGAGATTTCGCGGCGTGGCTGCAAGGTGCTGGCGTCGGCTTGAATCGCCGATAGACGTTTACGACCGGGGCTGCTGCGCAGCCCTGGTCGGATTTGATCAACGTGATGCGCTGGTTTGCGCCGTGGCGCAGGGCGACTTCAGGCCAGCAGTCATGCTCTCGACATTGTCGAGCATCTGGTTGCCTTTGTTGACCTTCTGCGCGTTCTCCGCAAGCTGCATGCGTTGGTCATAGGTGGCTGAAGTGCCATTCATGCTGTTCTTGGTTTCGAGCACGGAGTTGGCGATGCTGAGCAGGCTGCGGCCTGTGGAGATCAGGTTGTCGGTTGCGCTGGGCGTGCACGGGGCATTGCCGCCGGCCATCTGGCTGGGCTGCTGGCCCTGGTTGTAGGAGCCCGGTGCCACGCAACCTGCGAGCGTGGCCAGCATCGGTACAACGAGCAGGGTCCCAAGCGTTCCTTGGATGTTCATGTGACGTTCCCTCGATCACTGGGCTCCGACCCGGTGCCGAAGCGATGGAGGGATTCTAGAAACGCGGTCGTGATGGCGAAATAGAACGGGTGTGCTAAAGGCACTTTGCCGCTGCGCCGGGCATCATGCACTTATCGGCCTGAACCCGTGAAGGCGATTCCGTTGACTAGAAATCACGGGTCACAGCGGGGCCTATATTACCCGCATCGTCAGCGCCGTATGCACAGAATCTCCAGGGTCCGGATTGGTTTTCCACAGGGTACCAGTGATTATTTCGATGGCGTGCATAACCGTCTGGCGTATCGCAATCTACAACACCGGCCGGACCATGTTTCACACGCAGGGTGGTCACTTCCCACGGGACATATTCAGGCCTCACCTGGAGGTATCCGCCAAGGTCACGTTCTGAAACTCCGGGCACCATGGTTGGTGGTGTCTCGTCGATTCGTCGCAATCTCACGGTCGCATGGCTTGGCGATTGCCAAGTGCCGTTCGCACTTCTGCCAATGACACAGGCGGCATAGATCCCTTCTTGCTTGGGCATTTGCTGTGCGATCAGCGGCTGTTCTTCGATGGGGGTTGGCGCACTGTATCCGTCGATGTCGGCACAGTGGGTCGAATTGGCCAACCCGATCTTGTAACGCACGACGTCGAAACCATCGTCGATGCCTATCTTCAGATTCAATTGAGCTGGCACAAGTTCGCCATCGATCACTTCGTTACTTCGTGTCGACCAGCTGAAAGTTGTCCGCGTCAACGTCACCCCATGCCCGGGATCGAGCTGGCTCAGGTCCACCGTGCTATCGGCCTTCAGGGCCAGGGCTAGGCGTTCCACGGGGATAGCGTAGCTGCTTCCTTCACGGGGGACAGGCAGCCCCTCGCCCGTCAGTTCGCAGGGGCGACCAGGGCCACACCCCACATAACCCGGTGTCGCGGTAGTGTTCAGCACCGCAATCACGTCCTTGCCATCCTGTGCAAACACCGGTGAGCCAGAGGTGCCGCCAGCAACCCCCTGACAATCATTGGGCATGGCTTCAGACCATCGCCACGGAATATAGGCCTCGTAAATAAACTGGTACGCATCCGCTCGACACTGCGAGTACCTCAGGAAACGCTCCTCCGGCGGCACGCCAGTCACCGGAATGTGTGTCAACTCGATGGGCGTTTCTGGCGAAGTGGTCGCTGTCGCAAGGCGCAGTGGAAATACGCCGTGTGATGCCAGGTCACCGTAAGTCGAATCCAACTGCAGCACTGCCAGATCCACGTCTTTCATCGTGGCATACACCACTCGGGCAATGCCAAACGATACATGTTTTGGCTGGGTATCAATGAAAAAGGCAGGTGTAAATGACCAGGCCTTTTCTCCCGGTCGATCAACAATGACGGTATTGTCATCAGATTCTTCGACGCAATGTCCGGCCGTCAGTATCAGCGCCGGATGATCCGGAGCGGGCGTGTCCGCCCCCGCGATCAAAGTTGCCGTGCAGTTGTAGTTTCCAGTGCCAGTAAGAAGTTTGCCCACCGGGATGAAGCGCTCAGCTCCCGGATCGGTTGAAAGCAGCAAGGGCGCTTTGCTCTGTGCAGCACCCGGCATGATCGTGCGTGGGGCTTGCGCAGGGGCGGCACAGGCGGTCATGTTCGAAATTACCGCCGCTATCGCCGCCAAACGCATCCATGTCTTGCCCATTGAGTCGTCCAAGCCAAGTCTCCCGATCACATTGAGTATGCGTTGATTTCCGTCCGGTCTGGAGCACAGGTCAGGCACGAATTAACAACGTAATAGCCTGAAGGTTGTAACTTTTCGTCAGCGCAATATTGCGGTGCTTCAGGTTTAACAAGTTAGGCAGCGTTGGACATCTGGCAAAAATGCCAGGTGACAACAGGACAATTAGCGGGGATGTACGCAGGCAGAAACACAAAAGCCGCGCAGTGCGCGGCTTTGAAGGTGGTGGGCCCACACGGACTTGAACCGTGGAGCAAAGGATTATGAGTTGCCTGGAGACGCTGCAAACCCAGTGAAACCGTGCGTAGGTTAGCGTAGGCATAGTTAGCTGGAAGTAGCGTGGTTACTGGTGTTTAGCGTAATTTGGCGAAAATGAGTGGAAGCTGGGCACTGTGCCGCCAGTGTATTGCTTTTTGTACCGCGGAGCGGTCAGGTTTTTCGGCCATGACGTTGTTCTCCTGGTAAAAATGTGATCAAGGTTGTTGCAAGGTGGGAATTACACACCTAAGATGCCCGCCTTCTCTCACCCGACAGCAAAGGAGGTACATCATGCAACAGTTGATCACCCTTTGCAGGTCGCGCCTGGCTTGATCGCATTCGCCGCTACTCGTTAGCGGTACCGCAACGCCCGGCCTCTGGCCTGCCAATCCGAACATTTTTTTGTTTCAACCCATCAGGATTGGACTATGGGCACTTGCATTCGCAATTTGTCCGACGGCGCCGTATTGGTCGCCGCGGACGACACCTGGATCGAAGGAAAAGCGATCCAACAACTCGAAACCACCGCTCGCCTAGGGGGCATGCATCGGGTGGCCGGCATGCCGGACCTGCATCCGGGGCGTGGCTATCCGGTCGGCGCGGCATTCTTTTCCGTGGGGCGTTTGTACCCGGCGCTGGTCGGCAATGACATCGGCTGTGGCATGGCGCTGTGGCGCACGGACATCCCGACCGCCAAGCTGCATCTGGACAAGCTGGAGAAACGCCTTGGCAACCTCGACCTGCCGCTCGACGAGACGTGGCAGGAGGCCGTCGCCAGCCTCGGTTTGCCTGCCACGGGGCACGAGCGTTCTCTAGGCACCATTGGTGGTGGTAACCACTTCGCCGAGCTGCAGCAACTCGATGAAAACTACGACGATGCGGCCCTGGCAGCCTTGGGCATCGAGCGCAAACACCTGCTGTTGCTGGTGCACAGCGGCTCGCGTGGATTGGGCGAGGCGATCTTGCGTGAGCAGGTCGACCTGTTCGGTCATCACGGACTGGAGGCGGGCAGCGAGGCCAGCACTCATTACCTGGGCCGGCACGACGGCGCGCTGCGTTTTGCCGAAGCCAACCGTCAGTTGATTGCCCGGCGCATGCTCGACCGCTTGCGTGCCGATGGCGATGTACTGCTCGACATCAACCACAACCTGGTGTCGCCAGCGCAGGTCGACGGGCTCGATGGTTGGCTGCATCGCAAAGGCGCCACACCGTCGGATCAGGGGGCGGTGGTGATCCCTGGTTCGCGCGGCGACTACAGCTACTTGGTACAGCCGATCGCCGACCAGCGCAGCCTGTTGTCCCTGGCCCATGGCGCCGGACGCAAATGGATGCGCAGCGAGTGCAAGGACCGCCTCGCCTCGCGCTACAGCGTCGAGCAACTGAGTCGTACGGCACTAGGCAGCCGCGTGATCTGCGCCGACCGGGCGCTGATCTACGAGGAAGCGCCGGAGGCCTACAAGGCTATCGACTCGGTGGTGGGTGCCTTGCGTGAAGCGGGGTTGGTTCGCGTGCTGGCACGACTGAAACCGGTGCTCACCTACAAGACGCGCGGAGGGTGCTGCTGATGATCCTACTGCAACTCTCGGCGGCTCAGGGGCCGGAAGAATGTGCCCTGGCAGTGGCCAAGGCATTGCTCAGGCTGCAGGCCGAAGCGGATGCCCAGGCCGTGGCGGTACGGATACTCGAAGAAGAGCCGGGGCCGCGGCGCGGTACCTTGCGCTCGGTGTTGCTGGCACTGGATGGCGAGCAGGCCGAGCGCCTGGCGGATCACTGGACGGGCTCGCTGCAATGGACGTGCAGCAGTCCGTACCGGCCGGGGCATGCGCGCAAGAACTGGTTCTTTGGGGGCGCACGGTTTGCGCCACCGGCACCGGAATTGGCGAGCGAGATCCACTTCGAGACCTTGCGTTCGTCCGGGCCGGGTGGTCAGCATGTCAACACCACCGACTCGGCAGTGCGCGCCACGCACCTGGCCAGCGGCGTCAGCGTCAAGGTACAGAGCGAGCGTAGCCAGCACGCCAACAAGCGCTTGGCGCTGCTGTTCATCGGTCAACGCCTGGCGCAACAGGCAGAGCAGGTCGACAGCGAACTGCGCGCGGAGCGGCGGTTGTTCCATCACCGCATCGAGCGTGGCAATCCACGTCGGGTGTTTCGTGGCGAGCGCTTCGAGCCGGCTGACGAGTAGATTGTGTGCGAATAGTCGTCGAGCAAAAGTCAGGCCGGGCGGCGTAGGCGATGCCGGCCCCACAAAAACGCAAAAGCCGCGCAATGCGCGGCTTCGAAGATGGTGGGCCCACACGGACTCGAACCGTGGACCAAAGGATTATGAGTCCTCTGCTCTAACCAACTGAGCTATAGGCCCTCAGCAAGTGCGCTGGATTATAACGAGGGTTTAGATAGCGTGCCATCCGAAAGATCCGTTTGTGCTATGCGAAGAAAGGTCGCCGCGAATTCGTTCGGTGGCAGGGGCAGGCTGACGATGTAGCCCTGGATCTGCTCGCAGCCTTCGGCGGCGAGGAAGCGCTGCTGCGCCTGGTTCTCCACGCCTTCGGCAATGATCGTCAATTGCATGCTGCGGCCCAGGGCAATGATCGCGCGGGCTATGGCGGCGTCGTGGGGGTCGTCGGGCAGGCCCCGAATGAATGACTGGTCGATCTTGAGGATGTCCAGCGGCAGGCGCTTGAGGTAGCTGAGCGAGGAGTAGCCGGTGCCGAAGTCGTCGATGGCCAGCTGCACGCCCAGTTGCTTGAGTTGGTGCAGTACGCTCAGCGCCTCTTCGGCCTGGCTCATGATGAAGTTTTCGGTGATTTCCAGTTGCAGGTCGCCCGCCTTGAGCTGGTAGTTGCGCAGCAGTTGCTCGATGCGCCGCGCCAGGTTGGGCTGGCGCAGCTGGGCGCCGGCGAGGTTTATCGAGAGCGGGCCGAAGGCGTGGTAGGCCGTTTTCCAGGCGTGCATTTGCCGGCACGCTTGCTCCAGTACCCAGTCGCCAAGTTGGAGAATGGTGCCGTTCTCCTCGGCCAGGTGAATGAACTGCTCAGGTGGCACGTCGCCGAAGGTTGGGTGGGTCCAGCGAATCAGTGCCTCGGCGCCCACCAGGCTCTGGGTCTTGAGGCTGAACTTGGGCTGGTAGCACAGACTCAGCTCATTGCGCTCGATGGCGCGGCGCAGTTCGTGCTCCAGGGCTATGCGCTCGCTGGCCTGGGTGGTCAGTTCGCGGGTGTAGGCCTCGACCCGGTTGCGGCCCTTGGCCTTGGAGCGGTACATGGCGGCGTCGGCGTTGCGGATCAGGTTGGCGACATCGGTACCGTCTTGTGGGTACAGGCTGATGCCGATGCTGGCACTGGTGAAGAACTCGTGCTCGCCGGCCTGGAACGGTGCGTGGAAGCCGGCCAGCAGCTTGTTGGCGATGGCACTGGCGTCGCTGGGCTTGTGCAGGCCGGGCAAAAGGATGATGAACTCATCGCCGCCCAGGCGGGCCACGGTGTCGACATCGCGCACCTGCTCCTTGAGGCGTTGGGCGATGCCCTTGAGCAACAGGTCGCCCACCGGGTGGCCGAGGCTGTCGTTGATGTGCTTGAAGCGGTCGAGGTCGAGGAACAGCACCGCGCCTTGTCGGTTGGATACCTGGGCGCAACTGAGCGCGGCCTGCAGGCGGCTTTCGAACAGGGCGCGATTGGGCAGGCCGGTCAGCGGGTCGTGGTGGGCCTGGTAGTCGAGCTTGGCCTGGGCGTGCTTGAGGCTGGAGATATCGGCGAACACGGCGACGAAGTGGGTGATCTCGCGTTCGTGGTTGCGCACGGCGCTGATGGTCAGCCAGCCGGGGTAGAGTTCGCCGTTCTTACGCTTGTTGTAGATCTCGCCCTGCCAGTGGCCTTCGGCGGTCAACTGGTGCCACATGGCGACGTAGAAGGCGCTGTCATGCTGGCCGGAGGCGAGCAGGCGCGGGGTCTGGCCGAGGGCTTCGATCTCGCTGTAGCCGGTGATTTCGCTGAACGCGCGGTTGACCGCGCTGATGCGTTGGTCGGTGTCGGTGATCAGCACGCCCTCGGCGGTGTTCTCGAACACCGTGGCGGCCAGTTGCAGCTTCTCCTGCATCAGGTGGCGTTCGGTGATATCGCGGGCGATGGTCAGCATGCAGTCGACGCCGCCGATGGGCAATGGCCGGGCGGACAGTTCGCAGAGGCGGATCTGCCCGTCGCTGCGGCGGATGTGGCAGCTGAAATCGCGCACGAAACCGTCACGCTGCAGTTGATCGACCAGACGTTGGCGCTCGTTGAGGTCGACCCAGATACCCAGGTCCAGCGAGGTCTGGTCGACCGTTGGGCTGATGTCGTAGCCGGTGAGGCGGCAGAAGCCTTCGTTGACCTCCAGCAGCAGGCCGTCGCTCTGGCGTGACAGCAACAGGCCATCGGGTGAGGCGTGGAAGGCCTTGGCGAACTTCTCCTCGGAGGTCTGCAATTGCTGCTGGGTTTCCTTCAACTGGCTGATATCACGGATCGCCACCACCAGCGCCGGCATGCCGTCGAGGTCGAAGGTCTCGGCCGAGGTCAGCCCGGTGAACAACTCGCCGTTGTTGCGGCGGAAGGTCATTTCCAGGTTGCGGATGCCGCCGCGATGCAGGCGCTCGAGCAGGGCCGGGCCGGTACCGGCCACGCCCCACAGGCCGAGCTCGGTGGCGGTGCGGCCGATCACTTGCGCCGGGCTCAGGCCGATCAGTTCCTCGAAGGCTTCGTTGACCTCCAGCAGGCAGCCGTCGCTGTGCCGGGCGATGATCAGGATGTCCGGGCACTGCTGGAACACCGAGGCGAACTTCTGCTCCGACAGGCGCAGGGCATCTTCGGTGTGCTTGGTTTCGCTGATGTCGATCATCAACCCGCGCATCAGCGACTTGTGGCCGTGTTCGATCATGCTGACGATGTTGCGCACCCATAGCGTATGGCCGTCGGCGCGGATCACCCGGTAGTCGAGGCTGTGGTCGCGCCCGGCGGCTGTTTCGCTGTCGCAGTAGGCCTGCGCCCACAGGGCATCTTCGGGGTGCAGGATGCTGCGCCAGAAGCCCGGCTTGAGCCACTCTCCCGTCGGGTAGCCGAGCAGGTCCTCGGCGTGCGGCGACACATAGCTGTAGCTGAAGTCGTTGGCATCGGCTTCCCAGGCCACCGCTGACAGGCTCTCGATCAGGCCGCGGTAGTGGTATTCGCTGCTGCGCAGTTCCTGTTCCAGAGCGATGCGCCGGGAAATCTCCGAGCTCAGTCGGCGGTTGATGCGAATCACCACTGCCAGGATGGCCATCAGCACCAGCACGGCCGGGAGGCCGTAGAGCAGCACGTCGTGCCAGAAAGTCCGTTGGTCTACGACGTTGCCCACCCAGCGTTGCTGAATGTGGCTGACTTCGCTGCTGCTCATGTCGGCCATGACCTTGTCGAGGATACCGACGAGCATCTTCTGTTCCCGCGGCACGGCCATGGCCAGCTGGTAGCGGTACGGCGTTTCTCCGCTTACATACAAACCGTCGAGCTTGAGCTGGCGCAGGCTCCAGATACTCGAAGCGAGGTCGCCGACTACCGCGTCCACCTCGTCGGTAGCCAGGGCCTGCAAGGCGGAGCTGACATTGGGCATGGCCACCAGGTTGAGGTCCGGGTGGTGGGTGCGCAGCAGCTCATGGGGGGCGTAGTTCTCCACCACGGCGATCTTCAGGCCGTAGAGGTCCTTGAGGTTGCGCGGTTGCGCGCCGCCGGAGTGGGCGAGGATGACGATCGGGAAGTCCAGGTAAGGGCGGGTAAAGGCCAGGTAGCCCTGCCGTTCCGGGGTGGACATGATGCCGGGCAGCAGGTCGAGCCGGTTGCTGCGTGCCTGCGCGAGGACTTCGGTCCAGCTGCTGGGCTCGATCGGCTTGAGGGTGATCCCCAGGCGTTCCTGGATCAAGGCGATGTAATCGGCGGCCAATCCCTGGTAGCGACCTTCTTGGTCGCGGAATTCGAACGGCGGCCATGAAGCATCGACGCCCAGGCGCAGCTGCGGGTGGGCGCTGAGCCAGGCTTGTTCCTCGTCGGTCAGGGTCAGGGCGCCGGCCGTTGTGTTCCAGGCGAGCAGGATCAGCAACAGGAAGGCCGGCATCAGGGGCATAGCGGCCTCTCGATCAGGGGGTCTGATTCGAGTGTAGACGGGCTTCCCGCCCGCTGGGTAGACAGGGGCCACGACCTTCTGTCACATAAGAAAAACCCCGGCCTGGGCCGGGGTTCGTCTTTACTCGTCGAGGAAGGAGCGCAAATGCTCGCTTCGCGTCGGGTGACGCAGCTTGCGCAGCGCCTTGGCTTCGATCTGACGGATCCGCTCGCGGGTCACGTCGAACTGCTTGCCGACTTCTTCGAGGGTGTGGTCGGTGTTCATGTCGATGCCGAAACGCATGCGCAGAACCTTGGCTTCGCGTGCGGTCAGGCCCGAGAGCACGTCACGGGTCGCTTCCTTGAGGCTTTCGACCGTGGCCACGTCGATCGGGGACTGCATGGTGGAGTCCTCGATGAAGTCGCCCAGGTGCGAATCTTCGTCGTCACCGATCGGGGTTTCCATGGAGATCGGCTCTTTGGCGATCTTCAGGACCTTGCGGATCTTGTCCTCAGGCATTTCCATGCGTTCGCCCAGCTCTTCCGGGGTCGGTTCGCGACCCATTTCCTGCAGCATCTGGCGGGAAATACGGTTGAGCTTGTTGATCGTCTCGATCATGTGCACCGGGATACGGATGGTGCGCGCCTGGTCGGCGATCGAGCGGGTGATCGCCTGGCGGATCCACCAGGTGGCGTAGGTCGAGAACTTGTAGCCGCGACGGTATTCGAACTTGTCCACCGCCTTCATCAGGCCGATGTTGCCTTCCTGGATCAGGTCGAGGAATTGCAGGCCGCGGTTGGTGTACTTCTTGGCGATCGAGATCACCAGACGCAGGTTCGCCTCGACCATTTCCTTCTTGGCGCGGCGAGCCTTGGCTTCACCGATGGACATGCGGCGGTTGACGTCCTTGATCTCGGCGACGGTCAGGCCGGTCTCGGTCTCGAGGTCGATCAGTTTTTGCTGGCAAGCGACGATGGCGGCGTTTTTCTCACCCAGGGCTGCGGCCCATTTGGTGTTGCGCTTGGCCAGGTCACCGGACCAGGTCTGGTCGGTCTCGTTGCTCGGGAACAGGCGCAGGAAGTCGGCACGCGGCATGCGCGCGTCACGCACGCACAGTTGCATGATGGCGCGTTCTTGCTGGCGCAGGCGATCCAGGGCACCGCGTACGCGCTCGACCAGAACGTCGAACTGCTTCGGCACCAGCTTGATCGGCATGAACAGGTCGGCCAGCGCCTGCATGGCGCTGATGCTGTCTTTATGGCCTCGACCGTGCTTCTTCAGCACTTTGAGGGTATCGACCAGCTGATCCTTGACTGCACCGAAACGCTGGGCGGCAACAACCGGATCCGGACCGCTTTCGGCCTCTTCCTCGTCGTCGCCATCGGCGTTCTCTTCGTCTTCGTCGTCGCTTTCTTCCTTCGCGGCAGCGGCCTTGGCACCCGGGATCGGTACTTCTTCGGTCGGTGCGGCGATGTTGTCGTCAGGGTCGATGTAACCGCTGAGAACGTCGGACAGACGGCCACCTTCGGAGGTGACACGGTCGTATTCGCCGAGGATGTAGTCGACAGTACCCGGGAAGTGAGCGATGGCGCCCATGACTTCACGGATGCCTTCCTCGATACGCTTGGCGATTTCGATCTCGCCTTCGCGGGTCAGCAGCTCGACGGTACCCATTTCGCGCATGTACATGCGCACCGGGTCGGTCGTGCGGCCGATATCGGTCTCGACAGCCGCCAATGCGGCGGCGGCCTCTTCGGCTGCGGCCTCGTCAGTGTCGGCTTCCGCCAACAACAGGGCATCCGCATCCGGAGCACTCTCGAATACGTTGATCCCCATGTCGTTGATCATGCGGATGATGTCTTCCACCTGCTCCGGATCTGAAATATCCTCTGGCAGGTGGTCGTTGACCTCCGCGTAAGTCAGGTAGCCCTGCTCACGACCGCGGGTGATCAACTCTTTGATACGAGATTGCTGTTGCGCTTTTCCGGACATAACACCCTATCCACTGAAGGTCTTGGCGGGCAAAAAACAAGCCGAGGATTATACCCGAGCATGGACCTCACGCGCCAGATGAGGTCGGGTTTTGTGCGGGAACATTACGGCTCAGCAGGGTAAGCAGCTGAGATTTTTCCTCTGTACTCAGTTCACTTAGACGCGCTTTCCTGAGCAGATGTTCCAGGCTGCGCTCGCGCTGGCGAGCGGACAAGCTAGTTATAGTGTCGAAAAACTGTTGTTCAAGGTTGTCGGCATCGATCAACCATTCCTTTTCCGCCAGGGCGCGCAGCAGGCGACCCTGTTCGGTCCCGTGCCAGCGTGCGATCAGCTGCATTGAGCTTAGCTTAGGATTCTTCTGCGCGGCCTCGATGAGGGCCACGAGCAGCTGGCTGTACAGTTGCTCTTCGTCGGCGAAGTGGCTGGCATCCTCGACCTTGCCGGCCAGCAGCGGGTGATGCAGCAAGGTGCGCAGGGCCGAGAGCGTCGGTGGTTCCACTGGCGCGGGTACCCGTGGCGGCGCTTCGCCGCGCTGGCCATCGCGCTGCCACGGCTTGCCACCTTTCTTGTCCCAGGGTTTGCCGTCCCACTGCTTCTTGCCGCCACCTTTGTTCGGAGTCCAGGGGCGTTGCTCCTGTTGTGGCGCGGCATAGTCGGGCTGGTAGTGCATGTCGCCATGGTCAGGCGCGTAGCTTGCCATGGCGTCGTAGTCGTAGCCGGGGTCGTAATCCGGTGCGCTGGGTGCTGGCGCGCTCTGGGCCAGTTGCTCCATCTGCTGCGGGTCGAGGCCGGTAATGTCTTTCAGGCGGTTGCGCATCAGTTGGCGCAGGTTGGCGCCCGGGACCTTTTCGATCAGCGGTGCGGCCAGCGTCACCATGTGCGCCTTGCCTTCCAGAGAGCGCGGGTCGGCCTCGTTGCTCAACTGCTCGAAGAAATAGTCGGCCAGTGGCTGGGCGTGCTGGTTGATGCGGGCCTGGAAGGCATCGGTGCCTTCGGCGCGCACCAGGCTGTCCGGGTCTTCGCCTTCGGGCAGGAACAGGAAGCGTGCGCGGCGGCCGTCCTGCAGGCTCGACAGGGTCGCCTCCAGGGCGCGCCAGGCGGCCTTGCGGCCAGCTTGGTCGCCGTCGAAACAGAACAGCACACTGGGCACTACGCGGAACAGGCGCTTGAGGTGCTCCTCGCTGGTGGACGTGCCGAGGGTGGCCACCGCATTGCGCAAGCCCTGCTGGGCCAGGGCAATGACGTCCATGTAGCCTTCGACGACGATGATCTCGTCGAGGTTGCGGTTGTGCTTGCGTGCCTCGTACAGGCCGTACAGCTCCTGGCCCTTGTGGAACACCGGGGTTTCCGGGGAGTTCAGGTATTTGGGCTTGTCGTCGCCCAGCACCCGGCCGCCAAAGGCGATGACCCGGCCGCGGCTGTCGCGGATCGGGAACATTACCCGGTCGCGGAAGCGGTCATAGCGCTTGCCGCTTTCGGCGTTCTCGATCAGCAGGCCGGCGTCGATCATCACTTTCTGTTGCAGCGAGTCGGCACCCAGGTGCTTGAGCAGGTTGTCCCAGCCCGGCGGCGCGAAGCCCAGGCCGAAGTCGCGGGCGATCTCGCCGGACAGGCCGCGCCCCTTGAGGTACTCCACTGCCGCCTTGCGGGTGGCGTGGCTGCGCAGGGCCTGGCGATAGAACTCGCTGGCCGCCTCCAGCAAGGGGTACAGCGGCGAGTCTGTCGGTTGGCGTGGCTTCTGCCCGCGGCGGCCTTCCTCGCGGGGGACTTCCATGCCGGCCGCGCGGGCCAGCTCCTCGACTGCCTGGGGGAAGTCCAGGTTGTCGTGGTCCATGACAAAGCCAAGGGCGTTACCCCCAGCGCCGCAACCGAAGCAATAGTAGAACTGCTTGTCGGGGCTGACGGTGAAGGAGGGGCTCTTTTCCTTGTGGAACGGGCAGCAGGCGGAGAGATTCTTGCCGGTCTTTTTCAGCTGGATGCGCGAACTCACCACATCGACGATGTCGGTGCGGTTGAGAAGATCATCGATAAAGCTCTGGGGAATCAGCCCGGCCATGGCAGCCTCGTCATCTGGCAACTGGCAAGTCTAAACGCTTGTGCGCGGGTTTGGCGTGGGGTGTCGCAGGAAGAGGTGTGTGCTCGTCGGTAGCCGGTGAGGGCTCGTCAGAAAAGACGTGCACGCCTGGCCAAAGACCAGTTCTGACGCGTTGAGGCAGGTTGCCCATGGCTTTTGCCGGGGCGCCCCAGGCGCATGGCCAAGGGTTTCAAGCAACCGCTACCATAAGCCCGGCGCGAGGCCGGGCATGGCAGAAGCTTTGCGTAGAACGGCTGTACTTAGTACAGACGAACGGCGCGGCGCTGTTCGCGCTGAACTTTCTTCGCGTGACGCTTAACAGCGGCAGCGGCTTTGCGCTTACGCTCGGCGGTCGGCTTCTCGTAAAACTCGCGGCTACGAACTTCAGCCAGTACACCGGCTTTTTCGCAGGAGCGCTTGAAACGACGCAGAGCTACGTCGAAGGGTTCGTTCTCTTTAACTTTGACGGCTGGCATCCAGGGCTACCTTAATTCATTACCGGGGTAGACGTGCTCCTGGCAAAACATAAGGTGTGCTGGAGAACGTCGGTTTTCAGGGGTTGCGGATGTTAACCCTTAGCTGGCCGGAATGCAAAGCCTCTGATCGAAAACCGCTGGTCGGCACCGGGCACGGGGACTATCATGCGCGCCTTCGAATTCAGCCTCCACAAGGCACGGACCCATGCTAGTACTGGGATTGGAAACATCCTGCGACGAAACTGGCGTCGCATTATACGACAGTGAACGCGGCCTGCTGGCCGACGCGCTGTTCAGCCAGATCGACCTGCACCGCGTCTATGGCGGCGTGGTGCCCGAGCTCGCCTCGCGCGATCACGTCAAACGCATGCTGCCCCTGATTCGCCAGGTGCTGCAGGAGGCCGACTGCGTCGCCACCGAGATCGACGCCATCGCCTATACCGCAGGCCCGGGCCTGGTCGGCGCGCTGCTGGTGGGCGCCTCTTGCGCCCAGGCACTGGCGTTCGCCTGGGATATTCCGGCGATCGGTGTGCACCATATGGAGGGCCATCTGCTGGCGCCGATGCTCGAAGAGCAACCGCCGCAGTTTCCGTTCGTCGCTTTGTTGGTTTCAGGTGGCCATACCCAGCTGGTGCGGGTCGATGGCATCGGCCAGTACGAACTGCTGGGCGAGAGCCTGGACGACGCGGCCGGCGAAGCCTTCGACAAGACCGCCAAGCTGATCGGCCTCAATTATCCGGGGGGACCCGAGATCGCCCGCCTGGCCGAACAAGGCACGCCCGGGCGCTTCGTGTTCCCGCGGCCGATGTGCGACCGCCCCGGCCTGCAGTTCAGCTTCAGCGGCCTCAAGACCTTTGCCCTGAATACCTGGCAGCAATGCCGCGATGCCGGGGACGACAACGAGCAAACCCGTTGCGACGTGTCGCTGGCGTTCCAGCAGGCGGTGGTGGAGACTCTGACCATCAAGTGCAAGCGCGCCCTCAAGCAGACCGGCCTCAAGCGCCTGGTCATCGCCGGCGGCGTGAGCGCCAACAAGGCCTTGCGCGTTTCGTTGGAAGAGATGCTGGCCAGCATCAAGGGCAACGTCTACTACGCCCGCCCACGCTTCTGCACCGACAACGGTGCGATGATCGCCTATGCCGGTTGCCAGCGTCTGTTGGCCGGGCAGCAGCAGGACCTGGCGATCAGCGTGCAGGCGCGCTGGCCGATGGAGCAGTTGCCGGCAGTATGAAGTGAGCCGGGCTTGTGCGAACGCATCAGAAGTGGCGTTCGCGCCCGGCGAACAGGTCACGCAGGTTGCGGCGGTGGCGCCAGACGATCAGCACCGTCAGCACGGTCATCGGCAGCAGCGCCTCAGGCTCGCGCCAGGCCAGCAAGGGCAGCGTCAGCGGTGTGGCGATCAACGCCGCGAGCGAGCTGGTGCGGGTCAGGTAGAAGGTCAGCAACCAGGCGCCGATGGCCAGCAGGGCGGCTGGAAAGTACAGCGCCATGAGCATGCCGGCGGCGGTGGCCACGCCCTTGCCGCCCTTGAAGCGGAAGTACACCGGGAACAGGTGGCCGAGCACCGCACAGATGCCTACCCAGGCCTGCTCTTGCTGGTCGAGGCCGGCCAGGCGTGCCAACAGCACGGGCAACATGCCCTTGCACAGGTCGCCGAGCAGCGTCAGGATCGCCAGTTTGCGGCCCGCCAGGCGTAGCATGTTGGTGGCGCCGGCATTGCCGGAACCGCTGGAGCGCGGGTCGGGGCTGCCACTGAGGCGGCTCAGGACAATGGCGAAGGACAGAGAGCCGAGCAGGTAGGCAAGCAGCGCCAGTGACCAAAACATGCTAACTATTCCGGGCGAGGACGCCCTGATTCTAACGGCGCCCGTCGCCCTTGTCGTGCTGTGGAGAGAAGTGCTTGGACAGAGTGTTCATCGAAGGCCTGGAAGTCGATACCGTGATCGGCGCCTATGACTGGGAGCGGGATATTCGCCAGTGCCTGCGCCTGGACCTGAGCTTCGCCTGGGACAACCGCCCGGCGGCGGCCGGTGACGATCTGTCGCTGGCACTGGACTATGCCAGTGTCTCGGCACGTATCCAGGCGTTCGCCGAACAGGCCCGTTTCGAGCTGGTCGAGACCTTCGCCGAGCGCTTGGTCGCGGTGTTGATGGCGGAATTCAACATTCCCTGGGTGCGCCTGAAACTCACCAAGCCGGGCGCGGTACCGGCGGCCCGTGGTGGTGTAGGCGTGGAGATCGAGCGCGGATGTCTCTGAGCACGGTATACCTTGGGCTGGGCAGCAACATCGAGCGTGAGCGGCACTTGTGTGCCGGGCTCGATGCCCTCGCCGGCATCCTCAAAGACATGCAGTGTTCCGCGGTGTTCGAGAGCCAGGCCGTGGGGATCAAGAGTGGCCCTTTCTACAACCTGGTGGTGCGCGGGCGCACCGAACTGCCGCTGCTGGAACTCGACCGCCGGCTCAAGTTCATCGAGGCCGACAATGGCCGCTACGCGCCGGACCGCAAGGGGCTGCCGCTGGATATCGACGTGTTGATGTTCGATGACCTGTGCGGGACATTCGATGGGCTGGTGTTGCCGCGCGCGGAGATCCTGAAGAACGCTTTCGTGCTCTGGCCGCTGTCGTTGCTCGCCCCGGAGCTGGTGCACCCGGGCGAGGGCAAGTCCATGGGGCAGTTGTGGCGGGAAGCGCGCATCGAGCAGGTACTGGCGCCGGTACCGTTCGAATGGCGCGGGTTGCAGTTGACCCCTGCTTAGCCTGCGCCGGCCTCTTCGCGGGTCTACCTGCGAAGGGGCCGGGCAGGTCAAGCAGCCTTGTAGGCTTCGAGCGCTTTCAGTCGTTCACCTTTCAGCGCTTCACCCAGGCCCTGGCCGGCAAGCCCGGCCTCCAGCAACGGTTTCACATCCACGGCGCGCGCCGCTTCAGCGGCCCCGCGCAAGTACTCGCCTTGTGGATAACCTGAACCCAGCGCCGCCATCTCGCAGGCGGCGATGAAGTCCTCGAAGCGCTGTGGCCGTCGGTACACGTCGAACTTCTGCAGCATCTCCAGCAGGCTTGCAGGTTCCAGTTGCGGAGCCTGGTCCGCCCGATCGGCAAACTCCCCCACCAGCATCGCCAGCTCCTGGCATTCACGTGGCGCCTTGAAGCGTTGGTTAAGCGCCTTCAGCGCGGCAGGTTGCAGTCCGCGCAGCAGGCACGCCCAGCGCACCGCCAGCGGCTGCTGGTGCCTTGCCGCCTGGTACAGCGCGGCCAGTGTACTGGCGCCCTCAAGCTCGGGCATCAGCTCGTTCAGCCCGCCGCAGCTGCGCAGCACCTCAATGAATACCTGCGGCTCACTTTCCATCAACGCACGCTCGATCTCCTTCCAGCTGCGCTCGGCGGTCAACGCCTGTAGTTCGCCTGATTCGGCGATTTGGCGCATCAGCTGCAACGTCTCATTGGCCACACGAAAGCCCAGCGGCGCGTAGCGAGCGGCAAAGCGGGCAACGCGCAGTACCCGCAGGGGATCTTCGGCGAATGCCGGGGAAACATGGCGCAGGAGTCGCTGCTCGAGATCAGTCTTGCCATGGTAAGGGTCGTGCAGGTTGCCGTGCTCGTCCTCGGCCATGGCATTGATGGTCAGGTCGCGACGAACCAGATCCTCCTCCAGGGTGACTTCGGGGCTCGCGTGGAAGGTGAAACCGCCATACCCGCGCCCGCTCTTGCGTTCGGTACGGGCCAGGGCATATTCCTCGCCCGTCCTGGGGTGAAGGAATACCGGAAAATCGGCACCAACCGGGCGAAAGCCCTCGGCCTGCATCTGTTCGACCGTGGCGCCGACCACCAGCCAGTCGATGTCGCTGACCGGACGGCCGAGCAAACGGTCGCGCACGGCGCCGCCAACCTTGTAGATCTGCATGTGGAACCTCCATTACTGGCGACAGGATACCTTGTCGGCAGCAATGGAGGTGGGCTGCCGCTAGAGGTGGTGCACCACGGCCAGGTCCATGCGCCCGTAGTCGCCGGCCTCGCTGTGCTCGCCGCGTGGCGGCATGTGGTGGGTCTTCATCACCTGGTCGCCCTGAACGGTCTCCAGGTGGATATCGAAGCCCCACAGGCGGTGCAGGTGCTTGAGCACCTCTTCGGTGGAATCACCCAGGGGTTTGCGGTTGTGCTGCTGGTGGCGCAGGGTGAGCGAGCGGTCGCCGCGGCGATCGATGCTCCAGATCTGCACGTTGGGTTCACGGTTGCCCAGGTTGTACTGGGCGGCCAGTTGCTCGCGGATGGTGCGGTAGCCGGCTTCGTCATGGATCGCCGGGACCAGCAGGTCGTCACGTTGGTCATCGTCGAGGATGCTGAACAGCTTGAGGTCGCGCATCACCTTGGGCGACAGGTACTGCAGGATGAAGCTTTCGTCCTTGAAGCTGCTCATGGCGAACTTGATGGTCGAAAGCCAGTCACTGCCGGCGATGTCCGGGAACCAGCGGCGATCTTCCTCGGTGGGGGCCTCGCACATGCGACGGATGTCGGTGTACATCGCAAAGCCCAGGGCATACGGGTTGATGCCGCTGTAGTAGGGGCTGTCGAAGCCTGGCTGGAACACCACGCTGGTATGTGACTGGAGGAACTCCATCATGAAGCCCTCGGTGATCAGGCCCTCGTCGTAGAGATCGTTCATCAGCGTGTAGTGCCAGAAGGTCGCCCAACCTTCGTTCATCACCTGGGTCTGGCGTTGTGGGTAGAAGTACTGGGCGATCTTGCGCACGATGCGCACCACCTCGCGCTGCCAGGGTTCGAGCAGCGGGGCATGCTTCTCGATGAAGTAGAGAATGTTCTCCTGGGGCTCGGCCGGGAAGCGCGCATCGTCCCTGTCGCCACCCTTTTCGGCGCCCTTGGGAATGGTCCGCCAGAGGTCGTTGATCTGCCGTTGCAGGTGCTCTTCACGCTCCTTCTGCCGGCGCCGTTCCTCTTCGGCGGAGATGGGGTAGGGGCGTTTGTAGCGATCCACGCCATAGTTCATCAGCGCATGACAGGAGTCGATCAGGTCCTCGACGGCGTCGATGCCATGACGCTCCTCGCACTGGGCAATGTACTGCTTGGCGAACACCAGGTAGTCGATGATCGAACTGGCGTCGGTCCAGGTGCGGAACAGGTAGTTGCCCTTGAAGAAACTGTTGTGGCCATAGCAGGCGTGGGCGATCACCAGTGCCTGCATGCACATGGTGTTTTCTTCCATCAGGTAGGCGATGCACGGATCGGAATTGATCACGATCTCGTACGCCAGGCCCATCTGACCCCGACTGTAGGACTTCTCGGTACTGAGGAACTGTTTGCCGTAGGACCAGTGGTGATAGCCCAGCGGCATGCCGACCGAGGCGTAGGCGTCCATCATCTGTTCGGCGGTGATGACTTCGATCTGGTTGGGGTAGGTATCCAGGGCGTAGCGGGCGGCCAGGCGACTGATCTCGCGGTCGTACGTCTGGATCAGCTCGAACGTCCATTCGGAGCCGGTGGAAATGGGTTGGCGTCTCTGCTCTCTGGCGGTCATGTGGCTAACCTGCGCTGGAAGAGTTCACGGAAGACCGGGTAGATATCGCCGGCCGATACCAACTGCTGCTGGGCGAAGGTGTCGGGAAATGCTTCGCCGATGCGCTCGTACTCGTACCACAGCGCCTGGTGTTCGCGTGGGGTGATCTCGACGTAAGTGTAGTACTGCACATGCGGCATGATCTGGTTGGCGAGGATGTCGCGGCAGATCGGCGAATCGTCGTTCCAGTTGTCACCGTCCGAGGCCTGGGCGGCATAGATGTTCCAGTCGCTGGCCGGGTAGCGCTCGGCCATGACTTCCTGCATCAGCTTGAGCGCGCTGGAGACGATGGTGCCGCCGGTCTCGCGGGAGTAGAAGAACTCTTCCTCGTCCACTTCGCGGGCGCTGGTGTGGTGGCGGATGAACACCACCTCGATGCGGTCGTAGTTACGCTTGAGGAACAGGTACAGCAGGATGAAGAAACGCTTGGCGATGTCCTTGGTAGCCTGTGTCATGGAGCCGGAGACATCCATCAGGCAGAACATCACCGCCTTGGAGCTGGGGTTGGGCTGCTTGATCAGCAGGTTGTACTTGAGGTCGAAGGTGTCGAGGAAGGGCAGGCGATTGATGCGCGCCTTGAGGCGCTCGATCTCGGCCTCGGTATCCTGGATGTCGGTGAAGTTGTCGGGCTCTTCGACCTTGAGTCGGTCCAGCTCCTTTTGCGCCTCGCGCAGCAGCGCACGGCTGCTGCCGGTCAGGGCGATGCGACGGGCGTGGGCCGAGCGCAGGGTGCGCACGATGTTGATGCGCGAAGGGTTGCCCTCGTTGGCAATGCCGGCGCGCACGGTCTTGAAGGTGTCGGCACCGGTAAGGTGGCGTTTGACCAGGTTGGGCAGCTCCAGGTCCTCGAACATGAATTCGAGGAATTCTTCCTGGGTGATCTGGAACACGAAATCGTCCATGCCCTCGCCGGAGTTGCCGGCCTTCCCGCGCCCGCCGCCACCGCCGCCACCCTGTGGCCGGGCGATGTGTTCGCCGGCGGTGAACTCCTTGTTACCTGGATGAACGATGGTCTGCTTGCCGCCGCGACCGTGGTGCAGCACCGGTTCGTCGATGTCACGCCCCGGGATACTGATCTGCTCGCCGTGCTCCATGTCCATGATGGAACGGCGGCTCACGGCCTCTTCGACGGCTTTCTTGATGTGCTCGCGGTAACGCCGCAAGAAGCGCTGGCGGTTGACCGTGCTCTTGTTCTTGCCGTTCAGGCGTCGGTCGATAACGTAGCTCATGGGCCCTCCGGTAGCTGGGTACAGCTGCAAGCTTCAAGCTACGAGCTGCAAGTAAAAGCAGTCGCTGCCGCCACGGGCCGGCGGTGTGCCGGGGCACACCGCCAAGCGCCCGGGACGTGCCGCTTTTACTGCGATTTCCTGACCCGCAGGTACCATTCCGACAGCAGGCGTACCTGTTTGTCGGTGTAGCCACGTTCCACCATCCGGGTGACGAAATCGTTGTGCTTCTGCTGGTCTTCCTTGCTGGCCTTGGCGTTGAAGCTGATGACCGGCAGCAGGTCTTCGGTGTTGGAGAACATTTTCTTCTCGATCACCACCCGCAGCTTCTCGTAGCTGAGCCAGCTGGGGTTCTTGCCATTGTTGTTGGCACGGGCGCGCAGCACGAAGTTGACGATCTCGTTGCGGAAGTCCTTCGGATTGCTGATGCCGGCCGGCTTCTCGATCTTCTCCAGCTCCTCGTTGAGGGCGATGCGGTTGAGGATCTCGCCAGTCTCCGGGTCGCGGTACTCCTGATCCTGGATCCAGAAGTCGGCATACAGCACGTAGCGGTCGAAGATGTTCTGGCCGTACTCGCTGTAGGACTCCAGGTAAGCGGTCTGGATTTCCTTGCCGATGAACTCGATGTAGCGCGGCGCCAGGTACTCCTTGAGGTAGCGCAGGTAGCGCTCGCGTACTTCGGCGGGGAACTGCTCCTGCTCGATCTGCTGTTCCAGCACGTACAGCAGGTGCACCGGGTTGGCGGCAATTTCATGCGGATCGAAGTTGAATACCTTGGAGAGGATCTTGAAGGCGAAGCGGGTCGACAGGCCGTTCATGCCTTCGTCGACGCCCGCGGAGTCGCGGTACTCCTGGATCGACTTGGCCTTGGGGTCGGTGTCCTTGAGGTTCTCGCCGTCGTAGACGCGCATCTTCGAGTAGATGTTGGAGTTCTCCGGCTCCTTGAGGCGTGAAAGCACGGTGAACTGGGCGAGCATCTTCAGTGTGTCGGGAGCGCAATGAGCCTTGGCCAGCGAGCTGTTGATCAGCAACTTGTCGTAGATCTTGATCTCGTCGCTGACGCGCAGGCAGTACGGCACCTTGACGATGTAGATACGGTCGATGAACGCTTCGTTGTTCTTGTTGTTGCGGAAGGTGTGCCATTCCGATTCGTTGGAGTGGGCCAACAGGATACCGGTGTAGGGGATCGCCCCCAGGCCTTCGGTACTGTTGTAGTTGCCTTCCTGGGTAGCGGTGAGCAGCGGGTGCAGCACCTTGATCGGCGCCTTGAACATCTCGACGAATTCCATCAGGCCCTGGTTGGCCCGGCACAGCGCGCCCGAGTAGCTGTAGGCATCGGCGTCGTTCTGCGGAAACTCCTCGAGCTTGCGGATATCCACCTTGCCGACCAGGGCCGAGATATCCTGGTTGTTCTCGTCACCTGGTTCGGTCTTGGCGATGGCGATCTGGTTGAGTATCGACGGATAGAGCTTCACCACCCGGAACTTGCTGATGTCGCCGCCGAACTCCTGCAGGCGCTTGGTGGCCCAGGGCGACATGATGGTATTGAGATAGCGGCGCGAAATGCCGAATTCTTCCTCGAGGATCGCACCGTCCTCGGTGGCGTTGAACAGCCCGAGTGGCGACTCGAAGACCGGCGAGCCCTTGATGGCGTAGAACGGCACCTTTTCCATCAGCTGCTTGAGTTTTTCGGCCAGCGACGACTTGCCGCCGCCCACCGGACCCAGCAGGTAAAGGATCTGTTTCTTCTCTTCCAGGCCTTGGGCTGCGTGGCGGAAGTAGGAGACGATCTGGTCGATGCACTCTTCCATGCCATGGAAGTCGGCAAAGGCCGGATAGCGGCGGATCACCTTGTTGGAGAAGATCCGCGACAGCCGGGAGTTGCTTGAGGTGTCGATCAGCTCTGGTTCACCGATGGCCAGCAACAGCCGCTCGGCCGCCGAGGCATAGGCGCTGCGATCCTCTTTGCACAGCTCGAGGTACTCCTGCAGCGAAAGTTCTTCCTGGCGGGTGGACTCGAAACGTTGTTGGAAGTGGCTAAAAATGCTCATGACGTCACCTCGCTCGATACGTGGAGACGACGCCGGATCAGTCAGCCGATGCTGGCATGCAACCGGTTTTGCCGGTTGCTGTATACCCCCCAGAACACCCTGTAACGCTACCGATGACCCGCACGCCGGTGTACCGGCTCTCCCCTTTTTTGGATGGCCTGGGCTTAAGGATAGTTGGTTATACGAGAGGTCAAGGGCGGGGAGCGGAGAAGACGCCTACGACCGTTCGTCAGGTCGGGCGCTAGCCCGCGCCAAGCGCGGGCTGCAGGAAAAATGAAAAAATTATTCGGCGCTGCCCTGGGCGGTTTCCGCCGGGTAGGTGTTACGCCACAGTTCGAAGCCACCATCGATGCTGTAGACGTTGGAGAAGCCCTGGCCGACCAGGTAGGCGGCGGCACTCTGGCTGGAATTGCCGTGGTAGCAGACTACCAGTGTAGGCGCGTCCAGGTCGGCGCTGCGGATGAAGTCGGCTACCGAGTGATTATCCAGATGAGTGGCGCCGGCGATATGGCCGGCGGCAAACGCCTGTGGGTCGCGGATATCGACAACGATCGCACCTTCGGCACGCAGGGCGAGGGCTTGTTCTGGGGAGATACGCTTGAATTCGCTCATGGGTGCGGTTCCTTCATGGCTGATCGTTGAGAGATGCCGGCGGGCGAGGGGTGCCTTCGCGGGTGCAGTCGCAGCGGTGGAATTCGCCGCTGTCGACATTGTACAGGGTCATCGCGCCCCCCCAGACACAGCCGGTATCCAGGGCAATCACACCGGGGGCGTCGACCCGGCCTTCGAGGGCTGCCCAGTGACCGAAGATGATTTTCACATGGCGCGAGCGGCGGTCCGGGTGAGCGAACCATGGTTTATAGCCTTTGGGCGCGCTGTCCGCGCCTTCCTTGCTCTTGAGGTCGAGCTTGCCGGTGGCGGTGCAGAAGCGCATGCGGGTGAAGTAGTTGGTGATCACTCGCAGGCGTTCGACGCCGGCCAGGTCCTTGCTCCACTTGTTCGGCTCGTTGCCGTACATACCGTCCAGATACAGTTTCAGGCGATTGTCGTCGCGCAGCACTTCCTCGACCTCCGCCGCCAGCTCCAGCGCTTTACCCAGGGTCCATTGCGGCGGGATACCGGCATGGGCCATGGCGATGCCGCGGGTTTCGTCGTAGTGCAGCAGTTTCTGCTGGCGGAGCCACTCGAACAGCTGGTCGGCGTCCGGGGCTTCGATGACTTCGCGCAGGGTGTCGCTCTTCTTCAGGCGCTCGACGTTGTGCCAGGCGGCCAGCAGGTGCAGGTCATGGTTGCCCAGCACGCAGACCAGCGCATGGCGGATCGAGTAGAGATAACGCAAGGTCTCGAGGGACTCGGGGCCGCGGTTGACCAGGTCGCCCACCAGCCACAGGCGATCGACGGCCGGGTCGAAGCGCACGCGTTCGAGCAGGCACTTGAGTGGTTGCAGACAGCCTTGCAGGTCCCCGACGGCGTAGGTGGCCATCAGTGCAGCGCCCCGGGCACGGCCAGGCGGAACGGGGCGATCTGGGCATCGAAGCGTTTGCCGTCTTCGGCGAACATCTGATAGCTGCCCTGCATGGTGCCGACGCGGGTGCTGATCACCGCACCGCTGCTGTAGGTGTGGCTCTGGCCAGGCTCGATCAGCGGCTGTTGGCCGACCACACCGGCGCCGCGCACTTCCTCGACTTCGCCGTCACCGTTGGTGATCAGCCAGTGACGGGACATCAGCTTGGCCTTGACCGTGCCGTTGTTCTGCACGGTGATGGTGTAGGCGAAGGCGAAACGGCTGCTTTCAGGGTCGGATTGTTCTTTGAGGTAGCGGGTCACGACGCTGACGTCGATCTGGTAGCGGGGGTCGGACATGCAAGGGCCTTGGGCGAACTGACGCAATAACGCAGTCTAGGCCATTGGCGGGGGTGGAGGCCAGTCATGCCTGAGCGCGGGGCAAGCCCATTCCCACGGTGGGGCGGGCTTGTCCTGCGCTGGTTTGGTCAGGCCTGGTGTTCGGCCAGCTTGTCGGCCAGGCGCACGAAGGCGGCCAGGTCGAGCTGCTCGGGGCGCAGGCTGCCATCCACGCCAGCGGCCTCGATGGCCTGGCTGTCGAGCACGCCCTTGAGCGTGTTGCGCAGGGTCTTGCGGCGCTGGTTGAAGGCTTCGCGCACCACGTGCTCCAGCAGCTTGGGGTTCTTGGCCGGGTAGGGCAGCACTTCGTGGGGCACCAGGCGCACGATCGCCGAGTCCACCTTTGGTGGCGGGTTGAAGGCACCCGGGCCGACGTTGAACAGGTGCTCCACGCGGCAGTGGTACTGCACCATGATCGAAAGGCGGCCCCAGTCGCCGCCGCCAGGGCCGGCGGCCATGCGTTCGACCACTTCCTTCTGCAGCATGAAATGCATGTCGCGGATCAGGTTGGCATGGGCCAGGAGGTGGAAGATCAGTGGCGTGGAGATGTTGTAGGGCAGGTTGCCCACCACCTTGAGGCTGCGCTCAGGCACGCCCAACTGGTTGAAGTCGAATTTCAGGGCATCGCCCTGGTGCAGGCGGAAGTTGTCGCGCCCGGCGAACTTGTGTTGCAGGATCGGCACCAGGTCCTTGTCCAGCTCCACCACGTCCAGCTGTGCGCCGCTACCCAGCAGACCCTCGGTCAGGGCGCCCTGGCCCGGGCCGATCTCCAGCAGGTGTTCGCCGGCCTTGGCGTTGATCGCCCGCAGGATACGGTCGATGATTCCGGCGTCATGCAGGAAGTTCTGGCCGAAGCGCTTGCGCGCCCGGTGTTGGTATTGCTCGGTCATGGTCGGTTCTCGGCCATCTGGTAGGCGGTTTGCAGGGCGACGCGCAGGCTGCCTGTGTCGATCCGGCCGGTGCCGGCCAGGTCCAGGGCGGTGCCATGGTCGACCGAGGTGCGGATGATCGGCAGGCCCAGCGTCACGTTGACCGCGGCGCCGAAGCCCTTGTATTTGAGTACGGGCAGGCCTTGGTCGTGGTACATCGCCAGCACCGCGTCGCAGTGCTCCAGATATTTGGGGGTAAACAGGGTATCGGCCGGCAGCGGACCGCGCAGGTCCATGCCTTCGGCGCGCAGGCGCTGCAGCGCCGGCTCGATGATGTCGATTTCTTCACGGCCCAGGTGGCCGCCTTCTCCGGCATGCGGGTTGAGCCCGCAGACCAGGATGCGTGGGTTGGCAATGCCGAACTTGTCACGCATGTCCGCATGCAGGATGCGGGTGACGCGCTCCAGACGGTCGCCGGTGATGGCCTCGGCGATGTCCCGCAGGGGCAGGTGGGTGGTCACCAGTGCCACGCGCAGCCCGTGGGTGGCCAGCATCATCACCACTTGCGTGGTGTGGGTGAGGTCGGCGAGGAACTCGGTATGCCCGGAGAAGGCGATACCGCTTTCGTTGATCACGCCCTTGTGCACCGGCGCGGTGATCATCCCTGCGAAGTGCCCGTCCAGGCAGCCTTGCCCGGCACGGGTAAGGGTTTCCAGGACGAATGCGGCGTTGGCCTTGTCCAGCTGCCCGGCTGTCGCCGGACGGGCCAGGGGGGTATCCCAGACATACAGGCTGCCGGCGGCAGCCGGTTGCTCCGGCCAGGCGGTCGGCACAACCGTGATCAGCTTGACGTCCAGGCCCAGCTGCGTGGCCCGCTCGGCGAGCAGGTCACGGCTGGTGATGGCAATCAGGGGGTGGGGCTGGACCTCGGCGGCGAGCAGCAGGCACAGGTCGGGACCGATGCCGGCTGGCTCGCCGGGGGTGACGGCGAAGCGCAGGGGTTTCACTGGGCGACCTGGTCGGCGCCAGGCAGCTTGATTTCAACGTAGGCTTCGTCGCGGATCTGGCGCAGCCAGTTCTGCAGCTCTTCGTCGTACTTGCGGTTGCGCAGGACGTTCATGGCCTGCTGCTCGCGAGCCTGTTCGGTGCTGTCGGTGGCGCGGCGGCCCAGCACTTCCAACACATGCCAGCCGTACTGGGTCTTGAACGGCTTGGTCACCACGCCTTGCTCGGCGTTGGCCATCTGCTCGCGGAACTCTGGTACCAGGCTGTTCGGGTCGACCCAGTTGAGATCGCCGCCGTTGAGCGCCGAACCCGGGTCTTCCGAGAAGCTCTTCGCCAGCTCGGCGAAGTTTTCACCGTTCTGGATCCGGTCGTACAGGCGCTCGGCCAGTTGCTCGGTGGCGGCTTCGCTGCGGATTTCGCTCGGTTTGATCAGGATGTGGCGCACATGCACTTCGTCGCGCAGCACGCTCTGGCTCCCGCCGCGCTTCTCTTCCAGTTTGAGGATGATGAAGCCGTTGGGGATGCGGATTGGCTGGGTGATGTCGCCGACCGCCATGCTGCTGAGCATCTTGGCGAAGTCTGGTGGCAGCTGGCCTGCCTGGCGCCAGCCCATCTCACCGCCTTCCAGGGCGTTTTCACTGCGCGAGCGAGCGATGGCCATCTGGCCGAAGTCCGCGCCTTGCTTGAGCTGCTGGTAGACATCGCCTACCTGGCGCGCGGCGGCCTGGATGGCCTCCGAGTTGGCGCCTTCCGGGGTCGGGATGAGGATGTTGGCCAGGCGGTACTCTTCGGACATCTGCATCTTGCCCAGGTCCGAGTTGAGGAAGTTCTTCACTTCCTGCTCGGAGACCTGAATGCGCTCGGCGACGCGGCGCTGACGCACGCGGCTGATGATCATCTCGCGCTTGATCTGCTCGCGGGCATCGTCGTACGACAGGCCGTCATGGGCCAGGGCGGCACGGAACTGTTCCAGCGACATGCCATTGCGCTGGGCAATGGTGCCGACGGCCTGGTTCAGCTCTTCGTCGGTGATGCGGATGCCAGAGCGCTCGCCGATCTGCAGTTGCAGGTTCTCGACGATCAGGCGTTCCAGCACTTGCTGTTCCAGCGCACTGGTGGGCGGCACGCCGCCGCCACGCTTGGCGATGGTCTGCTGCACTTCGCGAACGCGCTGGTCCAGTTGGCTCTGCATGACCACGTCGTTGTCGACGGTGGCCACGATGCGGTCGATGGGTTGTACCGCGGCATGCACCGCGCCACTCAGCATTGCGGCGCCCAGCATCAGCGGGCGCAGACGATCAATAAGCTTGCTCTTCACGGGTACGGTAACCTTGAATGCCTTGGTCCAGGAACGATTCGACCTTGTTGCCGACTACACCACCGAGCCCTTTGAGCACGATCTGCAGGAAGATGCCGTGGTCGCCCTTTTCGTTTTGCGGAACGGCTTGGCTGAAATCGTCGTAGTCGATCCAGTAGCGGTTGATCAGACGCAGCTTCCAGCAGCAGTTGTCGTACTCGAAACCGCCCATCGCCTCGAGGGTACGGTTGCGGTTGTAGTCATGCTGCCAGCGACCGATCACGCTCCACTGAGGCACGATCGGCCAGATGACCGAGAAGTCGTGCTGCTGGATCTTGTAGTAATCCTTGATGTAGTTCGGGGTGCCCGGCGTGCCGTAGTCGCCACCGCCGACCTTCCAGTTACCGGTCTGCGAGTCATAGGTGATCAGGTCGTTGCGGTAGCGATAACCGAGGTTGACGACCTTGTTCGGGTTGTCTTCAGGCTGGTAGTGGAACATCGCGCTGCCCGAACGGGTGCTGCGGCTGTCCGGGTCCCAGTTGAAGTCCGAGTTGAAGCGCCAGTCGCGGTTGAAGGCGTATTCGTATTCCAGCGCGTACGGCGAGACATCCGATTTGCTGTCTTCGCGGGTACGATAGTCGATGCCAGGAAGCTGGACCTTGCGATCCTTGAAGTAGAACGCCTGGCCAATGCTGAAACGCTGACGTTGGAAGCCGTTGTCTTCAATCCAGCGGTTGGTCACGCCCAGCGACAGCTTGTTCTCGTCACCGATACGGTCTGTGCCGCTGAAACGGTTGTCGCGGAACAGCGAGGAGTAGTTGAACGTGTTTTCCCCGGTGTCGAAGAGCGGGATATCGGTCTGGTCCTTGTACGGCACATAGAGGTAGAACAGGCGTGGCTCGAGAGTCTGCCGGTAGTTGGTGCCGAACAGCTGTGTGTTGCGGTCGAAATACAGACCGCTGTCCACGCTGAATACCGGAATGTCGCGGTTCTGATTGCTCTTGAAGTCGCCGTAGAGTTCGTTGCGGCCTGGATTGTCGATCAGGTCCTGTTTGCCCTTGCCGTCCAGATCCAGATCGTAATGGGTGTAGACGTACTTCAGTTTCGGCGTGATGAAGCCATAGCTTGCTTGCATCGGCAGGCTGATTGCCGGTGCGACGTTCAAGCGGGTGCCGTTGGAGCGGGCGATGCCGAAGACGTTCTCATCCAGGCGACGGCCGTTTGGACCTGCGGTGGTGTCCAGGAAACCGTCCTTGTTTCTGACGGTGTCGTTGAGCAGGTCGCGCTCAAAGCGCACGGCCTCGGTCTCGTAGCTCAGATCGAAGCCACCCGGATGGAACGGCAGCATGCCATTGAAGGTGACCTGCGGCAGCTTGTCGTACGGCGTGATCTGCGAGATGGTCGCCATCTCGTAGGCGTGCACGTTCAGGCGTGCGGTATAGCTGTCGCCCCGGTAGGTCAGTGTGCCGCGCTGGTTCAGGATGTCCCGGCTCTGTACGCCGATCTGGTCGGTTTCCAGGTCCTGGAAGTAGAACGGATCGCTGATGTCGGTGTAGTCCACCTCGGTCATCAGGCGCTCGTCCAGACCACCCTTGTGCTGCCAGTTGACCATCCAGCGGTCTTTCTTGTAGTCCGTCTGTTTCTTGCGGTCGTCGTCCTGATCGCTCAGGAAGCCGCCGCCGAACTGCCCTTCGCTGGACTTGGTCAGGTAGCGGAACTCGCCTTCCATCAACATGCCGCGCTTGGCCATGTAGCGCGGGTACAACGTGGCATCGTAGTTCGGTGCCAGGTTGAAGTAATACGGCGTGACCAGCATGAAGCCGGTGTCGCTGCTGGAGCTGAACGACGGCGGCAGGAAACCGGACTGGCGACGGTCGTCGATCGGGAAGTAGATGTACGGTGTGTAGAACACCGGGAAATCCTTGACCCGCAGCGTCACGTTGGTCGCGGTGCCGAAGCCGGTGGCCGGGTTCAGGGTGATGTTGTTGCCCTTGAGCTGCCACGCGTTGCTGCCCGGCTCACAGGTGGTATAGGTACCGTCCTTGAGGCGGATGATGGCGTTTTCCGCACGTTTGGCGTACAGCGCGTTGCCGCGGATGTGCGACTTGTGCATCACGTATTCGGCGTTGTCGACCCGGGCCTCGCCGGTATCGAGCTGGATCTGCGCCTCGTCGCCAACCACCAGCGAGCCGTTGTCGCGGATCTTGACGTTGCCCTTGAGCTCGCCGCGGTTTTCGGCCTGGTACAGGTTGGCCTCGTCGGCCTCGGCCTGCATGCTGCCCTGGCGCATGACCACGTCACCGGCGAGGGTGGCGATCTGCTGCTCCTGCTGGTACTTGGAGACCTTGGCGTTGATGTAGGTCGGCGACTCGTCCTTGGGCGTGGAGTCGTCCATGCCCGGGCGGGCGGGCTCGATGTAGGCGCCGCCGCAGTACGGGCCGGTCTCGGCCAGTTGCGCGGCAGTGAGCTTCTCGCGCGGGACCCAGTCCAGATGGCTGTAGTCTTCGCTGCGCGACTTCAGGCCGCGGCCCTTGGCCTCGGTGACCAGCATCGGCTTTTCGGCCTCTGCCGCGGCAACTTCGCCGGGTGCCTCGGCACCCGAGCTGGCAGCGGCAGCGCCCGGGTGTACCGGGCGTGGAGGCAGGTTGGCAGCGGTCTTGGGCTTGCAGTCCCAGCCACCGGAAGCGGACACTTGGCAGTCGAACTGCTCGGCCGCCACCACGTACGACGTGGCCAGGGGTTGCAGGGCCAGCAAACCGCCAGTCACGAGCAACGGAAACTTTCTACGAAACGCGGGGGATTTCAATGCCATCTTATTAGTCCGGGCTTCCTGCGTGCCATCTGCCCGCGTGTGGGGGCCGCACGCCTCTCGATGGTCTGAAAAAGATGCTGGATAATAAAGCATGACCCGCTTGACGGCTAGGGCCGTCGGAGAACCCTTGTAATGCCCGATCACGATGTACGCCTGCAACAACTGACCGCCTGGCTTGCCGGGCAGCTGGAGAACCTCTTCCGTACCAATGCCTGGGGCGAAGTGCCCGCCGGCAGCCTGACCGCCGCCAGCAGCGATGCGAGTTTCCGCCGTTACTTCCGCTGGGAGGGCGCCGGGCACAGCTTCGTGATCATGGATGCGCCGCCGCCCCAGGAGAACTGCCGCCCGTTCGTCGACATCGACCATCTGCTGGCCACGGCGGGCGTGAACGTGCCGGTCATCCATGCCCAGGACCTGGAGCGCGGTTTCCTGCTGCTGGGGGATCTGGGCCGGCAGACATACCTGGACATCATTGATCAGGGCAATGCCGATGCCCTGTTCGCCGACGCCATCGATGCGTTGCTGGCGTTCCAGCGCTTGCCGATGGACGCGCCACTGCCCAGCTACGATGTCGCACTGCTGCGCCGCGAGGTCGAACTGTTCCCCGAGTGGTACGTGGGCCGCGCGCTTGGCCTGAGCTTCAGCGACGCGCAGCAGGCCACCTGGCAACGGGTCAGCCAGCTGCTGATCGACAGTGCCCTGGACCAGCCCAAGGTATTGGTGCACCGCGACTACATGCCGCGCAACCTGATGCACAGTGCGCCAAATCCAGGCGTGCTGGATTTCCAGGATGCGGTCTATGGCCCGGTCACCTACGACATCACCTGCCTGTTCAAGGACGCTTTCCTCAGCTGGCCCCAGGCCCGCGTCGAGGGCTGGTTGCATGATTACTGGCACAAGGCAAAGACCGCCGGGATTCCGGTACAGGCTGACTTCGAAGCCTTCCAGCGTGCCAGCGACCTGATGGGGGTGCAGCGCCACCTCAAGGTGATCGGTATCTTCGCGCGCATCTGCCACCGCGACGGCAAGCCACGCTACCTGGCCGACGTGCCGCGTTTCTTTGCCTATATAGATGAGGTGATCAGCCGCCGGCCTGAGCTGGCCGAGCTGGGCCAGCTGATTGCCGAACTCCAGGCCGGGGCGCGTTCATGAAGGCGATGATCCTGGCGGCAGGCAAGGGCGAGCGCATGCGCCCGCTGACCCTGCACACGCCCAAGCCGCTGGTGCGAGCCGCCGGCAAGCCGTTGATCGAGTACCACCTCGAGGCGCTGGCCCGTGCCGGTATTGGCGAGGTGGTCATCAACCACGCCTGGCTTGGCCAGCAGATCGAGGATCACCTGGGCGATGGCAGCCGCTTCGGCCTGGTGATCAGCTATTCGCCGGAGGGCGAACCGCTGGAGACCGGTGGCGGGATCTTCAAGGCGCTGCCGTTGCTGGGTGATGCGCCGTTCATCCTGGTCAATGGCGATGTCTGGACCGACTACGACTTCGCCGGCCTGAATGCGCCGTTGCACGGCCTGGCGCATCTGGTGCTGGTGGACAACCCCGGCCACCACGGCCGTGGCGACTTCCGCCTGGCGGACGGGCAGGTGAGCGATGGCGATGACTTCCCGGGAACGCTGACTTTCAGTGGTATCTCTGTGCTGGACCCGGCGCTGTTCGCAGGTTGTCAGCCCGGCGCGTTCAAACTGGCCCCCCTGTTGCGCAGCGCCATGGCCGAAGGGCGGGTGAGCGGCGAGCACTATGGCGGGCACTGGATCGATGTCGGCACCCTAGAGCGCCTGGCCGAAGTCGAGCGCCTGATCGGGGGGTGTGCCTGATATGTGGTGGCCGAGCACAGTGATTGGTGCCGGTGCCGGTTTCGCCGTGGCCAGCATCCCCGGTGCGTTGCTGGGGGCGCTGCTAGGCCAGGCCATGGATCGGCGCCTGCGGCTGCAGGGTTGGGAAGACGTGCGCGAGCGCCTGGGTGGGCGCCCGGCGCTGCGTGACGAAGAGTTGTTGTTCGTGTTGCTCGGCCGCTTGGCCAAGAGTGATGGCCGGGTTGTCGAGGGCCACATCCAGCAGGCGCGACAGGAGATGTCCCGTCTGGACCTGGCGGAACCTGCTCGGATGCGAGCGATTGCCGCGTTCAACCGCGGGAAGTCGGGCAAGGAGCGCCTGGGGCACTACCTGCGCCGTATCAGGGTGCAGCCCCACGGCGCCGAAGGTACCTTGCGCGCCTGTTGGCGCATGGTCTGGGCGGACGGCAAGGCCGGGCGGCAGGAACGCGACCTGTTGCTGGGCTGGGGCCAGCAACTGGGGCTCAGTCGCAACCAGGTGCAGGCCTTGTCGCTGGAGTATGAGCCGCGCCGGTCGTCGATCGAGGGCGGTGTCATGACCTATGCGGCGGCGCTGAGGTTGCTGGGGGTGGAGCCGGACACCGAGGCCGACAGGGTCAAGCAGGCCTATCGGCGATTGCTCAGCCGGCATCATCCGGACAAGCTGGTGGGCAGTGGCGCCAGCGAAGCGAAGGTACGCGAGGCGACCGAGCTTACCCGTGAGCTGCATCAGGCCTATGCGATGATCCGCAAGCGGCGGGGCTTGTAACGCCATTGCGGGCAAGACCGCGCCTGCCGGAGTAGGCAGGCGCAGTCATTCTTACTCTGCCTTCGGCGTCAGCCAGCCGCGCACCCGGCGCAACAGTTGTTCCTGCTCCGCCGCCTTGTTGCCAGGCACGGCCATCAGCGAAAGCTGTCGGTACAGGCTGCTCTTCTGCCGCTTGCTGGCCTGCAGGCGCTGCTGGGCCGCGAGCCGATCGGCTGTGCGGGTGGCGTAGTAGAGGTCGGCGGTCGGCACCTTGAGGGTCGGCGTCAGGCTCAGCAGGTCATGCTCGACCCGCGCCGGTGTCTGCGCGGCGACCATTACCAATTTCTGCACCTGAGGCGGCTGCTTCTCGCTGAGATAACGCGCGGCCCAGTATGCGCCACTGCCGCTGCCCAGCAGTACGATGCTGCGCGCCTTCTGCTGCTGGGCATAGGCCACGGCGGCGTCGAGGCGGGCGAAGATACGCTCGGCGTCCTCCTCGCTGGTGTGTTCGTCGGCTTCGACCGCGTCGGTGCTCTCGGCAGTATCCGCTTCCGGCGCGGTCGCCTGGGCGACGTTGGCGTTGGCATCGGCGGGCGTGTCCTTGGCCGGAGCCGACTCACCGTCCTCTTTTTTCGGTTCGATTGCAGGCTTGGCCTCGACCCGCGCCTGTGGGCGCTCGGCCAGCAGGTCGGGCATGCTCAGGCTCAAGGTGCTCCAGCCGACATCGGGGAAACCATGGCGCAGCGGGCCAACGGTGGTCGGCCAGTCGGCGCTTTCGCCCGCGCCCGGGACAATGATCACCGCGCCTTGCGGGTCGCTGTCGTTGGCCGGCTTCCACAGCGCCAGGAAGTTTTCACCATTGGCCTGCAAGGTCTGTTGTTCTGCCTTGGGTACCTGGCGCTCGAGGGCCAGTGCATCGTCCTGGCTACGCTCGAGCAGCGGTGGGCGCGGAGCGGGGGCGGAGGCGGCCGCCTCGACGGGCGCTTCGGGTTTCTCGGCGTCGTCGGCCTGAGCCGCGAACGGCAGGGCCGAAGCCAGGCAGAACATTGCCAGCGTCGTGCGATAAAGTGTGAACATCGATCAATCCAAGGCCAGAATCATACCGGCAGCCTAATGGTATTTGCCCGCGACGGCCACGCCAGGTGGCCGTCATTGCCAAGACGAGCGTAGAGATGAAGCGAGTGCGTTGCCTGTGGGTTATCGGCTGGTTGTGTCTACCCTTGATCGCCCTGGCCAAGCCGCAGGCGCCGCCCGCCGTGGTGCTGGATCCAGCCCAGCAGCAATGGCTGGACGAACACCGCGGCTTGCGCGTCGGCCTGGTGCTGCAGGCGCCCTATGCCCAGTTCGACCGCCGCCTGCAGCAATTCTACGGGGCCAACGTCGAACTGGTCGGCGCCCTGTCCCAGGCGTTGGGCCTGGATTTGACCTGGCGCGGCTTTGCCGATCAGGCCGCTCTTGAGCATGCCTTGCAGGCGGGCGAGATCGATTTCGCCCCAGGCCTTATGCAAACGCCGACCAGCCTGCGGCTGTGGTTGTTCAGTGACCCATACATGCGTGTGCCGCAGCTGGTGGTGGGGATGCGCAGCGGCGCGGTAGCCGTGGAACTGGAAAAACTGAACGCCAATGAACGGGTGGCGGTACGCATGCCCGGTACCTTGGCGGATTACCTGCGCGGCAACTACGGCAATCTGAACCTGCAGGGTGTACCCGACGAGCGCGAGGCCCTGCAGTTGGTGTTGGGCGGGCAGGCCGGCTTCGCCGTGCTGGACGAGGCGCAGCTCAGCCGGCTGTCGCGCGAAGGCGAGTTCGCCGACCTCGCGGTAGTGGGTGATATCGGTCTGCCGCAGTTGCTGCGGGTCGGCTCACGGCGCGATTGGCCAGTGCTGGCCGATATTCTCGAGCGTGCCTTGCAGGCCCTGCCGGCCAAGACCCTGGAGCAGATGCACCAGCGCTGGTTGCAGCCCAGGTATCCACGGTTCTCCGAGTCCGCCGGGTTCTGGCAGAACCTGGCCTTGCTGTTCAGCCTGCTGTTGCTGTGCGCCTTGGCCACCCTGGCCTGGCAGCGTCGTCAGCAGCGCGGCCTGGAGCGCGGGTTGCTGGCGGCCCGGGAGAGCCTGGTCGAGCGCCAGGTGCGTGAGGAGGCTTTGCGCCTGAGTCAGTTTTCCATCGACCAGAGCACGGTGGGCATTCTCTGGGTCAACTGGGACAGCCATGTGCGCTACGCCAACCATGCCGCCGAGCGCATGCTGGGCTTTGCCGAGGGGGCGTTGCTGGAGCTGCCACTGGTCGTTATCGAGCCGAACCTGAAGATGGATCGCTGGCTGGAACTGTGGAAGCGTGCCCGTACCGGCGATGGCGGCGAGCAGCAGTTCGAAAGCCAGTGTCGGCGCGCCGACGGCAGCCTGTTCCCGGTCGAGTTGTCGCTGTCGTTCCTGCGTTTTCGCGATGCCGAGTACCTGGTGGTGTTCCTCGCCGACGTCACCGAGCGCCGGCGCGACCTGGCCGCGTTGCGCGAAAGCGAGGCGCGGCTCAAGGGGATCGCTGGCAACGTGCCGGGGCTGGTGTTCCGCCTGGAGCGCGATCCGGCCGAAGGCGACCCGGAATTTCCCTATATCAGCGAAGGCAGCGAGGCGCTGGTCGGCTACACCCCGGCGGCAATCCAGCACCCGCAGATGGGGCTGCGCAACCTGGTCCATCCGGAGGATCGCGCCGACTACCATCGGGTCCAGGACCTGGCCTTGGCCAGCGACCAGGACTGGTCCTGGCAGGGGCGTATCCTCACCCGCCAGGGCGAGCAGCGCTGGGCCGACATCAAGGCGACCACTCGCCGCCTGGCCGATGGGCGCATGGTGTGGGACGGCGTGGTCTGGGACATCACCCAAGGCAAGCAGGCCGAGCTGGCGCTGGCCGGGTCCCAGGAGCAATTGCGCGAGTTGTCGGCGCACCTGGAAAGCGTGCGCGAAGAGGAGAAGGCGCGGATTGCCCGGGAAGTCCACGACGAACTGGGGCAGATGCTCACGGTGCTCAAGCTTGAGGTGTCGATGTGCGAGCTGGCCTTCGCCGAGCTGGACCCCGCCCTCAACGAGCGCCTGGCCAGCATGAAGCGCCTGATCGCCCAGTTGTTCCAGCTGGTACGCGACGTGGCAACAGCCCTGCGCCCGCCGATCCTCGACGCCGGCATCGCCTCGGCCATCGAGTGGCAGGCGCGGCGTTTCGAGGCACGCACGCAGATCCCCTGCCTGGTGCAGGTACCGGACAATCTGCCACCCTTGAGCGATGCCAAGGCCATCGGCCTGTTCCGTATCTTGCAGGAGGCGCTGACCAACGTCATGCGCCATGCCCAGGCGCACACGGTGCAGATCGAGCTGGTTCACGAGGCCGGGCAGTTGCGCATGACCGTGATCGACGACGGCGTGGGGTTTGCCATGGAGGCGGCACGGCCGACTTCGTTCGGCCTGGTGGGTGTGCGTGAGCGGGTGCTGATGCACGGTGGCAGCATGAGCCTGGACAGCGAGCCGGGCGAGGGCACCAGCCTGAGCGTGGCGATTCCTTTGAAGCAGGAGAAACAATCGTGATTCGAGTGCTGGTGGCGGAAGACCACACCATCGTCCGGGAAGGCATCAAGCAATTGATCGGCCTGGCCAAGGACATGCAGGTGGCAGGCGAGGCGGGCAATGGCGAGCAGTTGCTGGAAACCCTGCGCCACACGCCCTGCGAGGTGGTGCTGCTGGATATCTCCATGCCTGGGGTGAATGGCCTGGAGGCGATCCCGCGGATCCGCGCGCTGAACAATCCGCCGGCGATCCTGATGCTGTCGATGCATGACGAGGCGCAGATGGCGGCGCGGGCGCTCAAGGCCGGTGCGGCGGGCTATGCGACCAAGGACAGCGACCCGGCGCTGTTGCTCACGGCCATCCGCCGGGTCGCGGGGGGAGGGCGCTACATCGACCCGGCCCTGGCCGATCGCATGGTGTTCGAAGTGGGCCTGACCGAAACCCGGCCGCTGCACACGCTGCTGTCGGAGCGCGAATTCTCGGTGTTCGAGCGCCTGGCCCAGGGCGCCAACGTCAACGACATTGCCCTGCAGCTGGCGCTGTCGAGCAAGACCATCAGCACCCACAAGGCGCGGCTGATGCAGAAGCTCAAGGTCAACTCGCTGGCGGAGCTGGTGAAGTACGCCATGGAGCACAAGTTGGTGTGAGTGTTCTGGTTACGACAATGGCTTTTACGCAATCTCACCGTAGGAGCGGCTTTAGCCGCGAGGCAAGCGCCGCTGTCTCCGACACCGGCTTCGCGGGTGATTGCGGCTAAAGCCGCTCCTGCAAAGCTCGAGTTACCTGAAAACGCCATCCTTGTAGGGCGATCCCTACAGCAACTCTTCCATCCGGATGATGGCATTCTCTCAGCGCCCCCGATTTCCGGGGCTTTGCGCGTCTTCTACGCTTTTGCCTACGCAGTCATTCCAACAAGAAGGTGCAGGGCATGAGCGAGGCGAATTCGAACGAGACGCTGGTCAGCTTCCGAGGTGTGCAGAAGAGCTACGACGGCGAATCGCTGATCGTCAAAGACCTCAACCTGGACATCCGCAAGGGCGAGTTCCTGACCCTGCTCGGCCCTTCCGGTTCGGGCAAGACCACCAGCCTGATGATGCTGGCAGGTTTCGAGACCCCCACCGCCGGTGAGATCCAGCTAGCCGGGCGCTCGATCAACAATGTGCCGCCGCACAAGCGCGATATCGGCATGGTGTTCCAGAACTACGCACTGTTTCCGCATATGACCGTGGCCGAGAACTTGGCCTTCCCGTTGACCGTGCGCAACCTCAGCAAGACCGACGTCAGCGAGCGGGTCAAGCGCGTGCTCGGCATGGTCCAGCTCGATGCCTTTGCCAAGCGCTATCCCGGCCAGCTTTCCGGTGGCCAGCAGCAGCGCGTGGCACTGGCCCGCGCCCTGGTGTTCGAGCCGCAACTAGTGCTGATGGACGAGCCGCTTGGCGCCCTCGACAAACAGCTGCGTGAACACATGCAGATGGAGATCAAGCATATCCACCAGCGCCTGGGCGTGACCGTGGTCTACGTGACCCACGATCAGGGCGAAGCGCTGACCATGTCCGACCGGGTGGCGGTGTTCCACCAGGGCGAGATCCAGCAGATCGCCGACCCGCGCACCCTTTACGAAGAGCCTTGCAACACCTTCGTCGCCAACTTCATCGGTGAGAACAACCGCATCAACGGCACCCTGCTGGCCAGTGACGGTAATCGTTGCCAGGTGCAACTGGCCCGTGGCGAGCGGGTCGATGCGCTGGCGGTCAACGTTGGCCAGGCCGGTGACCCGGTGACCCTGTCGATTCGCCCCGAGCGGGTACGCCTGAACGGCCACAGCGAGAACTGCGTCAACCGCTTCTCCGGTCGTGTCGCTGAGTTCATCTACCTCGGCGACCACGTGCGGGTACGCCTGGAGGTCTGTGGCAAGGCCGATTTCTTCGTCAAGCAGCCGATCGCCGAGCTCGACCCGGCCCTGGCTGTGGGCGACGTGGTACCGCTGGGCTGGGAGGTGGAGCACGCACGCGCGCTCGATCCGATTGCCGAGGCCCATTGATGGTTTGCTTCACCAACCCTGAACTGTGGAGAGAATAATAATGCGCAAGCAGTTGAAACTGACCGCCCTGGCCCTTGGCCTGTTCGCCGCCGGCCAGGCCATGGCGGCCGACCTGACCGTGATTTCCTTCGGCGGCGCCAACAAGGCGGCCCAGACCAAGGCGTTCTACGAACCATGGGAAAAGGCGGGCAAGGGCAAGATCGTCGCCGGTGAGTACAACGGCGAGATGGCCAAGGTCAAAGCCATGGTCGACACCAAGAGCGTCAGCTGGAACCTGGTCGAGGTAGAGTCGCCGGAGTTGGCCCGGGGTTGCGATGAAGGCATGTTCGAAGAGCTCGATCCCGCACTGTTCGGTAATGAAGGCGACTTCGTGCCCGGCGCCATTCAGCCGTGCGGCGTGGGCTTCTTCGTCTGGTCCACGGTGCTGGCCTACAACGCCGACAAACTCAAGAGTGCGCCTGCCAGCTGGGCCGATTTCTGGGACACCAAGAAATTCCCGGGCAAGCGCGGCCTGCGCAAGGGCGCCAAGTACACCCTCGAATTCGCCCTGATGGCTGACGGCGTCGCACCCAAAGAGGTGTACAAGGTGCTGGCGACCAAGGAAGGCCAGGACCGCGCCTTCAAGAAGCTCGACGAACTCAAGCCGAGCATCCAGTGGTGGGAAGCCGGTGCCCAGCCGCCGCAGTACCTGGCCTCGGGTGACGTGGTCATGAGCTCGGCCTACAACGGTCGTATCGCCGCGGTGCAGAAGGAAAGCAACCTCAAGGTCGTATGGAATGGCGGCATCTACGACTTCGATGCCTGGGCCATCCCGAAAGGCGCCAAGGATGCGGAGGAGGCGAAGAAATTCATCGCCTACACCGTCCAGCCCGAGCAGCAGAAGAACTACTCCGAGAACATCGCCTACGGCCCGGCCAACAGCAAGGCGGTGGAGCTGCTGTCGGCCGAGGTGAAGAAGGACATGCCGACCACGCCCGAGAACATTGCCAACCAGGTGCAGATCGACGTGGCCTTCTGGGCTGACAACAGCGAACAGCTGGAGCAACGCTTCAACGCCTGGGCGGCGAAGAAGTAACACCTGCGCCGGAGCGTCGGCCTGATGGTCTGGCGCTCCTCTGTTCATCGGTTTTTCGGAGTTCGCCATGGCCATTGCAGTGCCCCTCAACGAAGGCGCGGGTAAAAGCCTCAAGCAGCGCCTCAAGCATGCCGAGCGGGTCAACCGCAGGAAGGCCCAGGCGTTGATCGCGCCGCTGGCGCTGTTCCTCCTGCTGGTGTTCCTGGTGCCGATCGCGGCGCTGTTGTACAAGAGCGTCGGCAACCCCGAGGTGGTCGCCGGCCTGCCGCGCACCGTCGAGGCAGTGGCGCAGTGGGATGGCAAGAGCCTGCCGGGCGAGGAGGTCTACAAGGCCCTGAGCCAGGACCTGGCCGAGTCTCGCAAGAACCAGACCCTGGGTGACCTTTCCAAGCGCCTGAACATGGAGCTGGCCGGCTACCGCAGCCTGTTGGCCAAGACCGCGCGGGCGCTGCCGTTCAAGGCCGAGCCTGCCTCCTATAAAGAAGCCCTGCAGACGCTCGACGAGCGCTGGGGCGATCCTGCCTACTGGCAGGCGATCCGTCGCAACACCAGCAGTGTCACGCCGTTCTACCTGCTGGCCGCGCTGGACCACCGTATCGACGACCTGGGCGAATTGGCCAAGGCCACCCCCGACCAGGCCATCTACCTGGACATCTTCGCTCGCACCCTGTGGATGGGGGTGGTGATCACCGTGATCTGTCTGTTGCTGGCCTATCCCCTGGCGTACCTGCTGGCCAACCTGCCGACCCGGCAGAGCAACTTGCTGATGATCCTGGTGCTGCTGCCGTTCTGGACCTCCATCCTGGTGCGGGTGGCGGCCTGGATCGTGCTGTTGCAGTCAGGCGGGCTGATCAACAGTGCGCTGATGGCCATGGGCATCATCGATCAGCCGCTGGAACTGGTGTTCAACCGTACCGGTGTGTACATCTCCATGGTGCACATCCTGTTGCCGTTCATGATCCTGCCGCTGTACAGCGTGATGAAAGGTATCTCGCCCAGCTACATGCGGGCGGCGATCTCCCTCGGCTGCCATCCGTTCGCCAGTTTCTGGCGGGTGTACTTCCCGCAGACCTACGCCGGTGTCGGCGCCGGCTGCCTGCTGGTGTTCATCCTCGCCATCGGCTACTACATCACCCCGGCGCTGCTGGGCAGCCCGAACGACCAGATGGTCAGCTACTTCGTCGCCTTCTACACCAACACCAGCATCAACTGGGGCATGGCCACCGCCCTGGGCGGATTGCTGCTGCTGGCCACCGTGCTGCTGTACCTGATCTATAGCTGGCTGGTCGGCGCCAGCCGCCTGCGCCTGAGCTGAGGAGCCTTGTCATGCTGAGCCCTTACATGTCGCCCGTGGAGCGGGTGTGGTTCTACAGCCTGCGCATCCTGTGCGGCTTGATCCTGCTGTTCCTGGTGTTGCCGGTGCTGGTGATCATCCCGTTGTCGTTCAACAGCGGGAGCTTCCTGGTCTATCCCCTGCAAGGCTTCTCGTTGCACTGGTACCAGGACTTCTTCGCCTCCGCCGAATGGATGCGCGCCCTGAAGAACAGCATCATCGTTGCCCCGGCAGCCACGCTGCTGGCCATGGTGTTCGGCACCCTGGCGGCCATCGGCCTGACCCGTGGCGACTTCCCCGGCAAGTCGCTGGTGATGGCGCTGGTGATCTCGCCGATGGTGGTGCCGGTGGTGATCATTGGCGTGGCCAGCTACCTGTTCTTCGCGCCGTTGGGCATGGGTAACAGCTTCACCTCGCTGATCCTGGTGCATGCGGTGCTGGGTGTGCCGTTCGTGATCATCACCGTGTCGGCGACGCTGCAGGGGTTCAACTACAACCTGGTGCGCGCGGCGGCGAGCCTTGGGGCCTCGCCTCTGCTGGCCTTCCGTCGGGTGACCTTGCCGTTGATCGCCCCCGGGGTGATCTCCGGCGCGTTGTTCGCCTTCGCCACGTCGTTCGATGAGGTGGTGGTGACCCTGTTCCTTGCCGGGCCCGAGCAGGCGACCCTGCCACGGCAGATGTTCAGCGGCATCCGCGAGAACCTGAGCCCGACCATCGCCGCGGCTGCCACCTTGTTGATCGCCTTCTCGGTGATCCTGCTGCTGACCCTGGAGTGGTTGCGTGGGCGCAGTGAGAAACTGAGGACCCAGCAGCCGGGCTGATCATGAAAGCGCTCAGTGAGGGGGGGGGGGCGGCGCATCGCCGCTCCCACGGGTACTTTGATACCAATCAGCCCCGATCCGCTTCCCTGAGTTACAATGCGCGCCACCGTGATTCTGCCCAACAGGTGCGCCATGCAGCCCTACGCTATTGCCCCCTCCATTCTGTCCGCCGACTTCGCCCGCCTGGGCGAGGACGTCGACAAGGTCCTGGCCGCCGGGGCCGACATCGTCCACTTCGATGTCATGGACAACCACTACGTGCCCAACCTGACCATCGGTCCGATGGTCTGCAGCGCCCTGCGCAAATACGGCGTGACCGCACCCATCGACGTGCACCTGATGGTCAGCCCGGTCGACCGCATCATCGGTGACTTCATCGAGGCCGGCGCCACCTACATCACCTTCCACCCGGAAGCCTCGCAGCACATCGACCGTTCGCTGCAACTGATCAAGGACGGCGGCTGTAAGGCTGGCCTGGTGTTCAACCCGGCCACCAGCCTGGATGCGCTGAAGTACGTGATGGACAAGATCGACATGGTCTTGCTGATGAGCGTCAACCCAGGCTTCGGCGGCCAGAAGTTCATCCCCGGCACCCTCGACAAGCTGCGCGAAGCCCGTGCCCTGATCGACGCCAGCGGTCGTGACATCCGCCTGGAGATCGACGGTGGCGTGAACGTCAACAACATCCGCGAGATCACCGCCGCCGGCGCTGACACCTTCGTCGCCGGCTCGGCAATCTTCAATGCCCCGGACTACAAGGAAGTCATCGACAAGATGCGTGCCGAAATGGCGCTGGCACGCGCATGAGCGGCTTCGAGCAGCTGTTCCCGGGGACACTGCCCAGGCTGGTGATGTTCGATCTGGATGGCACCCTGATCGATTCGGTACCCGACCTGGCTGCAGCCGTCGACCGTACGCTGCTCGAACTCGGGCGACCGCCTGCTGGCCTTGAGGCCGTGCGCCACTGGGTGGGTAACGGCGCCCAGGTGCTGGTGCGCCGGGCCCTGGCCGGCGGTATCGATCACGCCGCGGTGGACGACGAGCTGGCCGAGCGCGCGCTGGCGCTGTTCATGGAAGCCTATGCCGACAACCATGAACTCACCGTGGTCTACCCTGGTGTGCGCGACACCCTGCGCTGGTTGCGCAAGCAGGGTGTGGAGATGGCGCTGATCACCAACAAGCCCGAACGCTTCGTTGCCCCCTTGCTCGACCAGATGAAGATCGGGCGCTATTTCCGCTGGATCATCGGTGGCGACACCCTGCCACAGAAGAAACCTGACCCTGCGGCGCTGCTGTTTGTCATGAAAATGGCTGGCGTCAGCGCCGAGCAGGCGCTGTTCGTCGGCGATTCACGTAGCGACGTGCTGGCCGCCAAGGCTGCGGGTGTGCAGTGCGTCGGCCTGAGCTATGGCTACAACCATGGCCGCCCCATCGACGAGGAGTCGCCCAGCCTGGTGCTCAGCGACCTGCGCCTGCTGCTGCCCGGTTGCTTAGTCACCGACACTGGGATAACGTTGGCGGACCTTCAAGCCCCGCAAAGCAGAGACAACGACGTGGTGGTTACTGGCAAATTCTGGATGAAAGTCATCAAGGCCCTGGCCCGCTGGCGCTGGCGCGCCTGACTCCCGCCCGCCGGCTCCTGCCGGTACATCCGTTTGCCCGACCCCATTGCTGCTTGCCCCGAGGCTACACATGACCCGCGAAGAATTCCTGCGCCTGGCCGCTGCCGGCTACAACCGCATCCCCCTGGCCTGCGAAACCCTGGCTGACTTCGACACGCCGCTGTCGATCTACCTGAAACTGGCTGACCAGCCCAACTCCTACCTGCTCGAGTCCGTGCAAGGTGGCGAGAAATGGGGCCGCTACTCGATGATCGGCCTGCCGTCGCGCACCGTCATGCGTGTGCATGGCTACCATGTGACCATCCTGCAGGATGGCGTCGAGGTGGAAAGCCACGACGTCGAAGACCCGCTGGCTTTCGTCGAGGCGTTCAAGGACCGTTACAAGGTCGCTGACATCCCAGGCTTGCCGCGCTTCAATGGTGGCCTGGTCGGTTACTTCGGCTACGACTGCGTGCGCTACGTGGAAAAACGCCTGGGCGCCTGCCCGAACCCTGATCCGCTGGGCGTGCCGGATATCCTGCTGATGGTCTCCGACGCGGTGGTGGTGTTCGACAACCTGGCCGGCAAGATGCATGCGATCGTGCTGGTCGATCCGGCCGAAGAACAAGCGTTCGAGCAGGGCCAGGCCCGCCTGCAAGGTTTGCTGGACACCCTCCGCCAGCCGATCACCCCGCGCCGTGGCCTGGACTTGAGCGGGCCGCAGGCGGCCGAGCCCGAGTTCCGCTCCAGCTACACCCGTGACGACTACGAAAGCGCGGTGGGCCGGATCAAGGAATACATCCTGGCCGGCGACTGCATGCAGGTGGTGCCGTCCCAGCGCATGTCCATCGACTTCAAGGCTGCGCCCATCGACCTTTACCGGGCGCTGCGTTGCTTCAACCCGACGCCGTACATGTACTTCTTCAATTTCGGCGACTTCCATGTGGTCGGCAGCTCGCCCGAGGTACTGGTGCGGGTCGAAGACAACCTGGTCACCGTGCGCCCGATCGCCGGTACCCGCCCGCGTGGCGCCACCGAAGAAGCCGACCGGGCCCTGGAAGACGACCTGCTGTCGGATGACAAGGAAATCGCCGAGCACCTGATGCTGATCGACCTGGGGCGCAACGACGTGGGCCGTGTATCGTCCACCGGCAGTGTGCGCCTGACCGAGAAGATGGTGATCGAGCGCTACTCCAACGTCATGCACATCGTCTCCAACGTCACCGGCCAACTGCGTGAGGGCCTGACCGCCATGGACGCACTGCGGGCGATCCTGCCGGCCGGTACCCTGTCGGGCGCGCCGAAGATCCGCGCGATGGAAATCATCGACGAGCTCGAACCGGTCAAGCGCGGTGTCTACGGTGGCGCGGTGGGCTATTTTGCCTGGAACGGCAACATGGATACCGCCATCGCCATCCGCACTGCGGTGATCAAGGACGGCGAACTGCATGTGCAGGCTGGTGGCGGCATTGTCGCCGACTCCGTGCCGGCGCTGGAGTGGGAAGAGACCATCAACAAGCGCCGGGCGATGTTCCGTGCGGTGGCGCTGGCCGAGCAGACCTGCTCCAAGTAGGTTGATCGGGGCCGCAACGCGGCCCCGACAAATCAGAAGTCCAGACTCAACGCCACGCTCACCCCCTGCTGGCGCAACTCATCACTCTTGCGCCAGTTGTAGTTCCCCCGCAGGTTCAACCCCGGCACCAGTTCATGACTCACCCCCAGGCTGGCCCGCGTCAGGTTGCTGTGCGGTGTATAGCCGGTGAGGGTGAAGTCGTTTGCCGGCAGGCTGGTCAGGTGCATGCGCAGGTCCTGCTGGTCATCCTCGAACTCATGCTCGCGGGCCACCTCGGCAAACAGCTTTGTCGTCGGCAGCACTTGCACGCTACCCAGCAGGCCGGCTCCGAGCCGGCGCGACGTACGTTCCTGGTCGTCGAAACCGAGCGCCGTGGAGCGGCCGCTCTTCTCGTCGTAGCCATCGACCTTGACCCGCGCATAGTCGGCACTGATGAACGGCGCCAATTGCCAGTGGCTGCTCTCGGGCACCAGGTTGTAGCCCATCCGGCCGGTGACGGCCCAGGCCTCGCCATCGGTGTCGCCTTTCTCGTTGCGGTCGTTCACACCCAGGGCGAAGGTGCGCTTGAGGTCGCGGTAATCCAGGTGCCCGGCGGTCAATGCCGCATCAGCCCACCAGCGATCCTGGCGGAACTGGGCGAAGGCGCTGGCCAGGTAGCTGTCGAGCTTGTAGTCCGAATCATCCTGGCCCGCCTCGAGCTTTTGCCGGTACATACCGGCCGCCAGCCCCACGCGCCAGGCGTCGTCGAGCCGGTAGCTGCCGCCGAGGGTCAGGTTGTAGCCGCGCCCGTCACCGCTGGCGGCGCTGCGCTGGCTGCCGAAGTCCAGGTCCTGGCCGCCGGTGGCGACGAAAGCCTGCCATTGACCGACGGCCTGCCAGGGTGTCTGCCACTGGTTGCGCAGTTCATCCTGGTGGGCGCGGATACTGGCGTGGGCGATTTCCGGGAGCAGGGTCAGCTCCCACGGCGCGGCCAGGATCGAATAGGCATAGTCGGCGATCAGCTGCTGGCCGGCGATGGTCGGGTGCACCGAGTCGTTGAACAGCAGCCGGGTTGGATCCGGGGTCGTGCCGTTCAGCCCGTAGACCGGGTTGCCCACGCAACCGTCGCCGCTGTAGCAGGTGCCGACCAGGTTCTGGTCGGCGGCCAGGCCGAACTGGGCGGGGCTGGTGAGGGCCTCCTGCAGCAGGGTGGGAATGTTGAGTGGAATGATCTCGGCGTCGATCTGCCCGAGCTGGCTGACTAGCGACTGGTTGAACACGCTGGACAGTTGCGACAGCGGTCCTTGCTGGGGCGTGCCGCTGAAGTTCGGTGTCTGGCCCAGGTCTGGCAGCAGCCAGACCATGATGTAGCGCGCTCCGCCCTGTTGCAGCGCCTGGGCGCTGGCCGCCAGGCGGGCGCCAGCTGCGGCTGCGGTAGCGGGGCTGTTGACCAGGCCCTGGAGGAAGTCGTTGCCGCCACCGGTCAGGTAGTACAGGGCATTGGGGTCGGCGCGCAGGCCGTTGGCCAGGTAACCGTCACGCTCGCGCAGGACCACCCCCGCGCCAGGGCGCCCGGGCGGGATGACGGCTTTCGAAGTGTCGGTGATCGAGTCGAGGATCTGCTGGGTGGTGTAGCCGCCCACGGCCCAGTTGTTGCCGTCGGGCGTGCCTTGCAGCTGGTTGGTGAGTGATGTCGATGGTCCCAGGGCAGTTCCCGAAAAGCCCAGCCTGCCCCCCAGGATCATCGGCGAGACGGGCGCGTAGTTGCCATCGGCATCGCGGTTGGTGAAACGCATGCCTGGCGTGCCGCCGGTCAGGTCGGGAAACTGCCCGGCATCACTGAGGCTGTCGCCAAAGACGATGAGCGATGAATAAGGGGAGGGGCCGGCCATCGCCTGGCTGCAAGCCAGGGCGAGGATGCCGAGGGCGGAGTACAGGAAGGGAGTCTTGCACATGCATGAATATCCTTTTCGTTGTTTTTATCGAAGCAAGCCGCATGACCTTAGCAAATCGCCGGTCTTCGCCCACCATCGCATTGGTTTCCCAGTGTTTACCGGCGTATTGCGCCCGTCGCCCCGGTAAGCTACTGTGCCCTGACGTATGAACGAGACCTACCCCGTGTTGATCGTCAGCAAACTCTTGATGCGCGTTATCAAGGCCGTCGCCCGTTGGCGTTGGCGCGCCTGACTTTATCTCTTGCCGGCATGCCCGGCCCGCTCCTGTTTGCCTTCCCTTCGCTTTAACCGCCGCTCACCGCGGAATTTTCCCGTGCCCATGGCAGCAGGGAAGGCTCGAATCAAAAGTCAGTATTCAAGAGGTTCGTTCCAGATGTTACTGATGATCGACAATTACGACTCCTTCACCTACAACGTCGTGCAGTACCTCGGCGAGCTCGGTGCAGAGGTCAAGGTCATTCGCAATGACGAAATGACCATCGCTCAGATCGAAGCCCTGAACCCCGAACGCATCGTCGTCTCCCCGGGCCCCTGCACGCCGAGCGAGGCCGGTGTGTCCATCGAGGCCATCCTGCACTTTGCCGGCAAGCTGCCGATCCTCGGCGTGTGCCTGGGTCACCAGTCCATCGGCCAGGCCTATGGCGGTGACGTGGTGCGTGCCCGCCAGGTGATGCACGGCAAGACCAGCCCGGTGTTCCACCGCGACCTGGGTGTGTTTGCTGGCCTGAACAACCCGCTCACCGTGACCCGCTACCACTCGTTGGTGGTCAAGCGCGACACGTTGCCCGACTGCCTGGAAGTGACCGCCTGGACCGCGCATGAAGACGGCTCCGTCGACGAGATCATGGGCCTGCGTCATAAAACCCTGAACGTGGAGGGGGTACAGTTCCACCCGGAATCCATCCTCACCGAGCAGGGGCACGAGCTGTTCGCCAACTTCCTCAAGCAGACCGGCGGACGCCGTTAAGGACCGATCATGGAAATCAAGACCGCTTTGAGCCGCATTGTCGGCCACCTGGACCTGTCCACCGAGGAAATGCGCGACGTCATGCGCCAGATCATGACCGGCCAGTGCAGCGAGGCGCAGATCGGCGCCTTCCTCATGGGCATGCGCATGAAGAGCGAAAGCATCGACGAGATCGTCGGCGCGGTGTCGGTGATGCGTGAGCTGGCCGACAAGGTCGAGCTCAAGACCCTCGACGGCGTGGTCGACATCGTCGGCACCGGCGGCGACGGCGCCAACATCTTCAACGTGTCCACCGCCTCGGCCTTCGTGCTGGCGGCTGCGGGCTGCACGGTGGCCAAGCACGGCAACCGCGCCGTTTCCGGCAAGAGCGGCAGCGCCGACCTGCTGGAAGCTGCCGGCATCTACCTGAACCTGACCCCGGTGCAGGTGGCCCGCTGCATCGACAGCCTCGGCATCGGCTTCATGTTCGCCCAGACCCACCATACCGCGATGAAGCACGCCGCCGGCCCGCGTCGCGAGCTGGGGCTGCGTACCTTGTTCAACATGCTCGGCCCGCTTACGAATCCGGCCGGTGTGAAGCACCAGGTGGTCGGCGTGTTCACCCAGGCCCTGTGCCGCCCATTGGCCGAAGTGCTGCAGCGCATGGGCAGCAAGCATGTGCTGGTGGTGCACTCCAAGGATGGCCTGGACGAGTTCAGCCTGGCTGCGCCAACCTTTGTCGCTGAACTGAAGAACGACCAGATCACCGAGTATTGGGTCGAGCCGGAAGACCTCGGCATGAAGAGCCAGAGCCTCCATGGCCTGGCGGTCGACGGCCCGCAGGCCTCGCTGGAACTGATCCGCGATGCCCTGGGCCGGCGCAAGACCGAGAACGGCCAGAAGGCCGCCGAGATGATCGTGCTCAACGCTGGCGCGGCGCTGTATGCCGCTGATCACGCGATGACCCTGGCCCAGGGTGTCGAGTTGGCCCACGATGTCCTGCACACCGGCTTGGCCTGGGAAAAGCTCCAGGAACTGGGCGCCTTTACCGCGGTATTCAAGGTGGAGAACGAGGCATGAGTGTACCGACCGTGCTGGAAAGGATCATCGCCCGCAAGTTCCAGGAAGTGGCCGAGCGCAGCGCGCGGGTCAGCCTGGGTGAGCTCGAGCGCCTGGCCAAGGCGGCCGATGCCCCGCGTGGCTTTGCCAATGCCCTGATCGAGCAGGCCAGGCGCAAGCAGCCGGCGGTCATCGCCGAAATCAAGAAAGCTTCGCCGAGCAAGGGCGTGATCCGCGAAAACTTCGTGCCGGCGGAAATTGCCGTCAGCTACGAGAAGGGGGGCGCGACCTGCCTGTCGGTGCTGACCGACGTGGACTACTTCCAGGGCGCTGACATCTACCTGCAGCAGGCGCGTGCCGCCGTTTCGCTGCCGGTGATCCGCAAGGACTTCATGGTCGATCCTTATCAGATCGTCGAGGCCCGTGCCCTGGGTGCCGACTGCGTGCTGTTGATCGTGTCAGCGCTGGATGACGTGAAAATGGCCGAGCTGGCAGCCACGGCCAAGGACGTCGGTCTCGACGTGCTGGTCGAAGTGCATGATGGCGATGAACTGGAGCGTGCGTTGAAGACCCTCGACACACCGCTGGTCGGGGTCAACAACCGCAACCTGCACACCTTCGAGGTCAGCCTGGAGACCACCCTCGACCTGCTGCCGCGCATCCCGCGTGACCGTCTGGCGATTACCGAAAGCGGCATCCTCAACCGGGCCGATGTCGAGCTGATGGAAATCAACGAGGTGTATTCCTTCCTGGTCGGCGAGGCGTTCATGCGCGCGGAGCAGCCAGGGCTGGAGCTGCAGCGGTTGTTCTTCCCCGAGCAAGTGAAGAAGACCGTTCAGCAACTGGACTGATCGAACCGAAAGCCGGCGTTTTTGCCGGCTTTTTCATACCTGTACCGGCCTCATCGCGGGGCAAGCCCGCTCCCACGTTGTCCCGTATTGACGTGGGAGCGGGCTTGCCCCGCGATGAGGCCGGTGAATCCAACACGCAAGGTGGCTCGATGAGCGATCAACCTCTAGCCCTCACCGTCGAACAAGGCCTGCACGCCGAACAGGACCTGCTGGCCGCCGTGTGCCGCGGCGAGCGCGAATCCGGCGTGCTGTTCTGGCGCCCGACCGACCATGCCCTGGTCATGCCCCGACGCATGAGCCGCCTGGACAACTTCGAGGCCGCCTGCGCGGAACTTGCGATTGCCGGTTGGCCGGTGTTGCTGCGCGAAACCGGTGGCGAGCCTGTGCCGCAATCCCATGCAACCGTGAACGTGGCACTGGTCTATGCCGCGCCGCGCAGCGAAGGCGACCATGGTCGCATCGAGAACGCCTACGAGCGTCTGTGCCTGCCGCTGTGCGATGTCTTGCGCGAATGGGGCGGAGTTGCCTCGGTGGGCGAGATCGACGGCGCCTTCTGTGATGGCCGCTACAACGTCAATCTCAATGGCCGCAAGCTGGTCGGCACGGCCCAGCGCTGGCGCCAGGGGCTGGGCGGCAAGCGCCCGGTGGTGCTGGTACATGGAGCGTTGCTGCTGGACAACGAGCGCGAGTCGATGGTGGCGGCGGTCAATCGCTTCAACGAGTGCTGTGACCTGGAGCAGCGCTGCCGGGCCGACAGCCATATCGCCCTGCACGAAGTGGCGCCCGCCGCGCCGTGGTTCGAGCGTCTGAACCAGGCCTATGCGCAGGTGCTCGCGGCGCTACCTACGGACTAGGGTCTGTACGAAATGTGTCTGCGCGAAGGCCAGACAAGGCGAAACGGGGGGAGGAAGCGGAGTGTACTGGAGTACATGAGCATTCCGAGCCCCGTTTCAACGCAGTATGGGCGAGTGCAGATACATTACGTACAGAGCCTAGCGGGTGCCGTAGACCACCATGGTCTTACCCTTGACCTGCACCAGGCTGCGTTCCTCGAGGTCCTTGAGGACGCGGCCGACCATCTCCCGTGAACAACCGACTATACGACCGATCTCCTGGCGGGTGATCTTGATCTGCATGCCATCGGGGTGGGTCATGGCGTCAGGCTGCTTGCACAGGTCGAGCAGGCAGCGGGCGACGCGGCCGGTGACGTCGAAGAACGCCAGGTCGCCGACCTTGCGCGTGGTGTTGCGCAGGCGCTGGGCCATCTGGCTGCCCAGGGCGTAGAGGATGTCCGGCTCCAGGCGCGCCACCTCCCGGAACTTGTCGTAACCGATCTCGGCCACTTCGCACTCGGTCTTGGCACGGACCCAGGCGCTGCGCTGATGCTCCTGGCCGGCGGGTTCGAACAGCCCCAGCTCGCCGAAGAAGTCGCCGCTGTTGAGGTAGGCGATGATCATCTCGTGGCCGTCGTCGTCCTCGATCAGGATGGTCACCGAACCCTTGATGATGAACGACAAGGTCTCGGCCCGGTCACCGGCGCAGATGATGTTGCTCTTGGCGGCGTAGCGGCGGCGTTGGCAGTGGGCCAACAGCTTGTCGATGTTCTTGATCTTGGGTGGCAGGGCTGAGGAGACCATCACGAAATCCTGTTCGATGCGACGCATTGGCTTTTTATAGAGGCTGCCTGGCAGCACGCGCCAGTCATTTGGCGCCAGCTTATCAGACACTTCAACTTGAATCGGCACAAAAGCGCCACGGCTTGAGCTTTTCCGACAGCCTCGCAAGGTCTAAGCTGACACCCTTTTACGAGATCGGGAGTCCGGATAGATGAAGGCACGCATCCAGTGGGCCGGTGAAGCGATGTTCCTTGGCGAGTCGGGGAGTGGCCACGTCGTGGTCATGGACGGCCCGCCCGAAGCCGGAGGCCGCAACCTGGGCGTGCGCCCGATGGAAATGCTCCTGCTTGGCCTGGGTGGCTGCAGCAGCTTCGACGTGGTCAGCATCCTCAAGAAATCCCGCCAGGCCGTGGAAAGCTGCGAAGCCTTCCTCGAAGCCGAGCGCGCCAGTGAAGACCCGAAGGTGTTCACCAAGATCCACCTCAACTTCGTGGTCAAGGGCCGCGGGTTGAAGGAGGCGCAGGTCAAGCGTGCGGTCGAGTTGTCGGCGGAGAAGTACTGCTCGGCCTCGATCATGCTGGATCGCGCGGGCGTCGAGATCACGCACGGTTACGAAATCGTCGAACTCGGTTGATCGGAGGCAGCGCCTGCCGATCAGGCGCTTTGCTTGTGCAGGCGTTCGACACCTAACAGCAACGCGAGCCCCGGGATCAGCGCAAGCACCAGCCAGGGCGTATTCACCCCGAGCAGGATGAGGATTTCGCTGCTGCTCCAGGTGGTGCCGAAGTGTTCGGCAAACACCTGGCACTGCAGCCACGCAGCCAACGTGCCAGCGAGCACGAACGTGCCGATCAGCAGTTGGCGGCTGGCTAAAAACACGCTGAGCAGCAGGAACAGCAATTGCGCGGGCAGTGTGCCGAGCATCAGCTCGGCGGTGCTGTTGCTGTCAGGGTCGGTAAGCGTCGGCAGTTCCAGGCTGAAAGTGCTTTGCCCGACACTGGCGACCATCAGACAAACGAACAGATAGGCGACCGGGATCAGGCCAAGGCCCTGCATCAGCCGGGTGAGCGATCGTCCCATGTTCAGCGACGCAATGCCGGCAGCAGTTGCAACAGGCGTTCGGGTAGCTGTGCCCGAAGCTGCTCGCTCAATGCCTCACGTCGCTTCTGGTACAGCACGCCGAGACCGATCACGCCGAGGCCGATCAAGGTCAGTATGACCGGGAACAGCAGGGAATCGGCGAACACCTCGTAGGACAGATAGCCCAGATAGGCCGCGACCCCCATCGCTCCGAACACCATGAACACGGGGCGGCGCAGCAGGACGGCCAGGCCCATCAGTCCCAGGTTGATCAGGCAGTACAGCGCCTTGCCCCACTCGCTGCCGCTGTCCATCAGCGTCAGCCCGCCCCAGAACGCCGCCAGGCCGGCGAGATAGCCCCAGAAGGCATAGTCCCGGCGGGTGCGTCCGTCGATCACCAGAAATACCAGCAGCAGGCCCAGGCCGAACCACAGCGAGACCGTGCGCCGTTGCTCCCAGCTGAACAGGTCGCCATGGAACCACTCGCTCAGGTCCATGGACATGAACCACAGGGCCACCGCGATCGGCATGACGATGAAAGGGAAGGGAATCAGGCGCAGCATCAGCAGTCCAGCCAGTACCGTCGCTGCCTCCATCGCCAACCAGCCACCCTGCACGTAGGTGTAGTACTGGTGGTAGTCGCCCTGGGCGTCGTCCAGCGGCCACCAGCCTGCCAGGCGCTCGATAGCGAACACCGCCAGCGGCACGATGCTGACCGCCACGGCGGCCAGCACGCCGGCGGCGACAGGCTGGTTGCGTCGTTGCAGCGACAGGGCGAACAGGGTGATCCCGGCGATGTAGAGCAGGGCGATGGCCAGCAGTGCACCGTCGCCTATACGCATCCAGGCCTCGGTGAGCAACCAGCCCATGGCACCCATGATCAACAGTGCGCCGAAGTAGAACGCCACATGGGCCAGCTGGAAGCTGGCGTGGCTTTCCGGCTGCTGGCGCAGGAAGGCCAGCAAGGCCTGGTCCTGTCCCGGGTGCAGCACGCCGGCGCTTACGGCGCGTGCTAGGTCCCTGGCGTCGAAACGTTCCATGGTGCGCGTCTCAGATACGGTAGGTGCTCTTGGTCATGACCTTGGCCAACAGGCTCATGCCAAAGCGCACGGGCGCCGGGAAGCGGTAGCCGCCGGCTTCCAGCGCGGACTCGGCATGGTGTTCCTCGTCGACGCGCATCTGTTCGAGGATGGCGCGGGACTTGCCGTCGTTCTCGGGGATCTGCTCAAGGTGTTCGTCCAGGTGCTTGCACACCTGATGCTCGGTAGCGGCGACGAAGCCCAGGCTGACCTTGTCGCTGACCAGCCCGGCGAGGGCGCCGATGCCGAACGACAGGCCGTAGAACACCGGGTTGAGCACGCTGGGGTGGCTATTGAGCTGGCGAATACGCTGCTCGCACCAGGCCAGGTGGTCGATTTCTTCTTCGGCCGCATGCTCCATGGCCTTGCGCACCTGGGGCAGCTTGGCGGTCAGGGCCTGGCCCTGGTACAGCGCCTGGGCGCAGACTTCGCCGGTGTGGTTGATGCGCATCAGGCCGGCGATATGGCGGGACTGCTGCTCATCGAGCTCGGCGTCCGGCTGGACGATGGCCGGCGAGGGGCGGGCGGGTTGGCCGCTGAAGGGCAGCAAGGTGCGCATGGCGGTATCGGCCTGCAGCAACAAGCGGTCGAGCGGCGAGTAGTGACGTTCGGTAGCCATCGGGCACCTCCGCTGAAGTGATGCCCGACAGTCTACCTCAATACCCTTGGGTGGGCTTGCCTTGGATCAGCCCGGCGGCCAGTGCATCTGGCGCTGGCCAAGCACGTGCATGTGGATGTGGTAGACGGTCTGGCCGCCTTTCGGGTTGCAGTTCATGACGACGCGGAAGCCTTCCTCGCAGCCCTGCTCGACGGCCAGGCGCTGGGCGGTGAACAGGATATGGCCGGCCAGGGCCTTGTCCTCTTCGGTCAGGTCGTTGAGGGTGCGGATGTGTTTTTTCGGAATGACCAGAAAATGCACAGGTGCCGCTGGGGCAATGTCCTTGAAGGCCAGGATCTGGTCATCTTCATAGATGATATCCGCCGGGATTTCCCGGTTGATGATTTTGAGGAATAGATCGTCCACAGCACGTGCTCCATGGTGAGTGTCGGGGCTGAGTGTACTGAGCCCGACGCTGCTCGCCCAGTGGCTATTCCATGCCGACCGGGCAGTAGCGCCGATGGATGACACCGGCCAGCTTGCGCGCCAGCCAGCGCGGTAGCAGACGTGGGGCGAAGGCCAGCCAGCGGTTGCGCCTGCCGGGCAGGATCAGGGCGCGGTTCTTGTCCAGGGCGCGCACCGCATACAAGGCGATTTCCTCGGGGCTCAGGCAGCGGGTGTTGCCTTCCAGCCGGGGAATGCGACGTCTGGCTGAGCGCACCGGTCCGGGGCACAGCACCGACACCTTGATCCCGGTGCGTTTCAGCTCTTCGCGCAATGCCTCGGAAAAACTCAGCACATAGGCCTTGCTGGCCGCATAGGCAGCCATCCACGGCCCGGGGGCGACGCCGGCAAGTCCCGCGACATTGAGGATCTGCCCGCCACCCTGGATCGCCATCAGGTTGCCGATGGCATGGCACAGGCGACTGAGCGCGAGGATGTTGACCTCGAGCAGGTCCTGCTCATCGGCCCATTCATGCGCCAGGAATGGCCCGTAGGTGCGCTGCCCCGCGCAGTTGACCAGAAGATCGATACGCCGCTCGCCTTCCTCCAGCTCGAGCACGAAGCCCGACAGGCGCAAGGGTTGGCTGAGGTCGCAGGCACGGAACAGCACTTCCACGCCAAAGCGTTGGGTGAGCTCGATGGCCACAGGTTCCAGCGTTTCGCGCTGGCGTGCCACCAGGATCAGGTTGCGCCCGCGCCGCGCCAGAGCCTCCGCCAGGGCCAGGCCCAGGCCGCTGGAAGCACCAGTGATCATGGCGTAACGGGTCATGCAAGGCTCCTGGGGCGAAAGGGGCGCCTAGTGTACAGCGTGGCCGTTTTGCTACAAGGCGTTGCTGCGCAGCTGCTGGCTGCGTTCGAGGGCCGCTCGGTATTCGTCCTGCAAGCGCCCGATCAGGTCACCGGCAGTGGGCAGGTCATGGATTTCGCCGACACCCTGGCCGGCCGACCATACGGTCTTCCAGGCCTTGGCTTCCTCGTCCAGCGGCTTGAGCTTGCCGGCCTCGTGGTTGCTCTTGAGCGCGGCCAGGTCGTACCCGGCCTGCTCGAGGCTCTGGCGCAGGAAGCTGGCGGGGATGCCGGACACCGCCGGGGTATGCACGATATCGGCCGCACCTGCGCCCAGGATCATCTGTTTGTAGGCGTCCTGGGCCTGGCTCTCGCGGGTGGCGATGAAGCGTGTACCCATGTAGCCCAGGTCCGCCCCCAGCAATTGCGCGGCCAGCAGTTCGTGGCCATGGTTGAGGCAACCCGCCAGCAGCAGGGTCTTGTCGAAGAACTGGCGGATCTCCGCAACCAGGGCGAACGGGCTCCAGGTGCCGGCATGGCCCCCGGCGCCGGCCGCCACGGCGATCAGCCCGTCGACACCTGCCTCTGCGGCCTTTTCGGCGTGGCGGCGGGTGGTCACGTCATGGAACACCAGGCCGCCATAGCCGTGCACCGCGTCGACCACCTCCTTCACTGCGCCAAGGCTGGTGATGACGATGGGGACCCGATGCTCGACGCACAGTGCGAGGTCGGCCTGCAGACGCGGGTTGCTCGGGTGCACGATGAGATTGACCGCATAGGGAGCGGGTGCCCGCAGTTCGGCCAGCCCTGCTTCGATCTCCTCCAGCCAGGCCTTGAACCCTGCACTGTCACGCTGGTTCAGGGCCGGGAAGCTGCCCACCACGCCATTGGCGCAACAGGCCAGCACAAGCCGGGGGTTGGAGATCAGGAACATCGGCGCCGCGACCAGAGGCAGACGCAGGTGTTTTGCGAGCGAGGCGGGCAGGGACATGGCGAAACTCCTGTAGGCGGGTGGATATCGTCAGAACGGTTTGACCACCACGAGAATTACGACGCCCAGCAGCATCAGCACCGGTGCTTCGTTGAACCAGCGGTAGTACACGTGGCTGCGGGTATTGGTGCCGGCGGCGAAGCGTTTGCGCTGAGCGCCGCACATGTGATGGTAGACGGTGAGCAGCGCGACCAGGGTGAGCTTGGCGTGCAGCCAGCCCTGGCTCAGCCAGCCGGGGTTCAGGTACAGCATCCAGCCGCCGAACACATAGGTGGCGATCATCGCCGGGTTCATGATGCCCCGGTACAGCTTGCGCTCCATGGTGACGAAGCGCTCGAGGCTGATGCTGTCCTGGCTCTGGGCGTGATAGACGAACAGCCGTGGCAGGTAGAACAGGCCGGCGAACCAGCAGACCACGCTGACGATATGCAGCGCCTTGATCCATAGATAGAGCATGGGGAGTTCCTTCAGGTTTTCACGGTCGTCAGATAGTAGAGGCCAAGGGGCCGAAGGGTCATCCCAAGAGTTGTTACAGGCGCCTTGGCCCCCTATTATCGTGCGCTTTCCAGTGGTCTCGTTGATAAGGGGCAAGCGTCATGATCAAGGTCGGTATCGTCGGCGGCACGGGTTACACCGGTGTCGAACTGCTGCGTCTGCTGGCGCAGCATCCACAGGCCGAAGTGGCGGTCATCACTTCGCGCTCCGAGGCGGGCGTGGCGGTTGCCGACATGTATCCGAACCTGCGCGGCCACTACGACGGCCTGGCGTTCAGCGTTCCGGACAGCAAGACCCTGGCGGCCTGCGATGTGGTGTTCTTCGCCACGCCCCACGGTGTCGCCCACGCCTTGGCCGGCGAGCTGCTGGCCGCCGGAACCAAGGTCATCGACCTGTCTGCCGACTTCCGCCTGCAGGACGCTGTCGAGTGGGGCAAGTGGTACGGCCAGCCTCACGGCGCGCCAGAGCTGCTCAAGGACGCGGTCTACGGGTTACCTGAGGTGAATCGCGAGAAGATCCGCCAGGCGCAGCTGATCGCAGTGCCGGGTTGCTATCCGACCGCCACCCAGCTCGGCTTCCTGCCCCTTCTGGAGGCTGGCCTGGCCGATCCATCGCGGCTGATTGCCGACTGCAAGTCGGGCGTCAGCGGCGCCGGGCGTGGTGCCGCTGTGGGCTCGCTGTTCTGCGAGGCTGGTGAAAGCATGAAGGCCTATGCGGTCAAGGGCCACCGTCACCTGCCAGAGATCAGCCAGGGCCTGCGCCAGGCAGCCGGCAAGGACATCGGCCTGACCTTCGTGCCGCACCTGACGCCGATGATCCGCGGCATCCATGCCACGCTCTATGCGACGGTCGCCGACACTTCCGTCGACCTGCAGGCGCTGTTCGAGAAGCGCTATGCCAATGAACCGTTCGTCGACGTGATGCCCGCCGGCAGCCACCCGGAAACCCGCAGCGTGCGCGGTGCCAACGTCTGCCGCATCGCCGTGCACCGGCCGCAAGGCGGTGACCTGGTGGTGGTGTTGTCGGTGATCGACAACCTGGTCAAGGGCGCGTCGGGCCAGGCGGTGCAGAACCTCAACATCCTGTTCGGCCTGGATGAACGCATGGGCCTGTCCCACGCGGGCCTGCTGCCGTAAGCCTGCGTACGTCGCCAAGGCCCGCCGCGTGCGGGCCTTTTTCGTGGGGCCGACTAAAGCCGCACAATTGTTGACCGATTTTCTCGGACAAGCGGATAATACGCCCCATCGAGTTTTATGGCGGCACTGCGCCGGGAGAATCAACATGAGCGTCGAATCCTTCACCCCCACGGCTTTGGAGTTCACCCCCGGGGCTGCGCACAAGGTGAAGACCTTGGTCAGCGAAGAGGGCAACGACCGGCTGAAGCTGCGTGTGTTCGTGACCGGCGGCGGTTGCTCGGGCTTCCAGTACGGCTTCACCTTCGATGAGGACGTGGCCGATGACGACACCATCGTCGAGCGCGAAGGCGTCGCGCTGGTCGTCGACCCGATGAGCTACCAGTACCTGGCCGGTGCCGAGGTGGATTACCAGGAGGGCCTGGAAGGCTCGCGCTTCGTGATCAAGAATCCGAACGCCACCACCACCTGCGGTTGCGGTTCGTCGTTCTCGATCTGATCGGGTCGGGCATAAAAACGCCGCGCATTTGCGCGGCGTTTTGCATTCAGGCGGGGTAGATCGCGCCGAGGATACGCAGGCCTCTGGCAGCGGTCACACTGGGCCGATTGGCGGGAATGCCTTCCAGGCAGCAATGAGCCAGCCAGGCGAAGGCCATGGCCTCCACCCAGTCGGGGTCCACGCCATGCGCGGCGGTGCTGGCAACCTTCGCCCCAGGCAGCAGGGCGGCCAGGCGAGCCATCAGGACGCCGTTGCGGGCGCCACCACCGCAGACCAGCAGGGCTTCAGTCCCTGACTGAGCCTGGCGTAGCGAGTCGATGATGGTGTGGGCCGTCAGTTCCAGCAGCGTGGCTTGGACGTCTTCGTCGCGATAAGCGGGTAGCCGGGCCAGGTGGGCATCCAGCCATGGCAGGTTGAACACCTCGCGCCCGGTGCTCTTCGGGCCGCTGCCAGCGAAGAACGGATCGCTCAGCAGCGCCTTCAGCAGGCCGTGCTGCACGCAGCCGCTGGCCGCCCAGGCGCCATTGGCATCAAAGGCCTGGCCTTGCTTGCGCTCGATCCAGGCATCCAGCAACACATTGCCCGGCCCGCAGTCGAAGCCATGTACCGGTTGATCCCGCTCGATCAGGCTGAGGTTGCTGAAGCCGCCTACGTTGAGGATCGCCAGGCTGTGGCCAAGATGGCCGAACAAGGCTTCGTGAAATGCCGGTACCAGGGGGGCGCCCTGGCCGCCTGCCGCCACGTCGCGGCGGCGGAAGTCGCCCACCACGCAGATGCCGGTGAGTTCGGCCAGCAGGGCCGGGTTGCCGATCTGCACGGTGAAGCCGCGGGCCGGCTCATGGCGAACAGTCTGGCCATGGCTGCCGATGGCGCGAATGGCCTCGGGTTCCAGGCCTTGGGCGGCCAGCAAGTGGTTGATGCCCTGAGCGGCCAGCGTGGCCCAGCGGTTCTCTGCCAGGGCGGCACGCGCGATCTCGTCGGGGCCGCTGGCGCAGAGGCCGAGCAGGTCCTGGCGCAGGTCGACGGGCATGGGGATGTAGTGGGTGGCGAGCAGCCGCAGCTGCTCGTCTTGCTCGATCAGGGCGATGTCCAGGCCATCGAGGCTGGTGCCGGACATCACCCCCAGGTAGAGCGCCATGGGCTCAGCGCTTGTTGGCTGCGAGCAGAGTGGCCTTTTCCTGATCCATGCGGGCAATCAGGGGCTGGCTCTGCTGGTTGAAGCGCTGGCGCTCGGCCTTGGCGATCGGATCGGCCATCGGCACCTTCTGGCTCAGTGGGTCGACGTGCACGCCATTGACCTGGAACTCGTAGTGCAGGTGCGGGCCGGTCGAAAGGCCGGTGGTGCCAATGTACCCGATGATCTGCCCCTGCTTGACGCTGGAGCCGGTCTTGATGCCCTTGGCGAAGCCCTGCATGTGGCCATAGAGCGTTTTGTACGAGTTGCCGTGGGCGATGATCACGGTGTTGCCGTAGCCGCCACGGCGGCCGGCGAGCTCGATGCGACCGTCGCCTGCAGCCTTGATTGGCGTGCCGCGTGGCGCGGCGTAGTCCACGCCCTTGTGCGCACGGATCTTGTTGAGGATAGGGTGCTTGCGGCCGGCGGAGAACCGCGAGCTGATGCGGGCGAAATCCACTGGGGTGCGGATGAACGCCTTGCGCAGGCTGTTGCCGTCGGCAGTGTAGTAGTTGGTGTTGCCCTGCTTGTTGGTGTAGCGCACGGCGGTGTAGGTCTTGCCGCGGTTGGTGAAGCGGGCGGAGAGGATGTTGCCGGTGCCAACCACCTTGCCGTCCATCATCTTCTGCTCGTAGACCACGTCGAATTCGTCGCCCGGGCGGATGTCCTGGGCGAAATCGATGTCGTAGCCGAGGATGCGCGCCATGTCCATGGTCATGCTGTGGGACAGGCCGGCGCGCTGGGCAGAGGCGGACAGCGAGCTCTTGATCACGCCATGGGCGTAGGCGGTGCGCACCACCGGCTTGCTGACCTCGCGCTCGAAGGCGAAGCCCTTGTCGGTGCGGTTCAGGCGGATGGTCTCGAGGTTGCTGACCTTGCTGTGCAGGCTTGCCAGCTGGCCGTCCTTGTCCAGCTCGAATTGCAGCACCTGGCCATGCTTGAGCTGGCTGAACTGCTTGGCCTGCTTGTTGCTGGCCAGTACGTCGTGAACGACGTTGGCAGGCAGACCGACCTTGTTGAACAAGGTCGAGAGCGTATCGCCGCGGCTGACGACCACTTCGCGGTGACCCGGGGCCTTGTCCTCCGGTTTTGCCGCAGGGGCTGGAGCGGGTTCCGCCTTGGCGGTTTCGGGTTCTGCACCTTCGATCTGGGCGAAGGGCGAGTCGCTGTTCTGCTCGGCCTGTACCAGCGGGGCGCCGCGGGACTCGTCCTTGAGCTGTTCGGCCGGGCTTTCCAGCTCCAGGCTGAGGGTGGTTTTCTTGGCTTCCACTTCGCTGGACGGGAATACCAGCAAAGCCAGACTGAGAAGGGCGGCGATGCCGCTGGCGGCCAACAGATGGCTTTTCGGATAAAGCGGGGGCGCTTTAGGCGTTTCGTTGGTCATAGGTAAGGTGACTTTGAAAAAGGTGAAATGGAAAAGATGAATGACATGATGAAGATGAAATAACTGTATAAAATATAACCAAATCCATTCTCACGCAAGGGCGCGTAGACGTTGCGGTGCGCCGTTCGGGTCACAATCCGTTGCGAAACTTGTATTTGATGGCCGATCTTGTATGGTTGGCTCCCCTTGAATCCTAGCGTTGCGGGTCTGTCTATGAAGTCGGTTGAAGAGCAGCTGGCGCTTATCAAGCGCGGTGCGGAAGAGGTATTGGTCGAGTCGGAACTGGTGGAGAAGCTCAAGCGCGGCCAGCCGCTGCGCATCAAGGCGGGCTTCGATCCAACCGCGCCCGACCTGCACCTGGGGCACACGGTGCTGATCAACAAGCTGCGTCAGTTCCAGGAGTTGGGCCACCAGGTCATCTTCCTGATCGGCGACTTCACCGGCATGATCGGCGACCCCAGCGGCAAGAGCGCTACCCGCCCGCCACTGACCCGCGAGCAGGTGCTGGACAACGCCGAGACCTACAAGCAGCAGGTCTTCAAGATTCTCGACCCGGCGAAGACCGAGGTGGCGTTCAACTCCACCTGGATGGACACGCTCACGCCTGCCGACTTTATTCGCCTGGCCTCGCAGTACACCGTGGCGCGCATGCTCGAACGCGATGACTTCGACAAGCGCTACACCACCAACCAGCCAATCGCGATCCATGAGTTTCTCTATCCGCTGGTCCAGGGTTACGACTCCGTCGCCTTGAAAGCCGATGTCGAGCTGGGTGGCACCGACCAGAAGTTCAACCTGCTGATGGGGCGCGAGCTGCAGCGCGCCTATGGCCAGGAGGCGCAGAACATCGTCACCATGCCGCTGCTTGAAGGGCTGGATGGCGTGAAGAAGATGTCCAAGTCGCTGGGCAATTATGTCGGCATCCAGGAAGCCCCTGGGGTGATGTACAGCAAGCTTGTGTCGATTCCCGATACCTTGATGTGGCGTTACTTCGAGCTGCTGAGCTTCCGCTCGATGGAAGAGATCGATCAGTTCCGGGCGGATGTCGAGAACGGTGCCAACCCGCGTGACATCAAGATCAAGCTGGCAGAGGAAATCGTGGCGCGTTTCCATGGTGAAGAGGCCGCGGCCAATGCGCACCGTGCTGCGGGTAACCGCATGAAGGAAGGCGAGCTGCCAGAAGACCTGCCGGAGATCGAAGTGGCCGCTGCTGAAAATCTGCCGATCGCCGCCGTGCTGAACCGGGCTGGCCTGGTGAAGAACTCGGCGCAGGCGCGGGATCTGCTCGGCGCCGGCGCGGTCAAGGTGGATGGTGAGGTGATCGACCGTGACTTCATGTTTGTGCTCGGCGCGACCCACGTGTGCCAGGCGGGCAAGAAGGCCTTTGCTCGGGTTACCCTCAAGGCTGAGTGATTGCCTGCAGGCGTAGCTATATAGAAGCGGGGGGGGGGGGGGG
>NZ_JBMDJQ010000024.1:0-81059 GCF_057809275.1 Pseudomonas sp. FG36
CCCCCCCCGCGGCAAAGTCCTCGGCCGTGGCCGGGTTGTGGTCGACTCCGACGATACGCAGGTTGCGGTCGAGCAGGCCGTCACGGCTGAGGTTGTACAGCGCCGGCATCAGCAGGCGCTTGACCAGGTCGCCGTTGGCGCCGAACAGGAACAAGGTGCATGGCGGCGCCGCGGGGATGGTCGGTTTAGTCATTTAGTCCTTCTTTTTCTCGACGTGGCCGCCGAAGCCCAGGCGCATGGCGGAGAGGATCTTGTCACCGTAGGTGCCCTGCTGCTGGCGCGAGCGGAAACGGGCGAACAGCGCGCTGGACAGCACCGGCACCGGCACGGCCTGTTCGACGGCGGCGTCGATGGTCCAGCGCCCTTCGCCGCTGTCGGACACCGAGCCACTGAATTCGGTCAGTTGCGGGTCGGCGACCAGCGCGTCGGCGGTCAGGTCCAGCAGCCAGGAAGTGACCACGCTGCCGCGGCGCCACACTTCGGCGATTTCGGCCACATTGAGGTCGAAGCGCTGCTCTTCCGGCAACTCCGGGCCACCCTTGCTGCGCAGCAGGTCGAAACCTTCGGCGTAGGCCTGCATCAGGCCGTACTCGATGCCGTTGTGCACCATCTTCACGTAGTGACCGGAGCCGGGCGGGCCAGCGTGGATGTAACCGTGTTCGGCGCGCTCGTGCTCGCCGCTGCGGCCCTGGGTGCGCGGAATGTCGCCGACGCCCGGGGCGAGGGCCTTGAACAGCGGTTCCAGGCGCTCGAACACCTCTTTCTCGCCGCCGATCATCATGCAGTAGCCACGGTCCAGGCCCCACACGCCGCCAGAGGTGCCGACGTCGAGGTAGTGCAGGCCACGCTTGCCCAACTCGGCAGCGCGGCGCACGTCGTCCTTGTAGAAGGTGTTGCCACCATCGATGATGGCGTCGCCCGGCTCGAGCAGGTCGGCCAGTTGCGCGATGGTCTGCTCGGTAATTTCGCCGGCGGGCAGCATGACCCACACCGCGCGCGGCGCCTTGAGTTTCTGCACCAGCGCCCCGAGGTCGTGGGCGCCGACGGCCCCCTCGCCTTCCAGGGTGGTGATGGCTTCGCGGTTGCGATCGTGGACCACAGTGCTGTGACCTGCGCGCATCAGGCGCCTTGCGATATTGCCGCCCATGCGGCCAAGCCCGATGATTCCCAGTTGCATGTGCCGACGCTCCCGTTGGTTTTGCTTTACAACAATTGAAGATTTCAGATTAGTCCAGCGTTCTGGCGTAGGGTTCACCGACGAACGGGGCGACAACGATAAACAAAAAAGTTCCCAAGGGCCTGCAAAGAATTCAGAATGCGCGCCGCGTGAAGCGTCTACGCTTCAAAATGTCACCAGCCATGCGAGGTGTGCCCATGGGAACCCTGATGCCTGCCATTCCCACCCAGACCCTCTATGTCACCGTGCGCCGCGACGAGCTGCGCCAGTTGAAGGATGAGCGCGATCACCTGCGCCAGCAGGTCGCCCAGCTGAACCTGCTGCTCGAGCAGGCCCGTGTGCAAGGCAAGGCCGCCGGCCTCTGATTCACCGCCCCTCTGCGTGGGAGCTGCCAGGCTCCCACCTCGTCACAGCTTCCCTTCCTGATTGCGTTGTGCCGCGTCTGTCGCCAATCCGCTGCGCCTACGCTGGCTAGCCTCATATTTTGCAACAACTCGCCAACGTTTGCGCGGGTAAACCGTCGCGACAAAAATGACCAACGGGTCACTTTCTTTGCGTTTCGTCCCCTACACTCCAGATTCGGCCCGCGTTTTGCTCGGAAAAAGTGACGTAAAAAAGTCGAACTTTCCAAAACACGGGCAGGTCAGGACTTAAGTAGGGCCGACGCAAAAGGACTTCCTCACGCCAGGCCCGCACACCCCAACCAGTCCATACGTCTTTCGGCGGGAATGCCGAGCGTGCCGTGCCTGCGCGCACGAATCTGGGGCAAGGACGCACTACGAAGATGCAACAACGATCAGAGAGCAGACCCACGAGCCAACGCCAAGCAAACAGAACAAGGGACGGAGAGAAGTATGATCAGTGCCGCTGTCGAACCTCACGTAGAGTCATTCAACCCGGATAACCGCGAGCCGCTGCCTGCGTCCCTCGCCCCGACAGTCAAGGCACCCGGCGCGCAGCGCCAGCACAACCCGAACAAGCGCAAGATCCTGTTCGTCACCTCGGAGATTGCCGACCTGGTCAAGACCGGCGGCCTGGGCGACGTGTCCGCTGCCCTGCCCCGTGCCCTGGCGCACCTGCACGATGTGCGCGTGCTGATCCCCGGCTACCGCCAGGTGGTCGAGAGCGACAACCCCATTCACATCGTCGGCGAACTGGGCGGCCACGCCGCGCTGCCGCCGTGCAAGATCGGCCGCATGGATCTGGCCGACGGCCTGGTGATCTATGTGCTGATCTGCCCCGAGCTGTACCAGCGCGACGGCACGCCCTACGGCGCCAACAACGGTCGCGACTGGCCCGACAATCATATCCGCTTCGCCCGCCTGGGCCTGGCCGCCGCGGAAATCGCCGCCGGCGAAGGCATGGCCCACTGGCGCCCCGACCTGGTGCACGCCCACGACTGGCCGGCCGGGCTGGCCCCGGCCTACATGCACTGGCGCGGCCTGAGCACCCCGACCCTGTTCACCATCCACAACCTGGCCTACCAGGGCGTTTACAGCCGTGGCTGCAGCCCGGAACTGGCGATCCCCGACCACGCCATGCAGCAGGAAGGCATGGAGTTCTACGGCAAGCTGTCGTTCCTCAAGGCCGGGCTTGCCTACGCCAGCCACATCACCACGGTCAGCGCTACCTACGCCCGGGAAATCACCACCCCCGAGTTCGGCTGCGGCCTGGACGGTTTCCTCGCCAGCAAGGCCCAGCAGGGGCTGCTCGGCGGCATCCCCAACGGTATCGACGAGAGCTGGGACTCGGCCACCGACCAGCACCTGGACCACAACTTCAGCATCAACGACTGGGACGGCAAGGCTCGCAACGCCGACCAGGTGCGCGCGCTGTTCGGCCTGGAAGCGAGCGAGGGGCCGCTGTTCGCCGTGGTTTCGCGGCTGGTCTACCAGAAAGGCCTGGACCTGACCCTGGGCGTTGCCGACTACATCGTCGAACAAGGCGGCCAGATCGCCATCATCGGCCGTGGCGAACCCGAGGAAGAACAGGCCATGCGCGAACTGGCCCTGCGTCACCCGGGCCGCATCGGCGTGCGCATCGGCTTCAACGAGACCGACGCCCGGCGCATGTTCGCCGGCAGCGACTTCCTGCTGATGCCATCGCGCTACGAGCCCTGCGGCCTGAGCCAGATGTACGCCCAGCGCTTCGGCTCGCTGCCGGTGGCGCGCAACACCGGCGGGCTGGCCGACACCATCGAGAACGGCGTGACCGGTTTCCTGTTCGACGACTCCAGCGTGGACAGCTACCGCGAGGCCCTGGGCCGTGCCTTCTATGTGTACGGCAAGAAGCACCTGCTCAATGCCATGCGCTGCCTGTCGATGACCCAGCCGTTCAACTGGTGCCAGGCGGTGGAACCCTATGCGCGCCTGTACGAAGACCTGGTGAAGCAGACGCAGCACGCCCATTACTGAGCGGAGAGCCGACGATGCACAAGCATGGCGCACAGTTGCTGGACGCCACGTCGGCGCGCTTCGCCCTTTGGGCGCCGGATGCGCGCAGTGTGAGCGTGGCGATCGGCCAGCAGCCGCCCGTGGCACTGCTGCCCGACGACGATGGCTGGTACACCGGCGTCGCCCCCTGCCAAGCGGGCGAACGCTATCAGTTCGTGATCGACGATGAACTGCGGGTGGCCGACCCGGCCTCGCGCTGCCAGCCCGAGGGCGTGCAGGGCCCCAGCGAACTGGTCGACCTGGGCGGCTACCCGTGGCGCCATCCCTGGCAGGGGCGGCCCTGGCACGAGGCGGTAATCCAGGAGCTGCACGTCGGCCTGCTCGACGGCTACGCCGGCGTGGCCAAGGTGCTGCCGCGCCTGGCTGAGCTGGGGGTCAGCGCCATCGAGCTGATGCCGCTGGGGCAGTTCCCTGGCGAGCGCAACTGGGGCTACGACGGCGTGCTGCCGTTCGCCCCGCAGCACAGCTATGGCCGCCCGCAGGACCTGTGCGCGCTGGTCGACGCCGCCCATGGCCAGCGCTTGATGGTGCTGGTGGACGTGGTCTACAACCACTTCGGCCCGGACGGCAATTACCTGCACCGCTACGCCAGCCCGTTCTTCCGCGAAGACCGCCAGACACCGTGGGGCGCGGCCATCGACTTCCGCCGCGCCGAGGTGCGCGAGTTCTTCATCCAGAACGCCCTGATGTGGCTGTGCGACTACCGTTGCGACGGCCTGCGCCTGGACGCGGTGCACGCCATCGACCAGCCGGACTTTCTCGTCGAACTGGCCCAGCGGGTACGCGCCACGGTCGAGCCCGGGCGGCAGGTCTGGCTGGTGCTGGAGAACGAGCACAACCAAGCGACGCTGCTCGAGCAAGGCTTCGACGCGCAGTGGAACGACGACGGCCACAACGCCCTGCACGTACTGCTGACCGGCGAAACCGAGGGCTACTACGCCGATTACAAGGACCGGCCGATCGAGCAGTTGGCGCGCTGCCTGGCCGAGGGCTTCGTGTTCCAGGGCCAGCCCGACCGCCACGGCAGGCCGCGCGGCGAGCCCAGCGGCCACCTGTCGCCCAGCGCGTTCGTGCTGTTCCTGCAGAACCACGACCAGGTCGGCAACCGCGCCCTGGGCGAACGGCTGTCCCGACTCTGCCCGCCGCAGGCGCTGAAGGCCGCCACCACCCTGCTGCTGCTGGCACCGATGATCCCGCTGCTGTTCATGGGCGACGACGACGGCAGCCGCAAGCCGTTCCTGTTCTTCACCGACTTCCACGACGCCTTGGCCGATGCCGTGCGTGAAGGCCGGCGTGGCGAGTTCGCTCATTTCGAGGCCTTCGCCGACCCGCAGAAGCGCGAGCAGATACCCGACCCCAACGCCGAGGCCACCTTCGAGACCTCCAAACCTCGGCAACAGGAGGTGCTGGCCGGCTGGCACGGCCTGTACCAGCAACTGCTCGAACTGCGCAGACGCCATGTCATCCCGCACCTGCCCGGCACCCGCGCCGAGGGCTGCGAGGTACTCGGCGCCAAGGCGCTGACCGCCCGCTGGCGCCTGGGCGACGGCCAGCAACTGCGCATCGACCTGAACCTCGATGCCCAGCCCCAGCCGGTCACCTTGCCGGCCCAGCCCCGCCGCCTGTTCGACAGCAGCGACAACGCCCACCCCGACTCGACGCTCGCCGCGCACAGCTGCGTGGTGAGCCTGCTGCCCCCCGACCAGGAGACGCCATGAGCGCAGAGCCCCTTCACCGCCTGGCCGCCCGGGTGGGCCTGGCCCGCGACTGGATCGATGCCAACAACCGCCCGCAGCAGGTCAGCGATGACGTGCTGCGCCAGGTGCTCGCAGGCCTTGGCCACCCGGCCGGCAATGCTGCCGAGATCGACGCCAGCCTGCGCACCGTGGAGCAGGCCGAAGACAGCGAGCACCTGCCACCGTTGCTGACCGTGGACATCGACCAGCCCCTCGACCTGCAGCGTTACTTCAGCGCCGCCAGCCAGGTGCGCTGCACCCTGGAAGACGGCAGCCAGCGCAGCCTGACCCTGGACGCCCAGGCAAGCCTGCCGGCAGGCTTGCCCCTGGGCTATCACCGCCTGGATATCGATGGCCGGACCTGCACCGTGGCCGTGGCACCGGCGCGTTGCCATGCCCTGCAAGACTGCGTGGAGCAACCCCCACCCCGTTGCTGGGGCCTTGCCGTGCAGCTGTACAGCCTGCGGCGCCCCGGCGATGGCGGCTTTGGCGACTGCCTGGCGCTGGAACAACTGGCGCGCCACGCCGCCGAGCGCGGCGCCGATGCCCTGGCGATCAGCCCGATCCACACCCTGTCGGCCTTCGACCAGCACCACTACAGCCCCTATTCGCCGTCCAGCCGCCTGCTGCTCAATGTGCTCTATGCCAGCCCCGGCGTGGTCTTCGGCGAACGCGAAGTGCGCATGGCCACCGAGGCCTGTGGCCTGCAGGCCACCCTCGAAGCGCTGGAGCAGCACACGCTGGTGGACTGGCCCAGGGCCGCCGAGGCCCGGCTGCGCCTGCTCGAAGCGCTCTACCGGCACTTCAGCCAGGGCGAGCACCCCTTGCGCGCGGACTTCGACAGTTTCCGCGCCAGCGCCGGCGAGCAACTGGAACACCACTGCCGCTTCGAAGTGCTGCAGGCCGAGGCGGTGAGTAGCGGCCTGGGCGCGGACTGGCGCAACTGGCCCAAGGCCTGGCACGACCCCTACGACCCCGAGGTCGAGGCCTTCGCCAACGCCTATCCGGCGCGGGTCGAGTTCCATGCTTTCTGTCAGTGGCTGACCGAGCGCAGCCTGCAACGGGCCCAGGACGCGGCGCGCGGCAACGGCATGGCCGTGGGCCTGATCGCCGACCTGGCAGTGGGCGCCGACGGAGCCGGCAGCCAGGCCTGGAGCCGCCAGGACGAACTGCTGGCTGAACTCAACGTCGGCGCCCCGCCCGATATCCTCAACCGCGCCGGGCAAGACTGGGGCATCTGCGCATTCTCCCCCGAAGGCCTGCGGCGCAACGGCTACCGCGCCTTCATCGAAATGCTGCGGGCCAACCTGGCCCATGCCGGCGGCCTGCGCATCGACCATGTGATGGGCCTGCGCCGCCTGTGGCTGATCCCCCGTGGCGCCAAGCCCAGCGAAGGGGCCTACCTGGAGTATCCGCTGGACGACCTGCTGCGCCTGCTGGCACTGGAGTCGGTGCGACACCAGGCGATCATCCTCGGCGAGGACCTGGGCACCGTGCCCGAGGGCTTGCGCGAGCGCCTGGCCGACAAGGCCGTGCTGGGCATGCGCGTGCTGCCGTTCGAGCAGCAGCAGCCGGGCCGGTTCACGCCGATCCTCGACTGGCCGGACAACGCCCTGGCCACCACCGGCACCCATGACCTGGCTCCGCTCGCCGGCTGGCTGACCAGCCGGGACATCGACTGGAGCCATCGCCTGCAGTTGATCGACGCCGCCACCGAACTGCACTGGCGCCACACCCGGGCCCTGGAGCGCGACGGCCTGCGCCGCACCCTGGAGCAGAACTACGGGCCACTGCGCGACGATTCTGCGCTGATCGACGCGGCGATCCGCTACGTCGGCCATACCCGCGCACCGCTGGTGCTGGTGCCGCTGGAAGACCTGCTGGGCAGCGACGAGCAACCCAACCTGCCCGGCACCACCAGCGGCCATCCCAACTGGCGCCGCCGCTTCAAGGCGCCGGTGCGCGAACTACTGGACGACGAGGACGCCGCCCGGCGCCTGGAACTGCTGGCCCAGGCCCGCGAACAAGCCTGGGAGCGTGACCGATGAAACCCTTGACCGCGACCCTGCGCCTGCAACTGCACAGCGACTTCACCCTCGACCATGCGGTACCGCTGGTGCCCTATTTCGCCCGGCTGGGTATCAGCCACCTGTACGCCTCGCCGATCCTCACCGCCCGCGCAGGCTCGCGCCATGGCTATGACGTGGTCGATCCGACCCGGGTCAATCCCGAACTCGGCGGCGAGGCGGCGCTCGAACGCCTGGTGGCCGCCCTGCGCCAGCATGGCATGGGGCTGATCGTCGACACCGTGTCCAACCACATGGCCGTGGGCGGCGCCGACAACCCCTGGTGGCAGAGCCTGCTGGCCTGGGGCCGGCGCAGCCCCTATGCGGAATTTTTCGATATCCAGTGGCATTCCAGCGACCCGTTGCTGGCCGGCCAGCTGTTGCTGCCGTTCCTCGGCAGCGACTATGGCGCCGCCCTGCACAACGGCGAGATCCCGCTGACCTTCGACGCACAACACGGGCGCTTCGAAGTCGCCCACCATGAGCACCGTTTCCCGATCTGCCCACTGGACTATCCACGCATCCTCGGCCAGGCCGAGGACCCGCGCCTGCAGGCGCTGGCCGCGCATTTCAGCGCCCTCGGCGAGGCGGCCGAGCCGCTGGCCGAGGCCCAGCCGCTACACCGCGAACTGGCGCGCCTGGCCGCCGCCGGCGCGGATCCGCAAGCGGCCCTCGCCGCCTTCGACAGCTGCGGCGAAGCAGGCTTCAAGCGCCTGCACTTGCTGCTCGAGCGCCAGACCTATCGCCTGGCCAGCTGGCGCACCGCCGCCGACGACATCAACTGGCGGCGCTTCTTCGACATCAACGAACTCGGCGGCCTGCGCGTGGAGCGTGCCGTGGTGTTCGAGGCCACCCACGCCAAGCTGTTCGAGCTGATCGAGCGTGGCCTGGTCGATGGCCTGCGCATCGACCATATCGATGGCCTCGCCGATCCGCGCCGCTATTGCCGCAACCTGCGCCGCCGGGTCGATTCGCTGCTGGCGCGACGTCCCGTCGATGCCGCGCTGGCACACTTCCCGATCTACGTGGAAAAGATCCTCGGCACGGGCGAACACCTGCACCGCGACTGGCTCACCGACGGCACCACCGGCTACGAATTCATGAACGAGGTGTCGCTGCTGCAGCACGACCCTGTGGGCGAGCCCACCCTGGACGAACTATGGCGCAACACCAGCGAGCGTCCCGAGTTCCCCGAGGAGGTGCGCATCGCCCGCCACCTGGTGCTCAACGCCAGCCTGGCCGGCGACTGCGAGTCGGTGGCCCAGGCCCTGCTGCAGGTGGCCCGCGACGACCTGATGACCCGCGACCTCACCCTCGGCGCCATTCGCCGGGCGCTGCAGGCGCTGGTCGAGCACTACCCGGTGTATCGCACCTATATCAACGCCTGTGGCCGGCCCGCCGAGGACGAGGCGTTCTTCCAGCAGGCGCTGACCGGCGCGCGCCAGTCGCTGGGGGAAGCCGACTGGCCGCTGCTCGATCAGCTCGAACGCTGGCTTGGCGGCCAACCCTGGCGGCACCTGCCGCCAGGCCGCCCGCGCAAGCACCTGCGCCACGCCTGCGTGCGCTTCCAGCAACTGACCGCCCCGAGCGCCGCCAAGGCCGTGGAAGACACCGCCTTCTATCGATCCGCCCGGCTGCTGTCACGCAACGACGTGGGCTTCGATGCCGAGCGTTTCAGCGCCGATGCGGCCTGGTTCCACAACGAAGCCCTGCGCCGCCTGCACGACTTTCCCGACAACCTGCTGGCCACCGCCACCCACGACCACAAGCGCGGCGAAGACTGCCGCGCGCGGCTGGCCGTGCTCAGCGAACGCGCACCCTGGCTGGCCAGCCGCGTCGAGCACTGGCGCGAGCTGGCCGCGCCGTTGCGCGAGGCACTGGACGATGGGCAGGCGCCAAGCCCCGGCGACGAGCTGCTGCTGTTGCAGACGCTGCTCGGCAGCTGGCCGCTGGACCTCGACCTGCATGCCCCACAAGCCCTGAAGCGCTACTCCGAACGCCTTCGCCAATGGCAATGCAAGGCCCTGCGCGAAGCCAAGCTGCGCAGCAGCTGGGCCGCGCCCAACGAACACTACGAGGCGGCTTGCGCGGCCTATGTCGACGGCCTGCTGCTGGACGAGGAAAACCAGCAGCTGCGCCAGTCCCTGCATGAGGCCGCGCAGCACCTGGCCTGCCCTGGCGCCTTGAACGGCCTGGTGCAGTGCCTGCTGCGCATGACCACCCCCGGCGTGCCGGACCTGTACCAGGGCAACGAGTACTGGGACCTCTCGCTGGTCGACCCGGACAACCGCCGCCCGGTGGACTACCCGGCCAGGCGCGCCAGCCTCGACGACGGCACGCCCCTCGCCGAGCTGCTCGCCCACTGGCGCGATGGCCGCATCAAGCAGGCCCTGGTGGCCCGCGTGCTGGACGCCCGCCAGGCCCATCCCGAGCTGTTCCAGCGCGGCGCCTACCTGCCGCTGAGGGTACAGGGCCGCCACGCCGACCAGGTGCTGGCCTTTGCCCGCCTCGGCCAGGGCGAGCGCGCCGTCATCGTCGTGCCACGGCTGGCCAGCGCCCTGCTGGGCGCGGCCACCACCCCGTTGATCCCGGTTCAGAACTGGGACGATACCCGGCTCGTACTGCCGTTTGCCTTGTCGCCTGCCAACTGTTCGGGACTTTTCGGCGGCGGTGCTGTCACCCCTTCAAGGGAGCTGATGTTGAGCACCGTGCTGGCAGAGTTTCCGGTCAATGTGTTGATTGATCATGCCTAACTGTATTCAGGAGCGTCGTGATGAGTGTCGATGAAAAACGTATTCGCGAGTTCGCCTATCAGATCTGGGAGTCGGAGGGTAAGCCCGAGGGGCGCGAGGAGGAACACTGGGACAAGGCGCGCAAGCTGGCCGAAGCCGAGGCGCTGGCCCCCAAGGCGCCGCCACGCAAGAAGGCAGCAGCCAAGCCCAAGCCACCGGCAGAGCCCAAGGTGGCGGCGTTGCCGGGCGTGAAGCCGGCTGCGGCGGCTAAAAAACCGCGAGCGGCGAAGAAACCTGCCGCTGGCTGAGCCTTTTACAAGCCTGTACCGCCCTCATCGCGGGGCCAGCCCGCTCCCACGCCTCAGTCACTGAGTGCTCGTGCGTGTGAGCGGGCTTGCCCCGCGATGGCCCCCTCTCCCCGGACCATGAGGACCGCCATGAGCCCCCGCACCCCGAAGAAAACCCGCTCCGTCGCCCCATCGCGCATCCGCGAAGGCCTGCCCTTCCCCCTCGGCGCCACCTGGGACGGCCTTGGGGTCAACTTCGCCCTGTTCTCGGCCAACGCCACCAAGGTCGAGCTGTGCCTGTTCGACGCCAGCGGCGAAAACGAAATCGAGCGCATCGAGCTGCCCGAGTACACCGACGAGATCTACCACGGCTACCTGCCCGACGCCCACCCGGGCCTAATTTACGGCTACCGGGTACACGGCCCTTACGAGCCCGAGAACGGCCACCGCTTCAACCCCAACAAGCTGCTGATCGACCCCTATGCCAAGCAATTGGTGGGCACGCTGAAATGGTCCGAGGCGCTGTTCGGCTACACCATCGGCCACCCCGACGGCGACCTGTCGTTCGACGAGCGCGACAGCGCGGCATTCGTGCCCAAGTGCAAGGTCATCGACCCGGCCTTCACTTGGGGCCGCGACCAGCGCGTGTCGATCCCTTGGGAGCGCACCATCATCTACGAGGCCCACACCCGCGGCATCAGCATGCGCCACCCGGCGGTGCCCGAGCACCTGCGCGGCACTTTCGCGGGCCTGGCCAACGACGAGCTGCTGGGCCATATCAAGGAGCTGGGCGTTTCGAGCATCGAGCTGCTGCCGATCCACGCCTTCGTCAACGACCAGCACCTGCTCGACAAGGGCCTGAACAACTACTGGGGCTACAACAGCATCGCCTTCTTCGCCCCCCACCCGCGCTACCTGGCCAGCGGCAAGATCGCCGAGTTCAAGGAGATGGTCGCCCACCTGCACGACGCAGGCCTGGAGGTGATCCTCGACGTGGTCTACAACCACACCGCCGAAGGCAACGAACGCGGCCCGACCCTGTCGATGCGCGGTATCGACAACGCCTCGTACTACCGCCTGATGCCCGACGACCGGCGCTTCTACATCAACGATTCCGGCACCGGCAATACCCTCGACATGAGCCATCCACGGGTGCTGCAACTGGTCACCGATTCGCTGCGCTACTGGGCCGGCGAGATGCACGTGGATGGTTTTCGCTTCGACCTGGCGACCATCCTCGGCCGCTATCACGATGGCTACAGCGAGCGCCACGGCTTCCTCGTCGCCTGTCGCCAGGACCCGATGCTCAGCCAGACCAAGCTGATCGCCGAACCCTGGGACTGCGGGCCGGGCGGCTACCAGGTGGGCAACTTCGCCCCGGGCTGGGCGGAATGGAACGACCGCTTCCGCGACACCGTGCGCAGCTTCTGGAAAGGCGACGAAGGCATGCTCGCCGACTTTGCCGCGCGCATCACCGCCTCGGGCGATCTGTTCAACAACCGCGGCCGGCGCCCCTACGCCTCGGTCAACTTCGTCACCGCCCACGACGGTTTCACCTTGCGCGACCTGGTGTCGTACAACGACAAGCACAATGAGGACAACGACGAGAACAACCAGGACGGCACCGACAACAACCTGTCGTGGAACTGCGGTGTCGAAGGCCCCACCGACGACCCGGCGATCAACGCCCTGCGCATGCGCCAGATGCGCAACTACTTCGCCACCCTGCTGCTGGCCCAGGGCACGCCGATGATCGTTGCCGGCGACGAGTTCAGCCGCACCCAGCACGGCAACAACAACGCCTACTGCCAGGACAGCGAGATCGGTTGGGTGAACTGGGACCTGGACGAAGACGGCCAGGCGCTGATGGCCTTCGTCAAGCGCCTGACCCGGCTGCGCCTGGCCTATCCGATCCTGCGGCGCTCGCGCTTCCTGGTCGGCGACTACAACGAGGCGATCGGGGTCAAGGACGTCACCTGGCTGGCTCCGGACGCCAGCGAGATGACCGTCGAGCAGTGGGAAGATCCGCACGGGCGTTGCCTGGGCATGCTGATGGATGGCCGCGCCCAGGTCAGTGGCATCGCCCGGCCCGGCGCCGAGGCGACCATGCTGTTGATCGTCAACGCCTACCACGACGTCGTGCCGTTCACCCTGCCGGCGGTGCCGGAGGGCGACTACTGGAGCTGCCTGGTCGACACCGACCGGCCCGAGCTGCGCAAGGCGCAGCACCTGGCGTTCGACACCGTGTTCGAGGTCAAGGGGCGGTCGTTGCTGCTGATGGTGTTGCAGCGAGAAGAGGACTGAACCCGAAACAGGAAGTCCTGTCCTAGACTGTGTCGAGCCAGTTGAACCTGGGGCTGCTGCGCAGCCCTCATTGAACAGGAGCGGTCGTGAACCTCGAAGCCGGCAGTCCAGGTTTCGCCAGCGTCAGCCAGGCCCCGGCCGTGCACCGGGTCAAGGTGCTGACGGTCAACACCCACAAGGGCTTCACCGCCTTCAACCGACGCTTCATCCTGCCGGAGCTGCGCGAGGCGGTGCGCAGCACTGGTGCTGACATCGTGTTCCTCCAGGAGGTACTCGGCAGCCACGACCGTCACGCCGCGCGCTACCCCGGCTGGCCCCAGACTTCGCAGTACGAATTCCTCGCCGACAGCATGTGGAGCGACTTCGCCTACGGCCGCAACGCGGTCTACCCCGACGGCCACCACGGCAACGCGCTGCTGTCCAAGTACCCGATCATCGAGCACCGCAACCTCGACGTGTCGATTACCGGCCCCGAGCGCCGCGGCCTGTTGCACTGCGTGCTGGACGTACCCGGCCAGCGCCAGGTGCATGCGATCTGCGTGCACCTGTCATTGCTCGAACGGCACCGGCAGAAGCAATTGCACCTGCTGCGCCAACTGCTCGACGCCCTGCCCGCCGACGCCCCGGTGATCATCGCCGGCGACTTCAACGACTGGCAGCTGCGCGGCAACCGCACCCTGCGCCTGCACCGCGACCTGCACGAGGCGTTCGAGCGCCACCATGGCCTGCTCGCCCGCACCTACCCCGCCCGCCTGCCCCTGCTGCGCCTGGACCGCGTGTACCTGCGCAATGCCGACAGCCACGCGCCGAGAATCCTCGGCAACAAGCCTTGGACCCACCTGTCCGATCACCTGCCGCTGGCGGTGGAAGTGCGGTTGTAGCAACGATTCGGCATAGCCACGCGGCGGGAAATCACCATTGTCGATATACCGGCTTGAAACTTGTCATTATTCAACAAGTTAACTAGTCAAACAGGAGTGTCGCGATCATTTCACGCTTTCTTGACGCAAGCGCCGTCCTCTCCTTAGCTGAACAGTAATCACCAGATGGAAAATCTCGTGCCGGGCCTCTAGCTCGCGCCCTCGTGCGCGTTCCAAGAAGCTGGCGCGCTGGTTTGAGTCGCCCCTGTTCTTGTCGTACAGCTCGTGACATCAGGCCAGGTATCGGGCTGTTTACTTCACACAACAACAGGAGATCCGCCATGAAAAGCACCTCGAATCCCTCGCGCTTCGACGCTTTTTTCTGTGCGGTTTCCACGTCGCTGCTCCTGGCAACCCCGGTGGAAACCTTCGCGTTCGAACTGCAGGAGGGCGAACCCTTCGCCCCCTTCCTGGCGCAGCCCGAGGTGCCGCGACTATCGCTCGACCCGGTCAGCGCCAGCGGCCTGAGCCAGGGCATGCTCAACGCCTTTTCCGAACGCATGGGCGAGCGCCACGGCCAACTCGACAACGAACACATCGCCAGCCAGTGGGCGCAGTTCTTCCCCGGCACGCCGCGCCAGGGCGCCCAGCCACCGGCACAGGTGGAGGCACCCAGCCAGCAGATGGTGATCGGCCCGGACCTGTTCGTGCGTGAAACCAACGCGGGCAATGTGCACCGCGCGGGCATCTTCGTCGGCCACAACAACCTGCAGAGCACCTTCAACGGCATGCGCCCGCTGCTTGGCGACAAGCAGCGCAACGCGGTCAACCTCAGTGGCGAAAGCCTCGGCGTGTACTGGAGCATGACTCACGAGCAGGGCTGGCACGTGGACGCCGTGGCCATGGGCACGCGCATCGACGTCAACGGCCGCTCCCAGGCCGGCCAGCGCCTCGACGACAGCGGCCACGCGATGACCTTCTCGGTGGAGGGCGGTTTCCCCATCGGCCTGGGCGCCGGCTGGGTGATCGAGCCCCAGGCGCAGTTGATCAACCAGCAGTTCTTCCCCGGCAGCCAGGTGCAGGAAGAAACCCTGCAGGCCTTCGATAGCCAACCCAGCTGGAGCGGCCGGGTCGGTGCCAAGCTGTCGGCGCGCTACGAGGTGCGTGGCATGCCCATCGAACCCTATGTGCGCACCAACGTCTGGTACGACTTCAGCAACGCCGACCCGGTGAAGCTGGACCAGGTGGACAAGATCTCCAGCTCGCGCAGCGCCGCCACGGTGGAACTGGGGTTGGGCCTGGTGGCCCGGGTGACGCCGAACGTGGCGCTGTTCGTCAGCGCCGACTACAGCTCCGATGTGGATGACAATGACCTGAATGGGCTGATCGGCAGCCTTGGCGTGCGGATGCGCTGGTAGGCAGGCTCGGCCTCATGGCCGGCAAGCCGGCTCCCACAGGGATAGCATTCTGTGGCAGCCGGCTTGCCGGCGATGAGGCCAGGACAGTCGACACATCAGGCCGGCTTCATCACCAGCACCCCCAACGGAGGCAGGTTCAGCGCCAGCGACAATGGCTGGCCATGGCTGGGGAGCTCATCGGCGACCACCGCCCCGAGATTGCCCACGTTCGACCCAGCATACAGCTCGGCGTCGCTGTTGAGCAGCTCCACCCAGTGCTCACCAAACGGCACGCCGATGCGGTAGCCCTCGCGCGGCACCGGGGTGAAGTTGGCCACCACCAGCAACGGCTCGCCCTGGCTGCTCCAGCGCAACCAGGCATACACGCTGTTGTGCGCATCGTCACCGATCAGCCACTGGAAGCCCTGGGGCTGGCAGTCCTGCTCGTGCAGCGCGGGCAGGTCGCGGTACAGGCGGTTGAGGTCGGCCACCAGCTTCTGCACGCCCTGGTGCTCGGAGTACTGCAGCAGGTACCAGTCCAGCTGCTGGTCGTGGTTCCATTCGCGCCACTGGCCGAACTCGCAGCCCATGAACAGCAGTTTCTTGCCCGGATGGGTCCACATGAACGTCAGGTACGCCCGCAGGTTGGCGAACTTCTGCCAACGATCGCCGGGCATCTTGTCGATCAGCGAATGCTTGCCGTGCACCACTTCGTCGTGGGAAATGGGCAGGATGAAGTGCTCGGAATAGGCGTAGATCAGCCCGAAACTCATCTCGTTGTGATGATAGGTGCGGTGGATCGGGTCGTTCTGGATATAGTGCAGGGTGTCGTGCATCCAGCCCATGTTCCACTTGTAGGCGAAGCCCAGGCCGCCCTGCTGCACCGGCTGGCTGACGCCGGGCCAGGCGGTGGATTCCTCGGCGATAATCAGCGCGCCTGGTGCTTCATGGGCGGCGACGCTGTTGAGGTGGCGGATGAAGTCGATGGCCTCGAGGTTCTCGCGCCCGCCGTGGCGGTTGGGCACCCATTCGCCGGCCTTGCGCGAGTAGTCGCGGTAGAGCATCGAGGCCACCGCGTCCACGCGCAGGCCATCGATATGGAAGTGCTTGAGCCAGTGCAGCGCCGAGGCCAGCATGAAACCGCGCACCTCGTTGCGGCCGAGGTTGTAGATCAGCGTGTTCCAGTCCTGGTGAAAGCCTTCCAGGGGGTTGTCGTATTCGTACAGGGCGGTGCCGTCGAAACGCGCCAGGCCATGCTCGTCGGTGGGGAAATGCGCCGGCACCCAATCGAGGATCACGCCGATGCCGCCCTGGTGGCAGGCGTCGATGAAGAAGGCGAAGTCTTCGGCGCTGCCATAGCGCGAGGTCGGGGCGAACAGCGACAGCGGCTGATAGCCCCAGGAGCCGCCGAAGGGGTGCTCCATGATCGGCATCAGCTCGATATGGGTAAAGCCCAGTTCCTGCACGTAAGGCACCAGGCGCTCGGCCAGTTCACGCCAGTTGTAGTAGCGGGCGACCTCGCCGGCGTCGTCCAGCTCGCAGCGCCAGGAGCCGGCGTGCAGCTCGTAGATCGACAGCGGCGCACTGTAGGCGTGGCGCTGGGCCCTGTGTTCCAGCCAATGGCCATCGCGCCATTCGTGGGCCAGGGCGCCGGCCACCTTGGACGCGGTGCTCGGCGGCAGTTCGGTGGCGCGGGCCAGGGGGTCGGCCTTGAGGGGCAGCACGCCGTCCTGGCCGAGCACTTCGAACTTGTAGGTCTCGCCCACGCCGAGGCGCGGCACGAACAGCTCCCACACCCCGGCGCCATGGCGCAGGCGCATGGGGTGGCGGCGGCCATCCCAGTTGTTGAATTCGCCCACCACCGACACCCGTCGGGCATTCGGCGCCCAGACCGAGAAGCACACCCCGGCAACCCCATCCACCTCGGTCGGCTGGGCGCCGAAACGCCCGGACAGGTCGCGGTGGTTGCCCTCGGCAAACAGGTACATGTCCATCTCGCCCAACTGCGGGCCGAAGCTGTAAGGGTCCTCGGTGACCTGTTCGCCGCCGGCCCAGCCGATCTGCAGCAGGTAGGGGGCCGCCTGGTCCAGGTGCGCGGTGAACAGCCCGGGCACGCCACCCTGGCGCATCTCGGCGAGTACCCGGCCGTCGTCGCGGGCCAGCACGCGCACGCTCAGGGCACTGGGCAGGAAGGCCCGGATGAACTGGCCGCCCGCACCATCAGGGTGCGGGCCGAGTACGGCGAACGGGTCGGCGTGCTCGGCGCGGGCCAGGGCATCGAAGTCCCGTTGCCGAAGGCCGCCGTTGTCACGCGTGGTTGCATTCATTTATGACTCTCCCCAGGTACTGATCAGTCCATGCAGGCCATGCAAAGGCACGGCCAGCCAACTTGGCCGGTTCTCGGCTTCATAGGTAATTTCGTAGGCGGCCTTCTCCAGGCAGAACAGCTCCAGTGCGGCGCGCTCGCCCTCGGCCTGCTGCCAGGCGTGGGGCATGGCGGCGGTGGCCAACCCGTAGGCTTCGACGAAGGCATGGCGCGACTGGTGCAGGTACTGCCGGGCGACCCGCTGCCGGGCCTGGCGCGCCGCCTCGGAGAGGTCTACCGCCGAGGCGCTGCGCAGGATCATCGCAGCAGCATAGTCGAAGGAGCGCAGCACACCGCTGACATCCTTGTACGGGCTGTGTTTGGCCCGACGTTCATCCAGCGGCCGCGCCGGCTCGCCCTCGAAATCGATCAGGTAGGCGTCGCCCTGTACCACCAGTACCTGGCCCAGGTGCAGGTCGCCGTGCACCCGCATCAGCAGCCCGCCCTGTGCCTGGCGGGCGAGATTGTCGACATGCTGCTGCAGGCCTTCGCGCTGTTGCTGCAGGTCGTCGACCAGGGCCTGGCTGTCACTGTCGAGGGTGTCACGGTGTTGGGCGAGCAGGTCGAGGGCATGGCTCAGCTCGGCACTGATCTGGCGGCTCCAACGCTCGCTGTCGCGGGCGTCGCTCGGGCGTGAACGGAACGCTTCGTCGTCGCTCGGCGCGGCCAGCAGCAGGTGCATCTCGCCCAGGCGCTGGCCGAGCAAGGCGGCAAAACCGGTCAGCTCGGCCAGGGCATCAGTGTGCGCCTCCTGCTCAATGCTGGCGGGTTCCATCTGGTCGCGGATCGCCCGTTCCAGGGTGTTCTGCGTCCAGTCCCAGGCATCGCCCTGGTTGCTCAGGTAGCCTTGGGCGATCATCAGCAGGTGCGACTGCTCGCTGTCGTCCACGCGGCTGACCCAGGCCAGCAACGGAGAGATATTGGCAAAGCCGGCGGCGGTCAGGTAGGCGCTCATTTCCAGCTCTGGGTGAATGCCCGGATTGACCCGGCGAATCAATTTGAGCACCAGGCTGCCACCGACTACCACCGAGCTGTTGGACTGCTCGGCGCTCAGGTAGCGCACCTCGCTCTGCTCATCGAGCTGCAGCGCGGCCAACTGCTCAGTGCTGTGGAAGCGCAACTCGCCCAGGCCATCGCCACAGGCCAACCGCAGGCCGTCCTGGCAGCCCTGGAGCACAGCGCGAATGAAGGGTTCGAGCACGAAGGCATCGGTGATCAGCCCCACCTGCCGCCCACGGCGTACCCGCGACAGCGCCAACTGCTGGGGCAGCGCGGCATTGATCTGCTCCTCCGGCAGCAGGCCGAAGGGCAGTTGGTAGTGGGTGACCACGCCTTCGCTGTGCACCTCCAGTTCGCCAAGCAGCACCGGCAACGCCGGGGTGGCCATGCGCACGCCATAGCGCAGGCGGACCTGGTCGATCGGCCCTTCCTTGCCGGCGAACCAGCGGCGCTTGGGCAGGTACTGCGGCAGGATCGCTGCCTGCAACGTCTCGCGGGCCGGCGACTCGAGCAGTTCCTCCATGCGCTTGCGCAACACCAGGGTGGTCAACTCGGGCAGGCCCTCGCTGGGCTGGATATGCCAGCTGGGCATGCGGTCGTGGCTGGCCAGCAGGAACCAGTAGAAGCCATAGGGCGGCAACGTCAGCAGGAACGGCAGCTGGCCGATGGGCGGGAAGGCGCTGCCGCCAAGCATCTCCACCGGCACCTTGTCGGCGTACTGCGACAGCTCCAGCTCGGCGGCCTGGGCGGCCCGCGAGACGTTGGCCACGCACAGCACGATCTCGACGTTGCCCTCGGCATCGGTGTATTCGCGGATATAGGCCAGCACCCGCCGGTTGCTCGGCGTGAGCATCTTCAGGCTGCCGCGACCAAAGGCCTTCTGCTGCTTGCGCACCGCCAGCAGGCGGCGATTCCAGTTGAGCAGCGAATGCGGGTCGTGGGCCTGGGCCTCGACGTTGATCGTCTGGTAGCCGTACAGCGGATCCATGATCGGCGGCAGCACCAGGCGCTGCGGGTCGGCGCGGGAGAAGCCGCCATTGCGATCCGGCGACCATTGCATGGGGGTGCGCACACCATCGCGGTCGCCCAGGTAGATGTTGTCGCCCATGCCCAGTTCATCACCGTAGTACAGCGTTGGCGTGCCGGGCATCGACAGCAGCAGGCTGGTGAGCAGCTCGATACGCCGCCGGTCGCGTTGCAGCAGCGGCGCCAGGCGCCGGCGAATCCCCAGGTTGATGCGGGCGCGGCGGTCCTCGGCGTAGTAGTTCCACAGGTAGTCGCGCTCGCGGTCGGTGACCATCTCCAGGGTCAGCTCATCGTGGTTGCGCAGGAAGATCGCCCATTGGCAGTTGGCCGGGATCTCCGGGGTCTGGCGCAGGATGTCGGTGATCGGGAAGCGGTCTTCCATGGCCAGGGCCATGTACATGCGCGGCATCAGCGGGAAGTGGAAGGCCATGTGGCATTCGTCGCCATCGCCCTCGCCGAAGTACGGGCGGGTGTCCTCGGGCCACTGGTTGGCCTCGGCCAGGAGCATGCGGTCGGGGTAGTTGGCGTCGATTTCGGCGCGGATCGCCTTGAGCACCACATGGGTCTCGGGGAGGTTCTCGTTGTTGGTGCCGTCGCGCTCGATCAGGTAGGGGATGGCGTCCAGGCGCAGGCCGTCGACGCCGATGTCGAGCCAGAAGCGCATCACCCCGATCACCGCCTTGAGCACCTGCGGGTTGTCGAAGTTGAGGTCCGGCTGGTGCGAATAGAAGCGGTGCCAGAAGTACTGGCCGGCCACTGGGTCCCAGGTCCAGTTGGACTTCTCGGTGTCGAGGAAGATGATCCGCGTGCCGTCGTACTTCTGGTCATCGTCCGACCACACGTAGAAGTCCCGGGCCTTGCTGCCAGGCTTGGCATGCCGGGCGCGCTGGAACCAGGGGTGCTGGTCGGAGGTGTGGTTGATGACCAGCTCGGTGATCACCCGCAGGCCGCGCTTGTGCGCCTCGGCGATGAAGCGCCTGGCGTCGGCCATGCTGCCGTAGTCCGGGTGCACGGCCTTGTACTCGGCGATGTCGTAGCCGTCGTCGCGCCGTGGCGAGGGGTAGAACGGCAGCAACCAGAGGGTGTTGACGCCCAGTTCGGCGATGTAGTCGAGCTTGCCGATCAGGCCTGCGAAATCGCCGATGCCGTCGTTGTTCGCGTCGAAGAACGATTTCACGTGCAGTTGGTAGATCACCGCGTCCTTGTACCACAGCGGATCGTCGATGAAGGCTGCCGGGCGGGAACGCTTGGCCATTGGGGACTCCTTTGTGTCCGAGGGTTCAGCTTGAAGCCCATCGCGGGGCTAGCGCGATTTCTCGATGCGCCAGATACCGAACGGCTGGTGCCACGGCTCGATGCGCATCCACTGGGTCTTGCCATGCCAGGTCCAGCGCTGGCCGTTCATCAGGTCCTCGCCCTGGGTATCGGCGCTATCGTCCAGCCCCAGCTCCCATAGCGGCAACTCGAAGCTGGCCTCCTGGGCGTTGTGCGGGTCGAGGCTGATGGCCACGAGGATGAAGTTGTCGCGCTCGGGAGTGCGCTTGGCGAAGTAGAGAATGTTGTCGTTCCAGCAGTTGAGGAACACCACCCCCAGGTGAGTCTGCAGGGCGCGGTTCTGTCGGCGGATGCGGTTGAGCTGGGCGATCTCGGCAACGATGTTGCCGGGCTGGGTGAAGTCCCGGGGGCGGATCTCGTACTTCTCCGAGTCCAGGTACTCCTCCTTGCCCGGCAGCGGTGTGCCCTCGCACAGTTCGAAGCCCGAATACATGCCCCACAATCCCGAACCCATGGTCGCCAGCGCCGCGCGGATCAGAAAGCCCGCCCGCCCGGAGGTCTGCAGGAAGAAGGGGTTGATGTCCGGAGTATTGACGAAGAAATTGGGTCGGTAGCACTGGCTCCACGGCGGCTGGTTGAGCTCCTCGAAGTATTCGAGCAGCTCCTGCTTGCTGTTGCGCCAAGTGAAGTAGGTGTAGCTCTGCGCGTAGCCGACCTTGCCCAGGCGCGCCATCATCGCCGGGCGGGTGAAGGCTTCGGCGAGGAAGATCACCTCGGGGTGCTGGCTGCGCACATTGGCGATCAGCCATTGCCAGAACGGCAGCGGCTTGGTGTGCGGGTTGTCGACGCGGAAGGTCTTCACCCCCTCCTCGACCCAGCCGACCACCACGTCGCGCAGCGCCAGCCACAGGCTCGGCACCGCCTCGGGGGCGTAGAAGTCGACGTTGACGATGTCCTGGTATTTCTTCGGCGGGTTTTCCGCGTAGCGGATGGTGCCGTCGGGGCGCCAGCTGAACCAGCCGGGGTGCTCCTGCAGCCAGGGGTGGTCCTGGGAGCACTGGATGGCGAAGTCCAGGGCGATTTCCAGGCCGTGCTCGGCGGCGGCGGCGACCAGGCGGCGGAAGTCCTCGCGGCTGCCCAGCTGCGGGTGGATGGCATCGTGCCCGCCTTCGGGGCTGCCGATGGCATAAGGGCTTCCGGGGTCGCCGGGCTCGGCCTGCAAGGCGTTGTTGCGGCCCTTACGGTGCTTCATACCGATGGGGTGGATCGGCGGGAAATACAGCACGTCGAAGCCCATGTCGCGGATCATCGGCAGGCGCTGGTGCACATCATCGAAGGTGCCGTGGCGTTCGGGGTCGTCGGTGACCGAGCGCGGGAACAGCTCATACCAGCTGGCGAACTGGGCCGCCTCGCGGTCCACGTCCAGCGGGAATTCGCGGCTGCGGGTGAGGTAGCTGCGGTGCTCGGCCTCCCCCATCAGGCGTGCGGCGTCTGGGTGCAGCAACAATTTCACCTGTTCATCCACCGGCAAGCCCGGCAGGCGCTGCTGCAACTGCGCCAGTTGCTCTCGCAGCAAGCCGTCGCTGCGTTCGATGCCCTTGCCCAGCAGCAGGCGGCCCTCCTCCAGTTCCAGCTTTACCTCCACGCCGGCGGCATACTTCTTCTCCAGGTCATGGCAATAGGTGGCCCAGGGGTCGATCCAGGCCTCGATGCTGAACAGGTGCAGGCCCAGCTCGGCAGGCGTGAAGTCGGCCAGCCACAGGTCGTTGCCCGGCGAATGCATGGCCACGCAGTGCCAGCGCCGGCTGTGGGCCTGGCGCCAGTGCAGGGTCACGGCCAGGCGATCGTGGCCGTCGGTGTAGACCTTGGCGCCCACATCGACCTTGTGACCGCGCACGGCCTTGGCGGCGAAGGTGCCGCCGTCGAGCACCGGGCTTGCGTCCTCGATCACGATACGCGGCGCCAGCAGGGCCTGGGACAGGCTGATGGCCTGGTCCGGGTGATCACCTGCCATCGGCACGCTTTCGAACGGCTCGTTACCAGACATCGACCTTGCTCCCCTGGGCTGGTGGCGGTAAGGGTTCAGAGCCGTGCGCAAGCGCGAGGGTTCAAAAAAAATGAGCGCAGGGCGCAGGCTTGGGTCAAAGCCTGCGACACCTCTTCATTCATCCCGCGAGGCCAGGCCCATGAACATTCCCATTCCACCGGAGACACCCGACCCGAACATCGACGACCCGACCTTGCCGCCGCCGGTGCCTGAGGAGGACCCGGACGAGCTGCCGATCAAGCCGACCGTGCCGCCGACGGTGGGCGACCCGCCAAGCCAGGAGCCGCCGGTGAAAGCTTGAGGATAGACAAGACTGCGCAAATCTGACCGCCTTGGCCGGCCTCGTCGCGGGGCCGGCATTCACAGCACAAACCTGGCTCAACCGCACCTGGCATTTCTACCAGTAGCACCTGCCCGCAAAGCCACGTACAGAGAAGCACCACCCTTTGACGATCCCTTGGCATGCGCTCACGCCTCTACATCGCCTTCCACCTGCAATGGCTCCTCTCCTGCTTCCTGGAACAGAGCCTGCACAACATCCGCCCCGGCATCGCCCTGGACGAACTGGGCGCCGACAGCTTCGATTTAGTGGAGTTGCAGGCTATCATGGAGGAAACCTTCGGCATCGTCATCGCTGAGCCCTTGCGAACCTACGTCACCTTCGCCGAACTGGTCGACCTGATCTACAAGACCATGGCTAACCCCCCAGCTCCTCCACACTGATCTCGCGCATGCGAAACTTCTGCACCTTCCCCGTCACCGTCATCGGGAATTCCTCGACAAAGCGGAAATGCCGTGGCGCCTTGAAATGTGCCAGCCGCGCCTTGCACCACTGCTGCAGCTCATCCGCCGTGGCGCTGTGCCCCGGGTGCAGGCGAATCCACGCCACCACTTCCTCGCCGTACTTGCTGCACGGAATCCCCACCACCTGCGCCTCGGCCACCGCCGGGTGGGTATGGAAGAACTCCTCCAGCTCGCGCGGATAGATGTTCTCGCCGCCGCGAATGATCATGTCCTTGTTGCGTCCGACGATGCGCACGTAACCGGCTTCGTCCATCACCGCCAGGTCGCCGCTGTGCATCCAGCCGGCCGGATCGATGGCGTCATGGGTGGCCTGGAGGTTGTCCCAGTAGCCGAGCATCACGCTATAGCCGCGGGTGCACAGCTCGCCGATCTCGCCTTGTGCGACGATGCGCCCGTCGGCATCCACCAGCTTGGTCTCCAGGTGCGGCTGGGTGCGGCCCACGGTGGTCACGCGCAGTTCCAGGCCATCGTCGGGGCCGGTCTGCAGCGACACCGGGCTGGTCTCGGTCATGCCGTAGGCGATCTGCACCTCGGCCATGTGCAACTGGTCGATCACCTTGCGCATCACCTCGATCGGGCAGGTGGCGCCGGCCATGATGCCGCTGCGCAGGGTGGAAAGGTCCATGGCCTGGCGTGACGGATGGTCGAGCATGGCGATGAACATGGTCGGCACGCCATAGAGGATGCTGGCACGCTCCTCGGCCACGGCGCGCAGGGTCAGCTCCGGGTCGAAGGCGTCGTTGGGGTAGACCATGGTGCTGCCGTGAGTGATGCAGCCGAGGTTGGCCATGACCATGCCGAAGCAGTGGTAAAGCGGCACCGGGATCACCATGCGGTCGCGCTCGGTTAGGCCCAGGCTCTGGCCGACCATGTAGCCGTTGTTGAGGATGTTGTAGTGGCTCAGGGTCGCGCCCTTGGGCGCGCCGGTGGTGCCGGAGGTGTACTGGATGTTCACCGGCTGGTCGAACTGCAGGCCCTGCTGTCGCGCCTGATAGGCGTCAACCTCGACCGCCCCTGCCCGCCCGGCCAGCGCGGCCCAGGGCAGGAAACCCGAGGGCGGCTCGGCGGCCAGGCTGATCACGCCGCGCAGGTCGGGCAGGCGTTCGCTGGTCAGTTCGCCCAATGCGTGGGTGGCCAGATCCGGCACCAGTTCCTGCACCATCGCGTGGTAGTCGGAAGTCTTGAAGGCACCGGCGCACACCAGCCAGCGGCAGCCGGACTGGCGCAGCACGTATTCCAGCTCGCCCACCCGGTAGGCTGGGTTGATGTTGACCAGGATCGCGCCGACCTTGGCGGTGGCCAGCTGCAGGATGCACCACTGGGCGCAGTTGGGCGCCCAGATACCGACCCGCTCACCCACCTCCACCCCAAGCGCCATCAGCGCCCGGGCCTGCACATCGACCTCGGCGGCCAGCTCGCGCCAGCTGTAGCGCAGGCCCTGGTGGCGCACCACCAGCGCCTCGCGCTCGCCGTGGCGGGCGACGGTGGCATCGAAGGCCTGGCCGATGGTCAGGGTCAGCAAGGGGTGGTCCTGACGGCCGCGGGTATAGCTTGGTTGAGGCATGGTGATCCCTTCTTGTGGTTGTTCTGGGCATGACTGAAGCAGGCGGCAAATACTCTGGCGCAGATTTACGTTTACGTAAAGGTGATGATCCGATTGACAGCCCCGGAAGGCAGGTTTACGTTAACGTCAACCACGAGCACCGACCCTGTGGGAGCGGGCTTGCCCGCGATGAGGCCGGACCAGACAACATCGCTGGCCGTTCTGACGGGCATCGTGGGCAAGCCCGCTCCCACAGGGTCGGTGCAGTACCTCGAATTTCAAGAACAAGAAGGTGCCCACATGCATTACCCCAGCCTGAACTTCGCCCTGGGCGAGACCATCGACATGCTCCGCGACCAGGTGCGCACCTTCGTTGCCGCCGAACTGGCGCCGCGCGCCGCGCAGATCGACCATGACAACCTGTTCCCTGCCGACATGTGGCGCAAGTTCGGCGACATGGGCCTGCTGGGCATCACCGTGCCGGAAGAATACGGCGGCGCCGGCCTGGGCTACCTGGCCCACGTGGTGTCGATGGAAGAAATCAGCCGGGGTTCGGCATCGGTAGCCCTGTCCTACGGCGCCCACTCCAACCTGTGCGTCAACCAGATCAACCGCAACGGCACTCACGAGCAGAAGCTCAAATACCTGCCCAAGCTGATCAGCGGCGAGCATATCGGCGCCCTGGCCATGAGCGAGCCCAACGCCGGCTCCGACGTGGTGTCGATGAAGCTGCGTGCCGAAAAGCGCGGCGACCGCTACGTGCTCAACGGCAGCAAGACCTGGATCACCAACGGCCCCGACGCCAACACCTACGTGATCTACGCCAAGACCGACCTGGACAAGGGCCCCCACGGCATCACCGCGTTCATTGTCGAGCGCGACTGGAAAGGCTTCAGCCGCAGCAACAAGTTCGACAAGCTCGGCATGCGCGGCTCCAACACCTGCGAACTGTTCTTCGATGACGTCGAAGTGCCGCAAGAAAACATCCTCGGCCAGCTCAACGGCGGCGTGCGCGTGCTGATGAGCGGCCTGGACTACGAGCGCGTGGTGCTGTCGGGCGGCCCGACCGGCATCATGCAGAGCTGCATGGACCTCGTCGTCCCGTACATCCACGACCGCAAGCAGTTCGGCCAGAGCATCGGCGAATTCCAGCTGATCCAGGGCAAGATCGCCGACATGTACACCCAGCTCAATGCCAGCCGCGCCTACCTGTACGCCGTGGCCCAGGCCTGCGACCGCGCTGAGACCACTCGCAAGGACGCCGCCGGGGTCATCCTCTACACCGCCGAACGCGCCACGCAGATGGCCCTGGAAGCGATCCAGATCCTCGGCGGCAACGGCTACATCAATGAATTCCCGGCTGGCCGCCTGTTGCGCGACGCCAAGCTGTACGAGATCGGCGCCGGCACCAGCGAGATCCGCCGGATGCTGATCGGCCGCGAACTGTTCAACGAAACCCGCTGAGCATAAGGAACGGGCGCACATGGCTACCCTGCACACCCAGATCAACCCGCGCTCGGCGGAATTCGCCGCCAACAGCGCGGCCATGCTCGAACAGGTCCAGGCCCTGCGCGGCCTGCTCGCCCAGGTCAGTCAGGGCGGCGGGCCGAAGGCCCAGGAGCGGCATACCTCGCGGGGCAAGCTGCTGCCTCGCGAGCGTATCGACCGCCTGCTCGACCCGGGCTCGGCGTTCCTCGAGATCGGCCAGCTGGCCGCCCATGAGGTGTACGGCGAAGACGTGCCCGCCGCGGGCGTAATCGCCGGCATCGGCCGCGTCGAAGGCGTGGAGTGCATGATCGTGGCCAACGATGCCACGGTCAAAGGCGGCTCCTACTACCCGCTGACCGTGAAGAAACACCTGCGCGCCCAGACCATCGCCCTGCAGAACCGCCTGCCATGCATCTACCTGGTGGACTCCGGCGGCGCAAACCTGCCACGCCAGGACGAAGTGTTCCCCGACCGCGAGCACTTCGGGCGGATCTTCTTCAACCAGGCCAACATGAGTGCCCTGGGCATCCCGCAGATCGCCGTGGTGATGGGTTCGTGCACCGCCGGTGGTGCCTACGTGCCGGCCATGGCCGACGAAGCGATCATGGTGCGCCAGCAGGCGACCATCTTCCTCGCCGGCCCGCCCCTGGTGAAGGCCGCGACCGGCGAGGTGGTCAGCGCAGAGGACCTCGGCGGCGCCGACGTGCACTGCCGCACCAGCGGCGTGGCCGACCACTATGCCGACAACGACGAGCACGCCCTGGCCATCGCCCGGCGCAGTGTCGCCAACCTCAACTGGCACAAGCAGGGCAAGCTGCAGTGCCAGGCGCCGATTGCACCGTTGTATGGCGCAGAAGAGCTGTACGGCGTGGTTCCGGCAGACGCCAAGCAACCGTTCGACGTGCGCGAGGTGATCGCCCGTCTGGTCGATGGCTCGGTGTTCGATGAGTTCAAGGCGCTGTTCGGCACCACCCTGGTGTGCGGCTTCGCCCACCTGCACGGCTACCCGGTGGCGATCCTGGCCAACAACGGCATCCTCTTTGCCGAAGCTGCGCAGAAAGGTGCGCACTTCATCGAACTGGCCTGCCAGCGCGGCATCCCGCTGCTGTTCCTGCAGAACATCACCGGTTTCATGGTCGGCAAGAAGTACGAGGAAGGCGGCATCGCCAAGCATGGCGCCAAGCTGGTGACCGCGGTGGCCTGCGCCCAGGTGCCGAAGTTCACGGTGATCATCGGTGGCAGCTTCGGCGCCGGCAACTACGGCATGTGCGGCCGCGCCTACGACCCGCGCTTCCTGTGGATGTGGCCCAACGCCCGCATCGGCGTGATGGGCGCCGAGCAGGCCGCTGGCGTGCTGGCCCAGGTCAAGCGCGAGCAGAGCGAGCGCAGCGGCGAGGTGTTCAGCAGCGAAGACGAGAAGAAGCTCAAGCAGCCGATCCTCGACCAGTACGAGCGCCAGGGCCACCCCTACTACTCCAGCGCCCGGCTGTGGGACGACGGTGTCATCGACCCGGCGCAGACCCGCGACGTGCTCGGCCTGGCGTTGTCCGCCGCGCTGAACGCCCCGATCGAACAGAGCCGCTTCGGCATTTTCCGGATGTGACCCATGAGCGAATTCGCCACCCTTGAACTGGTCAAGGACCCTCGCGGCTTCGCCACCCTGTGGCTGAGCCGGGAAGACAAGAACAACGCCTTCAACGCGCAGATGATCCGCGAGCTGATCGTCGCCATCGACCAGCTGGGCGAGGACGCCAGCCTGCGCTTCGTGGTGCTGCGCGGCCGTGGCCGGCACTTCAGTGCCGGCGCGGACCTTGCCTGGATGCAGCAGTCGGCGCAGCTGGACTTCAACACCAACCTGGACGACGCCCATGAGCTGGGCGAGCTGATGTACGCCCTGCACCGGCTCAAAGTGCCGACCCTGGCCGTGGTCCAGGGCGCGGCCTTTGGCGGCGCGCTGGGGCTGATCAGCTGCTGCGACATGGCCATCGGTGCCGAAGACGCGCAGCTGTGCCTGTCGGAGGTGCGCATCGGCCTGGCGCCGGCGGTGATCAGCCCGTTCGTGGTCAAGGCCATCGGCGAGCGCGCCGCCCGCCGCTACGCCCTCACCGCCGAGCGTTTCAGCGGCGTGCGCGCCCGCGACCTGGGCCTGCTGGCCGAGGTGTATCCGGCCGCCGAACTGGACGCCCAGGTCGAGGCCTGGGTCGACAACCTGCTGCACAACAGCCCGCAGGCGCTGCGCGCCACCAAGGACCTGTTGCGCGAAGTGGATGACGGCGAGCTGAGCCCGGCCCTGCGCCGCTACTGCGAGAACACCATCGCCCGCATCCGCGTCAGCGCCGAAGGCCAGGAGGGCCTGCGCGCCTTCCTGGAAAAACGCCGCCCTGCCTGGCAAGACAACAAGGAACCGCGCCCATGAGCCGACCCACGCTGACCACCCTGCTGGTCGCCAACCGCGGCGAGATCGCCTGCCGGGTGATGCGCACCGCCAAGGCCATGGGCCTGACCACCGTGGCCGTGCACAGCGCCACCGACCGCGACGCGCGCCACAGCCGCGAGGCTGATATCCGCGTCGACCTCGGTGGCAGCAAGGCCGCCGACAGCTACCTGGTGATCGACAAGCTGCTCGCCGCCGCCAAGGCCAGCGGCGCCCAGGCGATCCACCCGGGCTATGGCTTCCTGTCCGAAAACGCCGGTTTCGCCCGCGCCATCGAACAGGCCGGGTTGATCTTCCTCGGCCCACCGGCCAGCGCCATCGACGCCATGGGCAGCAAGTCGGCGGCCAAGGCGCTGATGGAAGCCGCCGGGGTGCCGCTGGTGCCGGGCTACCACGGTGAGGCCCAGGATCTGGAAACCTTCCGCGCCGCCGCCGAGCGCATCGGCTACCCGGTGCTGCTCAAGGCCAGCGCCGGCGGCGGCGGCAAGGGCATGAAGGTGGTCGAGGAGGAAAGCCAGCTGGCCGACGCCCTCGCCTCGGCGCAACGTGAAGCGCAGTCGTCGTTCGGCGATGCGCGGATGTTGGTCGAGAAATACGTGCTCAAGCCGCGTCATGTGGAGATCCAGGTGTTCGCCGACCAGCACGGCCACTGCCTGTACCTCAACGAGCGTGACTGCTCGATCCAGCGCCGCCACCAGAAAGTGGTCGAGGAGGCCCCGGCGCCGGGCCTGTCCCCCGAGCTGCGCAAGGCCATGGGCGAAGCTGCGGTACGCGCCGCCCAGGCCATCGGATATGTGGGCGCCGGTACCGTGGAGTTCCTGCTCGATGCCCGCGGCGAGTTCTTCTTCATGGAGATGAACACCCGCCTGCAGGTGGAGCATCCGGTCACCGAGGCCATCACCGGGCTCGACCTGGTGGCCTGGCAGATCCGCGTGGCCTGCGGCGAGCCGCTGCCTTTGACTCAAGAGCAGGTGCCGCTGATCGGCCATGCCATCGAGGTGCGGCTGTACGCGGAGGATCCGGCCAACGAATTCCTCCCGGCCACCGGTACCCTGGCGCTGTACCGCGAGTCGGCGCCGGGCGAAGGCCGCCGGGTGGACAGCGGCGTCAGCGAGGGCGACGTGGTATCGCCGTTCTACGATCCGATGCTGGGCAAGCTGATTGCCTGGGGCCAGGACCGCGAACAGGCGCGCCTGCGACTGCTGGCGATGCTCGATGAGTTCGCCATTGGCGGGCTGAAGACCAACATTGCCTTCCTGCGCCGCATCCTGGCGCACCCGGCGTTTGCCGAGGCGGAGCTGGACACTGGGTTCATTCCGCGTCACCAGGATGTGTTGCTACCCCCGCCACAGGCGCTGCCGGCGCAGTTCTGGGAGGCCGCCGCCGAAGCCTGGCTGCAAGGTGAGCCAGCGCAACTGCGCCAGGACGACCCTGCCTCGCCCTGGACCTTGCGCGATGGCCTGCGCCTGGGGCTGCCGGCACGCAGCAGCCTGCACCTGCAATGCGACGGACATGAGCAAGCGGTGGCTCTGGAGCGTAGTGCGCCTTCGACTTATCGCCTGGAGGGAGAGCAACTGTGCCATGACCACGACGGTCTGCGCCGTCGTTACCTGGCGGTTCGCCGGGGCGACACGCTGTACCTGCAGTGGCAGGGCGAATTGCACGCCGTGAGTGTCCATGACCCGATCGCTGCGGCGGAAGCCAGCCACAGCCACCAGGGCGGGCTGGGGGCGCCGATGAACGGCAGTATCGTGCGGGTGCTGGTGGAGCCGGGGCAGGTGGTCGAGGCCGGTACCGCGCTGGTGGTGCTGGAGGCGATGAAGATGGAGCACAGCATCCGGGCGCCCCATGATGGGACGGTGAAGGCGCTGTTCTGTCAGGAGGGGGATATGGTCAGCGAAGGTACGTTGCTGGTGGAGTTGGAGACGCTGTAATGGCGGCGAAGTATTCGCCGAAATTGTTGTTTCGCCCATGAATTATTTACGGCGCTTTTCCTCTGCGACAAAGAACTCCGATGCCAGGCTTCTGGCACCGGAGTTCTCCCACTAATAAGTCACCTAACTGCATTGCGGCATCAGCCACGACTGACCTTCAAAGTGAAAGACGTTTTGGTTGAAGTGCTGGAGCAGATGTAACTCCAAGTGGCGCCACCCGACAAAGTGCGAGTATCGTAACAATCGATATTATTGCCATGTATTGACTGCAGGTAGACGGAATATTCGCTAGTTGATTCTTTCGCCATTTTTGAGATATCGAGACGGTTGCCGGTTTTTGCATCGACCAGGATATAGGCGTGCCCAGTACCTTCGGCAACGTAAAGGTAACCGAGGTCGGTCGTATAGACGCGCGCGTCGTCGATAGCGTAGTAAAGCTTGAAACAGGGCTGGCCGTTGACTTCGGTATGGCAGTAATACAGCCGCGTTTCATCGTCCCAGACATCGGTCGCGCACAGGTACGAAGTTGGCGTATTAACGATGCCTTCCAAAGACTGTATGTCGCCACGTTTCATTTTCGCAGTCCCAGCCATGCCGGACTTATGCTCCAGGTACGTAAAGTTCACCAATGCTCCCTTATTTGTAAAAAGCGAAGCTTTGATACTGACTCCACTTGGCTTAGCCATGACGTCCTGCTCCTGAGATAAGTAATGGAGACTTGAGAGTATGCTCAGGGCCTGAGTGAGTCACCTGGCAAAAATACCAGGTGTCGATAGACGTAGATACTTCATGCTTCAAACCAGTGAAATCAGTTTGGCGCTCGCTTTTTGCAAGCGTGTGCAAGCTATTAGGTGCCCAAATTGCAGTCGTCCCAGAGGCTACAAAATGCCATGCATCCGCACCACGACACCCAGGAATTCACACCCGTGCTCGCATAACACCGTCGGATACGATGTATTGAGCGGCCTGAGCATCCGCTGCCCGCCTTCCTCGATCAACTCCCTGAGCACCGCCGGCCGGCCCGGCTGCCGAGCCACCACCAGCCTGCCCGGCGTCACCTCGACCCCTGCATCCACCAGCACCCGCATGCCCATCGGTACGCTCCTGCCACTGGCGGCGTTCATCGAATCATTCTCGACCGGCAACCAGAATGCGTTGCCTGCGGGCATGTAGTCGGTCAACTCGTGGACTTCACAGGATTGCGGCAGAGGCCCGTCCAGATCGGCCCAGCTCAGCACTGGAAAGCGAAAACTGGCATGGCGCAAGGCATTGACCGAAAGCGGCCGTTCCACGGCATAGACACCCCTGGTCTCGCGAACCGTGGCATCACGCTCGACCACCATCACCCGCGCTTCGAGGTACACCAGCCCGAGCTTTTCCAGCTTCTCGTTGACTGTCACCAGCGTGGGCCTGCGTGTGCCACGCAGCCAATGGCCGACACCGCCTTGGGTCATGCCCAGGCGTTCGGCCAGTTGATGCTGCTTGAGGTTGTGCTCGCGCTGGTAGCGCGACAGAAATTCGATCCAGTTTTCCATGGCTGTGAACGATACGGACTGGATGAACGGCATCAATACACATTCTGAATTATCTCAGAACTCAAAAATAATACAAATTGACCTACTATCAGCGCTCATTGTCCTCGAAGGGATTTCACAGGAGCAGTCATGAGCAATTCGACAAAAGAAGAAACAGATCTCGACGAAGAAGCAGCCCGCCGCGCCCTCGATTTCTACCTCAACCCCACTCCCACGCCCCGCGACCTGGAGCGTTCACTGTGGACCCTGCGCGAAGGCGTCAGCGACGCCCAGGCCAGCGAGCACGCCATGGCCCTGCTGCGCTGCGCCTCGGCCACGGCACAGGAAACCGGCAACCACCTGCAGGGCACGACACGGGAAGTGGTGTTTGCGCTGATGCACATGATCAACATGGCCCGCGCCCTGCTGGAGCAGCGCCACGCCATGGAAAAGGCATCGATCTGAAGGGAGAACGTGATAGCCGACGAACGGCAAAAGCCCCGATTGCCGGGGACGAGGAGTGCGTCAGGAATATTTTTTTAGCCGATCGCTGAAAAATCATTTGACTGGCAAATGATAACGATTATTATTGCACTCAGCAGGTCGCGAGACCCGCTGGATAACCTGCAACGTCCTCAGGTCGGACGCTCAGATTATCTCCTCATCAGGCTAATCACGGTTTTTGACCCGGCTTTTTGCCGGGTCATTTTTTTTGGCTCTTCAGGCTAATGAAGATCGTTTAATGGCCGTGATGATAGCAAAAGTGTGTCAGCTCGTGAATGCTCATTACAAATCTTTGCGGAATCAGCACTTGAGAATCAATCTCGTTTAGCCTAAGCTGGCTCCGCATCAAGGAAGATGCCCCCACCCCTTTCCTTATGAGCAAGGAGCTGTCCATGACCCGCCTGCTGCTGCCCCTCGAGCACGATCCGCGCCCTGCCGAACTGCACGCTGAAGACGCGCTGCTGCATGCACTCAAGCGCTTGCCGCGCCGGGTCCAGCAAGTCTTCCTGCTCAACCGCCTCGACCAGCAGAGCTTCGCCGCCATCGCCGAGCGCCTGGACCTGCCACTGATCAGCATCGAGCGCCACATGAACCAGGCCCTGCAGACCGCCCGCGCGCCCGGCGACGCGCTGGCCAGCATCGCCGGCCAATGGTACGTGCGCCTGCAAAGCCCGCAGGTGACCGCCAGCGAACGCATCGATTTCCGCCGCTGGCTGGATGCCGACCCCGACCACCTGCGCGCCTTCCACGAAACCGAACTGCGCTGGCGCAGCCTGCTCGTCCCGGCGCGGCAATTGGGCCATGACGGCTGGTACCGGCAAGGACGCGCGGCGCTGTCGCTGGGTGGCTGTTCGATTGCCGTCGGGCTTGGTGTTGCTGCGCTTGTGGCGCTGGGGCTACTGACCTGATTCGCAGGGGCGGACTCATCCACGACTGCGTCAATTAACCTGCGCACCCGCACCACCAGGCGGTGTAGAGTACGGTCACAACAACGCCAACAGGAGGCTGGCAATGACCGTGACGCTCTCCCCGCTGCACATCGACTGCGATTTCGACTCCGGCAACATCCTGGTCCTGGACGCCAGCGACCCTGCCCACGTCCACCTGAACATCCGCAAGGACAGTCACAGCGACCACTTCCAGTGGTTCCATTTCAAGGCCAGCGGCCTGACTCCGGGCCAGGTCCATCGCTTCAGCCTGGACAACGCCCACCAGTCCTCCTACAAGAACGCCTGGACCGGCTACCACGCCGTGGCCTCGTACGACCAGCAGACCTGGTTCCGCGTGCCCAGCCAGTTCGACGGCAAGGCCCTGAACTTCGACTTCAAGGCCGAACAGCCACAAGCCTGGTTCGCCTACTTCGAGCCCTACCCCCGTGCACGCCACAACCAGTTGATCGAGCGCGCCAAACAGATCCCCGGCGTCGAACTGCTGGCCAGCGGGCGCAGCGTGCAGGGTCGGGATATCCCGCTGCTGCGCGCAGGCAACAGCGCGACCGGCAAGCGCAAGCTGTGGATCATCGCCCAGCAGCACCCGGGCGAGCACATGGCCGAATGGTTCATGGAAGGTGTGATCGACGCCCTCGAAGCCAACGGCCCGGTCATCCAGCAACTGCTGGCCAAGGCCGACCTGTACCTGATCCCCAACATGAACCCGGACGGCGCCTTCCTCGGCCACCTGCGCACCAACTTCAAGGGCAAGGACCTCAACCGCGCCTGGCAGGACGCCAGCGTCGAACTGAGCCCCGAGGTGTTCTTCGCCCAGAGCCAGATGAAGCTGCATGGCGTGGACGCGTTCATCGATGCCCATGGCGACGAGGAGATCCCCCATGTGTTCACCGCGGCCTGCGAGGGCAACCCTGGCTACACGCCGCGCATCGCCAAGCTGGAAGAGCAGTTCCGCAGCACCCTGTGCAGCCTGACCCCGGACTTCCAGACGAAGTACGGCTATACCCGCGACGAACCGGGCCAGGCCAACATGACCCTGGCGTGCAATGCCGTGGGCCAGGCTCACGACTGCCTGTCGCTAACCCTGGAGATGCCGTTCAAGGATCATGACGATGCGCCGAATCCGCGCACCGGCTGGTCGGGTGAGCGCTCCAAGGCGCTGGCCGGGGCGGTGCTTGAGACGTTGCTGAAGATGGTCGGCGATCTGCGCTGAGCTACGCCAGCATTCAAAACTGCACATCCAGAATCACGCTGTCGGTATAGGTCGCCGCCGGCGGCGTGGCCTGGTCGGTGTACACCTTGGCGTTGTAGTTGAACACCTGGCTGCCCGTGCCGGTCCCCGCCCCGGGGTTCACCTCGGCATCGCTGCTCGAACGCCGCGCCGCGCCCACCGAGCCCCAGCGCACCACGCCTGCGCTCTTGAAGATGTCGTAGGCCAGGTAGTTGTTGGCACTGGACTTCATCCGCCGCCGCCCGCCCGACACATTCTGTCCGTCGTCCAGCCCCACCGTGTAGTTGCTGCCCTTGGTGCACGACACGCTCAGGCTCTGGTTCACCGTGCCGAACCCGGCCACCACCGGTGCGCTGGCGAAGCTGATATTGGGCGTGGTGATCTGGCAGTCGTTGCTTACCGTCAGGCTGACGTTCAGGGTCTTGCTGCCACTGCCGATGTCGCGCCCCAGGCAGATATTGCCGATGCCGATGCCCGAGCAGTAGTTCCAGCTCCAGGCGACGGTCAGCGTTTCCTGGTACAGGCCCGCGGCGACGTTGCTGCCGATCTGTGTACGCAGGTAGAGCGGTACCGACTTGGGCGTCGGGCCATTGAGCAGACCGAGCAGGTCGAGGATGCCATTGCGGGCAAAGTCGAAGGCAACGCCTCGGGTGATCGGGTAGTTGACGCTGTTGTCGGCGTACAACGTGTAGTTGATAACATCGCCGGTCGGGCCAACCAGGCCACCGGAGGCTGGCGTGATGGTTGCGTAGAAGTGGTCGTTGCTGGCCAGCAGGCTGAGCAGCGAACCGGTGCACTGCAAGCCGGAATTGGTGCTCGAGGCAGTCTGCACTGTAGTACGTACCAGCGTCGAATTGACGGTGCCGAACGCCGCCGGCGTGGTGGCCACCGACGAACACAGCGCCCAGGCCGGGCATGGCGCCAGCAACAGGCCAAACAGCAGGCCGTACCGTCGAACATTCACTGGCACACCAGCGGACCGATCAACGGGATCGGCCCCTCCCCTTCAGGCAGGTCGAACGCCACCTGGCACTGCCCGCCGTCGGCCTTGTCCACCTGCAGGCGATTGTGCGGCGCCAGGTTTTCCAGGTAGACCAGCCCATCCCAGCCCACCACCGCCTCGACGCCGCTTTCCTGGTGGCGTACCCGGCTGCCCAGCTTGAGCTCCTGCTGATTGCCGTCGACCAACACCAGGCTCGCCGCCAGCACACGCTTGAGCGGGAATTCCAGCAGGTAGCCGCTGCCGCGGCGCACGGCAACGCGCTGCTCCACCTGCGGCGCCAGCACATCGGCGGGCAGGTCCATGGGGTCGATCTCGTACTTGCCGCGGTAATAGCCGCTGCTGTAGGGCACCAGCAAGTGGCCATTGCGGTCGGTGCGACCGATCTGCTGGTTCTCGTAGCGCACCGGCACGTCGGCGTAGCCGCTGGTGCTGACCACCACAAAGGCGTCGTCGATGCAGTTGGCGGCGAACAGCCCCGCATCCATCAGCACCAGCGAACCGCTGGCGTCGGCCCAGCGGGTCATCTCCCCGCTGCTGCCGTAGGCGCCCACCTGCAACTGCACCGACTGCAGGCGCCAGGTCAGGTCGGCCTGGCGGTAGTCGTCGCGGTTACCGCCGGTGGCGTAGCCCAGGTTGTAACCCACACCACCGCCCACCGGCACTGCCTGGCTGTAGTTGACCCGCTGCAGGTCCTGGCCGTCCTTGCTGCGCTCGGCGCTGAAAGCCAGGGTGCCGCGCAGGTCGAAGGGGATCACCAGTTGCGCCTGCACCGCCCACTGGCTGTCACCGACCTCGCGGTTGGCCGACAGGTACAGGCTGCTGTTGCGCCACAGCGGCTTGCTCCAGCTGAGGTTGATCAGCCGCGTGCGCGTGCCGTCACCGGCGCGCACATCGAAGTAGCCGGCACCTAGGCTGCCGTAACTGTCCAGGTTCAGGCTCAGGGTCGCCTGCTCGCTGCGCTGGCTCAGGCGCGTGTAGGGGCTGTCGACCCGCGACAGGTCGGCGTAGTCGCCATGGCGCTGCACACGCTGGTAGTTGAAGCCGATGCGCCGGCTGTTGTACTGGTAGCCCAGCGCCAGCTGCTGGCCTGTATCGCCTTCGAAGCGACTCTGGGTCACGGCCGCGTTGAGCACGCCGAAGGTTGCCAGACGCAGGTTGCCACCCAGGCCGCCGAGCATCAGCGACTCGGCGCTCTCGGCATGGGTTTCCACGGTGAAATAATCGGACAACCCGTGGCGCAGGGTCGCCGAGGCCACACCCGGGCCATAGGCGAAATCGCGCACGGCGTAGTCGCGGCGCAGGCTGCCGGCGGCCACCGAGAAGTCCGACAGGCCTTTGGCCAACAGGCTGCTGGTGACATAGAACGGCAAGGTCGTCGACACCTGCCGACCCAGGGCATCGGTGGTGACCACCACCGCTTCGCCGGCGCCATTGATGAACGGCACGTTGGTCAGGGTGTAGGGGCCGGGCTGCAATTCGGTGCTGCTGCTCTTGTAGCCGTTGATGAACAGGTCCAGCGAGGTCGGCACGGCGGCTTCGCCGGCAAAGGCCGGCAGCGGATAGGTGACCAGGTCGGGACGGGCGCCGAAGTCGCGGGACAGTTGCAGGCCGCCCACGCGCACCGAGGTGGTCCAGGGCAGCGCGCCGGTCACCAGGTCGCCGGCCTCATAGGTGAGCAGGCGCTGCTCGTCGGTGTAGCGGAAGGTGGTGTCGTAGCGCAGGAAGCCCTGCCGGCCCTGAGCCTGGGCGCCATTGAACGACTGGCGCCACTGCCCGGTGGTGGAAAAGGTGCCCCAGTCGTCGAACAGCCGCAGTTCGTTCCAGGCGGCCAGGTAGCTGCCGCCCTCATCGGTGTCGTTGAGGTAGGCGTCATAGTTGAGCAAGGCGCCGAAGCTGCTGCGGGCGTCGCTGGCCGGGTACAGGTTGCGCTCACCGACCTGTTGGTCGGGCAGCCAGGCCGGCGGCACCTGCAGCAGCAGGCGCTGGTTCTGGCTGTCGTAGTAGCTGTGCAGGCCAGAGATATCGTCCAGGGCCACCTCGCCTTGAGGCTCGCCCGGCAGCCTGACGCCCGCCTCGCGCAGCACCTCGCTGGCCAGGTACAGCCGCCCGGCGCGCTGCTGCACCGGCACAAGCTCAGCCTTGGCCACCTGGTTCACCAGCAGGTCGAGGTACAGCGTGGCGTCGGCGATGGCGGCATGTTCCGAGGGCGGCGGCGGCAGCTCGTCGGCCACGCCCAGGCCGGGCCCCAGCACCGCCAGACCCAGCCACAACCGGTGCGTTGCCACCCGCACCCAGCTCACACACGATTTCCAACCATTGCCGGGTCCTCCCTGGCCCCTGTGATCCGTTCAAGCGTGGTTCATTGCCCCTGTTTGATGGCCTGCGCCACATCCTGGCCGTTGACCCGCCCTTTCAGCACGCTGGCAGCACCCGGCGTGGCCGGTGCCGGCCAGCGCATGCTGGCGCCGGGCAACACATAGCCGAGCAGCCCTTCGACCAATGGCCTGTCCTGGCCAGCCTGCTGCAGCACCACGTCGGTCAGGCGCGCATGCACAGGCCCGGTGTTGCGCAGCTCGACATAGGGCTTGCCCTGTACCGTCACCGCGCGCCAGCTCAACTGCGGCTTGCCCACGCCCTCGGCGCTGCGCTTGCCTTCCGGGTCGGGCTTGCCCCACAGCCCTTCGCCGTAGACGAACAGCGGCACCGAATAACGCATCTGCAGGCGGATCGCCGCCTTCGGCCCTTCGCTGGCGGCATCAGCCGGCAGTGGTGACGGTATTTCGTCGATGATGATGCGGTACGCCTGCTCCTGGCCCGCGGGCGAACTGCCCGTACGGGTCAGGCGGATCAGTTGCTTCTGCCCCGCCGGGATATTGGCCACCGGCGGGCTGCCGATGATCTCGCGCTGGGCCTGGAACTGCTCCTGGTACTCGCCCTGGCGCCAGGCAAACACCCGCACCTGTAGGCTGGCTGGCGCCGTGCCGCGGTTTTCCAGCCACAGCGCACCGGCCTTCTGGTCGGCCTCCAGCACCGGGTCGATCGGCCAGATCAACACCGAAGTAGCCGCGAAAGCCGGTGCGCTGGCCAACAGCAGCAGCCCGATGATTCCACGCGCCCAGTTAGCGCCTGCCCCCATGCCCCTCTCCTTCTCTGTTATCCGCAGTGGCCTTTCACCAGGTCACCGTCACTTGCACGACATCGGTATAGGTTCCTGCTGGCAAGGTGCCGGTCAGGGTGGTACGGCCATAGACCGGCAGTTTGATCGCGGTCGGATCGCTGTAGCTCACCGCCACGCTGCTGCCAATGCCCAGGCTCTGGCTGAACGCGGCGTCGCGGTAAAGCTGGTAGGCCAGCAATTGCGTACCGCCCGAGCGCTTGAGATTGCGCGTGCCGCTGGCGCTGTTCTGGCCGCCGTCCAGGCTCATGCTCAGGGCCACGCCGGGGGTGCACTGGAAAGTCACCGTGCTGCCGCCGAGCGAGGTGCTCAGGGTGGCCGTGGACAGTGCCGAGCTGGTGCCGTAGTCGAGCACGCCATAGGCCGTCACGCCGCCCACCACCAGGCAGCCGGCGACGATCTGCGCCGTCACCTGGAAGGTGCTGGTGGTGACCGCGTGGGCGCCCTGGGTCAACGTCAGGCACAAGCCGACCGCCAGTAGCCGCGCAGTGCCTGGCATGGCTCAGAAACTCAGTTCGACCGCCACCGTATCGGTGTACACCCCGGCCGGCAGGCCGGCTTTACCCCGGGCCTGGCCATACAGGTTGACGGTCTGCGCCACGCCGGTGCTGGTCGGCAGGGTGATGGTGCCGTCGATCGCCAACAGCTGGGTGTGCCCGGCATCGGTGTAGAAGTCGTAGGGCACGAAATTGCCCGCGCCATCGGCCAAGGCCCGGGTCCCGCCGGCGGACTGCGAGTCATGGGCGCCGGCACGCACCTTGATCGTCGGCACCGTGCCTGCCGAGCAGAGAATGCTCATGGCCCCGCCACCACCGCCGAGCACCTGGCCATTGGCGGTGGTGAACAGTGAATCCTGGGTGCCGAAGTTGAGGCTGCCGAAATTCAGCCCGGAGGTGCCGCCGCTGCCGTTGACCTGGCAGGCGGCGGTCAGGGTCAGGGTCGAGCTGATGGTGCCGGTCACGGTGGCGGCCTGGGCCTGGGCCGCCAGGGCGAGGCCAAGGCCGGCGAGGATGCAGCGGGTGAGGTGCTTGGGCATTGCAATCTCCTTGCGTGTTACCAGTCCAGGGTCACCCTGAGGGTGTCGCGATACAGCCCGGCGGCCAGCGCACGCGGTTGCGCGACCACCACGCCGTAGATGGGCACGGGCACTTGCTGGGTACTGCTGATGGTGAAGGTACGGGCCTGGCCGATGCCGTAGCGGCTGTTGCCACCCGGGTCGATGGCCAGCTGGTAGGGAATGAGTTCGCGGCCATTGCTCAGGCGGCGCACGCCGTCACTGCCGTTCTGCCCGCCATTGATGCGCACGCTGAAGGCGCGTACCTGGGGCGAACAGCTGATCTGCAGGCTGCCCTCGCCTCCGGCCTCGTCGACACGGCTGGTCAGGGGTTGGTCCCAGGTCGGCCCCCGCGCACCGAAGTCCATCAACCCCGGGTTGCCCAGGGTGGCCGGTTGCGGGTCGCTGCTGATCTGGCAGGCAGCACTGATCACCAGGCGCGCCTGGATGAAGCCAGTGGTGGTGCCGTGGGCCGCGCCACTGGGCAACAGCAGCGGGCCAAGGGTGAGCAGCAGGATCGAACCACGGTGCAGCACGTCCATGAGCATGAAGCCTCCCTACCAGGTGACCGTGACTTTGAGCAGGTCGGCATACAGGCCAGCGCGGGGCACCCAGGCCAGCTTGTCGATCCGTGCGTAGAGGGGAAGCTCCACCGAGCCGCTGTCCGGCACCCGCGCCGATTGCGCAGCGTCCACCGCCAGCGGCTGGCGCCAGGCGGCGTCGCGGTAGAGACGATAGGGAATCGGTCGGGCCTGGACATCGCGGCTTGCCAGGTAGCGCAGTTCGCCGATGCCGCCGTGCTGGCCGGCATCGACACGCACCTGGTACGGGGTATCGGGGTTGCACTCCAGCCGCGGCGAGCGCTGGGCCAGCAGCACGCCACTCAGCGGCGCACCAGGACCATCCAGGCGCGCCGCGCTGCCCAGGTCGATGCGCCCCAGCGCCTGCGGGCCGGCATCGCGTTGCTGGTTGACCAGCATGCACCCGCGCTGCACGCGCACCTGCACTTCGACGAGAAAATCCGCTGCCATGGCGTTGCCACTCAACCACAGGCCCAACAGCATGGCCACAAAGCGCTCCGTCACCTGTCAGTCCTTCCTGTATAGGTTGAACTTGAGCGTAGCAGCGCGATTGGATCCGGGCCGGGCAAGCCCTACCCCTCTTTGGCATTAATGAAAATGACAGAGTTGGGGGCTGTGCAGTCCATTGCGTGGATTGCGCAGGAGGGGCGTGACACGATTAAATTTTCTCGTCTGGTAACGAAACCCCTGCGCCTGGCACCTTTCAAAACAACCAGATCCCGGCAAAGCGACCGGCATTCTGATACCGTTCACCAGCAACATCCTGTGCAATACGCATGCGCCATGCGTGGACGGACCCTACAGGAGAGTCCCGTGACGACCGAACAGACCTCGCTCGAGCAGGCCATCGAGCGCTGTGCCCAGGAACCGATCCAGGTTCCGGGCAGCATTCAGCCACAGGGTTTCCTGTTGGTGCTGGACGAGACCGACCTGCGTATTCTCCAGGCCAGCGAGAATGCCGAGCGCTGGCTGGGCGTACCTGCCCGCGCGCTGGCGGGCCAGTCCTTCGCCGAGCTGGTCAGCGCCAGCTTCGACCTGCGCGCCCGCCTGGCCAACCTGCCGGACGACGAGATCTTCCCGTTTCACATCGGCGACACACGCCTGCACGACGGTGCGCCTTGGCAAGCGCCGCTGCGGGTCCTGGCCCACCGCCACGACCAGGTGCTGATCCTCGAACTGGAACCGCACCGCGGTGCTGCGCAGGGTCGCGAAAAGGACAACTACTACCCGCTGGTCCGCGCCTTCGTCAGCACCCTGCACCAGGTCACCAGCATCGACGAGTTGCTGCTGCAGTCCGTGCGCCAGATCAAACGCATCACCGGCTTTGGCCGGGTCAAGGCCTACCGCTTCGACAGCGAGGGCACCGGCACGGTCCTGGCCGAGGACGCCGACCCCGGCTACCCGAGCTACCTGGGGCTGTGCTTCCCGGCTTCGGACATCCCGCGCCAGGCCCGCGAGCTGTACCGAATCAACCGCATCAGGGTGATCGAGGACGCCAACTACCAGCCCTCGCCCCTGGTGCCGGCCAGCAATCCGCGTACCGGCAAGGCCCTGGACATGAGCTTCGCCTCGCTGCGCAGCGTATCGCCGGTGCACCTGCAGTACATGCGCAACATGGGCACCCTGGCGTCGATGTCGTTGTCCATCGTGGTCGATGACCAGCTATGGGGCCTCGTGTCCTGTCACCATGACCAGCCAAGGCCGGTGGATTTCCAGACCCGCACCGCCTGCGAACTACTGGCCAATGTGCTGTCGTTGCAGATCGAGGCCATCGAGTCCCACGACAGCACGCGCCAGCTGCTCGACTTGCGCCAGCGCATCGTGCGCATGCTCGGCTCGATGGCCGACCACGACAGTGTCAGCGATGGCCTGCTCGCCCAACCCGAAGTGATGCTGCAGTTCGCCGGGGCCTCGGGGGCGGCGATCATCAGCGCCGAGCGCTGCGACCTGATCGGCGTCACCCCGCCGGCGGCGCTGGTCAATGCCCTGGCGCACTGGCTGGCACGGCGTGACGGCGAGGCGGTGTTCCATACCGACAATGTTCACCGTGACATCGATGAGCTGCCCGAGCTGGCCCGACATGCCGCCGGGGTGATGGCAGTCGCGATCTCGCAGATTCATTCGCACTATCTTGTATGGTTCCGGCCCGAGCAGGCCCACACGGTGAACTGGGCGGGCCGGCCGGAGAAGTCTGTCGGTCCGCAGGGCAATCTCAACCCACGGCACAGCTTCGAGCGCTGGCAGCAGGAAGTGCGCGGTTTCAGTGCGCCTTGGCACCCGCTGATCGTCGAAGGCGTATTGGAGTTGCGCGGCGCGGTGCTCGGCATCGTCTTGCGCAAGGCCGAGGAGCTGGCACAGCTGGCCAACGAGCTGAAGCGCTCGAACAAGGAACTCGAAGCGTTTTCCTACAGCGTGTCCCACGACCTGCGTGCTCCGCTGCGGCACATCGCCGGCTACAGCGAACTGCTCGGCGAAATTGAGGGTGAGCAGCTCTCCGAGCGCGGCAAGCGCTTCCTCGGCCATATCGAGGATGCCGCGCAGTTCGCTGGCTCCCTGGTGGACAACCTGCTCAACTTCTCGCAGATGGGCCGTTCGGCGCTGCGCCTGTCCGACGTCGACCTCAATACCCTGGCCGACACCATCCGCACGGAGCTGGAGCCGGACTATGCCGGGCGCGACATCGTCTGGGAAATCGCCGACCTGCCCAAGGTGATCGCCGACCCGGCCTTCATCAACATGGTCCTGCACAACCTGATCGCCAATGCCATCAAGTACACCCGTGGCCGCGCCCCCGCGCGCATCGAGATCGGCGCAGTGCGTCACCGGCACGAGCTCGAGTTCTATGTGCGCGACAATGGCGTGGGCTTCGACATGGCCTATGTCGACAAGCTATTCGGCGTGTTCCAGCGCCTGCACCGCATGGAAGAGTTCGAAGGCACCGGGATCGGCTTGGCCAGCGTGCGCCGCATCATCGAGCGCCACGATGGCCGGGTGTGGGCCGAGGGCCGCATCAACCAGGGTGCCAGCTTCCACTTCACCCTGCCACTCAACCCAAAGTCTGCCTGAGGCCGGACATCATGCTCAAACCTATCCTGCTGGTCGAAGACAACCCCAGAGACCTCGAACTGACCCTGCTCGCCCTTGAGCGCAGCCAACTGGCCAACGAGGTGGTCGTGGTGCGCGACGGCGCCGATGCGCTGGACTACCTGCTGCGGCGCAACGCCTTTGCCGGACGTGACGGCGGCAACCCGGCAGTGATGCTGCTGGACCTGAAGCTGCCCAAGATCGATGGCCTGGAAGTACTCAAGGTGGTGCGCGAAACCGCCGAGTTGCGCAGCATCCCCATCGTCATGCTGACGTCCTCGCGCGAGGGGCCGGACCTGAGCCGGGCCTATGAGCTCGGGGTCAATGCCTATGTGGTCAAGCCTGTGGAGTTCAAGGAGTTCGTCACCGCCATATCCGACCTTGGCATGTTCTGGGCGGTGCTCAACGAGCCACCACCCGGTTCGCTGCGCCTGAACCGTCGCGGCAGCAACTGAGGCGGACACGATGCAGCTTACTCCGCTGAAACTGCTGATGGTCGAAGACAGCGCCATGGATGCCGAGCTGATCCTGGTGCGCCTCGAGCGCAGCGGGTTTCAGGTGCAATCACGGCTGGTGTTCGACCATGTCGGTGCCGAGCACGCCCTGGGCGAGTCCTCGTACGACCTGATCCTGTGCGATTGCGTACTGCCGAGCTCCTCCGGCGCCGATGTGCTGGCCATCGCCCAACGCCTGGCGCCACACATCCCGTTCATCTTCCTCTCCGGCATCTACGGCGAAGAGCACGCGGTGGAGATGATCCGCCTCGGCGCCACCGACTACGTCCTGAAGAAGAACCTGCCACTGCTGCCCAAGGCCGTGCGCCGGGCGCTGACCGAAGTACATGAACGCCAACGCCGACGCCGCGCCGAAGAGGCACTGGCCGAGGCGGAGGCGCGTGCCCGCATCGCCATCGATGCCGCCGGCATGGGCACCTGGGACTACCGCCCGCAGGACGGGCAGTTGGTCTGGGACGACCGCTGCAAGATGCTGTTCGGCCTGCCCAGCGACACCCGGATGACAATCGAGGTGTTCTACGCCGGCATCCACCCCGACGACCAATCCCGTGTGCGTGACGCCGTCGAGCAGGCCATGCGCCCTGATAGCGATGGCCATTACCGGGCCGAGTTCCGTATCGCGCAACCCGGCGCACTGGAACCGCGCTGGCTGCTCTCCACCGGCCAGACCCAACTCGTCGACGGCCTGTGCGTACGTTTTTCCGGGGTGCTGCAGGACATCCACCAGCAGCGCCAGGCCACCCGAGCGCTGGAGCAACTCAACGAGATGCTCGGCGAGCGGGTCGAGCGCCGCACCCGCGAGCGCGACCGCGCCTGGGAACTGTCCCAGGACCTGCTGGCGGTACTCAACAAGGACCTGACCCCAGTAGCCCTCAACCCGGCCTGGGAAGCCGCGCTGGGCTTTCCCCGTGAGCGGTTGGCGCAGATCTCGCTGCTGCAGCTGCTGCCGGAAGCCGACCAGGAAACCTTCCTCACCGAGCTGGCCGCGCTCTCCCAGGGGCGCACCAGCGCCCGCTTCGTCGGCCGCATCCTGCATGCCGAAGGCCAGCAGCGCTGGCTGTCGTGGGTGGTGGTGCCGGACGACAACCTGCTGCATGTGGTTGCCCGCGACATCTCCAGCGAACGCGAGGCGGTGCTGGACCTGGCCGAGGCCAACGAACGCCTGCGTGAACAGATCGCCGAACGCGAACGCATCGAGGCCGCGCTGCAGCAGATGCAGCGCCTGGAAGCGGTGGGCCAGCTCACCGCCGGAGTGGCGCACGACTTCAACAACCTGCTGACGGTGATCCTCACCGGTGCCAGCTTCCTGCAGAACGACCTGGACAAAGGCCTGCTGGACAAGGCACACAAGCGCCTGCAGCACATTCGCGAGGCCGGCGAGCGCGGGGCCAAGCTGACCAGCCAGTTGCTGGCGTTTTCGCGCAAGCAACGCCTGGAGCCGGTGCCGTTGAACCTCAACCGCACGCTGGCGGGGCTGGAGGAACTGCTGCGCCGCACCCTGGGTGGCAGCGTCGCAGTGCGCCTGGAGCTCGATGCTGGGCTATGGCAAGCCCTGACCGACCCGACCCAGACCGAAATGATCATCCTCAACCTGGCGATCAACGCCCGCGACGCCATGCCCGAGGGCGGGCAGCTGACCCTGGCCACGCGCAACACCCGGGTCAACACCCACCCACAACGCCCGGAGGACCCGGAGCCCGGCGAGTATGTGGTACTGAGCATCCGCGACAGTGGCTGCGGCATGAGCGAGGAAGTGCTGGCCAAAGCCTTCGAGCCGTTCTTCACCACCAAGGACATCGGCAAGGGTTCGGGCCTGGGGCTGGCGCAGGTGTTCGGCTTCGCCAAACAGATCGGCGGTGGCGTGCGCATTGATACAACGCCAGGCCGCGGCACGTTGGTCAGTGTCTACCTGCCAGCGGTGAAAGCCCGTGCCGATGCGCTCACGGCAGGCGAGGACGATGTGCGTCCGCTTTTCGCCCGAGGGACCGAGCGTCACATCCTGCTGGTCGACGACGACCATCTGGTGCGCGAGATGATCGGTGACCTGCTGCAGCGCCAGGGCTACGAGGTACACCAGGCGCACAACGGTAAGCAGGCCATGGCCCTGCTCGACGAACGCATAGACCTGCTGCTCACCGATTTCGCCATGCCGGAGTTCAATGGTGCCCAACTGGCACTGGCGGCCCGCGAGCGCTTTCCGCACCTGCCCGTGGTGTTCCTCACCGGTTACGCCCAACTGCAAGGGCTGGAGTTGCCGGGATGCCAGGTGGTGCAGAAACCGGTGCACGAACACATCCTCGCCCAGGTGCTGGCCGAGTCGCTGGAAAACAGGTAGGCAGAAACGAAAAAATCGCCTAAAGGCGATTGAGGAGAGAATACAGCTTGAAAATGGCAGGGGCGGCTGGATTCGAACCAACGCATGGCAGGATCAAAACCTGCTGCCTTACCGCTTGGCGACGCCCCTGTATCGGATCTGGCGAATGACTGATCACCGCCTCACTGACAACCCCTGGCAGCTCCGTGTGTTGCTGCTCGGGAATGGCCGGCACTTTAACAACCTTTTTTCGAGGTGGGAAGCTTTTTTTTAAAAAAAACGCAGGAAAACAGCAGGTTAGTTCTGTCAGCTCGCTTTCGAGAGGGTTCTCGCGGCGCATCCGACAACCGCTCGTCGCAATTCCACCGCCTCGCTTCAACACAATCGCATTCCTCCCTTCAAATCAGATAGAGCCCATCGGCGCATCACAAGGAGGACGCCATGCCCGTTTCCCATGACCTCTACCAGGACCTGCACTACCCACGCGAAATCGTCCAGCAGCGCCGCCAGCAAGACCCGCAGCTCGACCGTCTGCTGGACGAGTACATGGACATCGACAACCAGGTGCTGGCCGCCGAATCGATCTCGGCAGGCAACTTTGTGGAAGAAGACTTGCGCCATCTCAAGGAGCGTCGTCTGGCGGTCAAGTACATGATCGAGCGCCGACTCGAGCACAGGACCTGACCTATCGCTTTTCGCGATCATTGCTCGGCAGATGCATCGCGCCAGCAGCGCTCCGTCAACCTGGTGGATGTGCTGTACGACCTGCTGGTGATCGCCAACCAGGCCCTGGACAGAAGCCTGGGCGGCGCCATCACCGGTCTGATGAGTACACGCAGCCGCCTGGGGCAGTTGCATCAGCAGGGGCCAGCCTGAGCCAGCTTGATGAGGCCACTATTGTCTAGAGTGAAATCGGAGCAACGCCGAGATCACCCATGAACAGTGTTCCGCACTCGTGCCGCCGCCACAGCCTCGCCCTCATCCCCCGCAGCGTCTGGGCCCTGGGTTTTGTCTCGCTACTGATGGACATCTCTTCGGAGATGATCCACGCCCTACTCCCGCTATACATGGTCAGCGTACTCGGCACCTCGGTGCTGGCCGTCGGCCTGATCGAAGGTATCGCCGAGGCGACGGCGGCGTTTACCAAGGTGTTCTCCGGCACCCTCAGCGACCGCCTGGGCAAGCGCAAGCTGCTGACGGTGATCGGCTACGGCCTGGCTGCCGTGACCAAGCCGGTGTTCCCGCTAGCCCCTGGGCTGGAATGGCTGACCGCTGCGCGTTTTCTCGACCGTGTCGGCAAGGGCATCCGTGGCGCGCCGAGGGATGCGCTGATTGCCGATGTCACTCCCGCCCAACTGCGCGGCGCAGCATTCGGCCTGCGCCAGGCGCTGGATACGGTCGGGGCCTTTTTCGGGCCATTGCTGGCGATCCTGTTGATGTGGTTGACCGCGGGCCACTTCCAGACGGTTTTCTGGGTGGCGGTAATCCCCGCATTTATGGCGCTCTATGTGTTGATCGCCTTCGTTCGCGAGCCCGACAAACCCGCAGCGACAAGTGCGCGCGCCGCTCCCCTGGCATTGCGTGAGCTGACCCGGCTGGGCATCCGTTACTGGCGCCTGGTCATGCTAGCCACGCTGTTCACCCTGGCGCGCTTCAGCGAGGCCTTTCTGCTGCTGCGCGCTCAGGCGCTGGGCCTTGCGGCACTGTGGGCGCCAGCCGTGCTGGTGCTGATGTCGCTGGCATATGCACTGTCGGCCTACCCTGCCGGCGCACTCTCCGACCGGATGGGGAGACAGGGTGTGTTGATGGTCGGGCTGGCCCTGCTGGTAATGGCCGATCTGCTGCTGGCCTGGATTCCGGGCCTACCCGGCGTGGTGCTGGGAGTTACCCTGTGGGGACTGCACATGGGCTTTACCCAGGGCGTGTTCAGCGCCCTGATCGCCGACAGCGCGCCCGAGGCGCTGCGCGGGACTGCGTTCGGCGTGTTCTACCTGGTGACCGGGGTGGCGTTGCTGGCAGCAAGTGTACTGGCCGGTGGTTTGTGGGACTGGGTGGGGCATCGGGCGACGTTCATGGTGGGGGGCGGGTTCGCTCTGGTCACGCTGGCAGGACTGTGGTTTACCCGGCGATAAAGCTGGCAGGACCAATCTCATTGCCTGGACTGGCGCCATCGCGGGGCAAGCTCACTCAAGGATGCGGGCGGCCTGGAATCACGGGGTCATGGCTGACGGCTGCGGCTCCAGGAGCGACCAGCCCCCCTGCCCGTCCACCTCCAGGCGATGGGAATGGAACGCCGCCAGGGTGCTGCGGTGCCCGACGCTGACCAGCAGCGTCGCCGGCAACTGCTCACGCAGCAGCGAATACAACGCATGCTCCAGCCCTTCGTCCATCGCCGAGGTGGACTCGTCGAGGAACACCACCTGCGGCCGGTTGAACAGCACCCGGGAAAACGCCAGGCGCTGCTGTTCGCCCAGTGACAAGATGCGCGACCAGTCACGCGGCTCGTCCAGTCGCTCGGCCAGGTGGGCAAGATTGACCTGGCGCAGGGCCTGTTGCATGCGCGCATCGTCCCCAGGCGCGCCCTGCGCCGGATAGGCGATGGCAGTACGCAGGTCACCCAACGGCAGGTACGGACGTTGCGAGAGGAACAGCGCCTGCGTCCCCAACGGCCGCCTGACCTCACCGTCGGCATGGGGCCACAGGCCCGCCAGGGCGCGCAGCAAGGTGGTCTTGCCGCTGCCCGAAGGTCCCTTGATCAGCAGTGCCTGGCCGCTGTGCAGGTTCAGGTCGAGATCGGTGATCAGCGCGTGGCCGTCGGGCCGACGCACCTGCAAGCCATGGATGCCCAGCGCATGCGCCTGGTCCACGGTGGTCACCCGTGGCAACTCACTGGCCTGCTGATTGGCATCGAGAAACCCGGTCAGACGGTCGAGGGTGGCACGATACCGGGCGAAGGTGTCGTAAGACTCACGGAAGAACGACAGTGAATCCTGCACTTGGCCGAAGGCCTGGGCGGTCTGCATCACATCGCCGAGCTTGATCGCACCACTGAAAAAGCGCGGCGCCTGGAGGATGAACGGGAACACCACCGCCACCTGGCTTACACCCAGGTTGAACCCGCTGAACTTGAGGTTCCGGAATACCAGGGCCCAGGCGTTGCCAATCAAGGCGAAGAAACGCCCGAGCAAGGTGCCGCGCTCCACCTGCGCGCCCTGGTAGAAGGCGATGTTCTCGGCGTTCTCGCGCAAGCGCATGAGCGCGTAGCGGAAGTTGGCGGTGAGTTTTTCGTTGAGGAAATTCAGGCGGATCAGTGGCTGGCCGAGGCGAAAGGCGATCCAGGTGGCGATCAGCACATAGATGTAAACGGCAAACACCATCGCCCGGGGGATTTCGACGCCGGCCACGGCCAGTGGCGCCGACAGGCCCCAGAGAATGCCGGTGAACGCCACCAGCGACACCACCGCGCCAACCGCCCCCAGCGCCAGGGAAAGGGAACCGGTGACGAAGTTGTTCACGTCCAGCTCGATACGCTGGTCGGGGTTGTCCACGGGCTCTGCGAGAAACTGCCCACGGTAGTAGGCATCGCCGTGCATCCAATCGGCGGTCAGGCGCTCGGTGAGCCACACCCGCCAGCGGATGTTGAAGGCCTGGGTCACATAGAAGGTGACCAGCGAACGCAGTACATGGATGGTCGCCAGCACCGCGAACACCCCGAGCATGTACCAGAACGCCGTCTGGTCCAGGGCCTGCAAGGCGCTATAGAAACCGTTGTACCAGAACGAAAACAGCACGTTCAGGCGCACCGCGAACAACGTCAGCACCAGCAGCAGGGCGAAGGCCAGCAGCGGGCGCCAGCTGCGGCGCCAACTGAAATAAGGTCCGGCCAGGTGCCAGAACTGAGCACCCCAGCGAGTGCAGCGCACCGCCAGGAAGGCGGCGGCGATGAAGCAGCCAAGGGTGACCAACGAGGCGATCGCCAGCCAGCTCAGGCTCGCTTGCAGGGCCTGGTGCCAGTTCATGTCCATGGTGGGCTTCCGTCAGGGTGTTTTTGCGAGCGTAGCACCGGCTATTCGTTGACCCTGCGAACATGACGGACATTTCATCCAGGCCATGCGCTGCGCCAACATCTGTGCAGGACGTGTCCGGGCGCGGATAATCGCGGCACCGCCACTGCAGAACCAAGCCATGAACATTCGTCTTGCTTCGACCAATCGCTCCAATGAGCCGATGCGCCGCTTGCTGGAGCGCCAGCGCTTCGTCGCAAGCGGTGTAGTCGAAAACCTCGACGAAGGGGATCCGGAGCAGATCTATTGCTGGAGATTGGATCAAAGTGGGCGCCCGCCGGCGGCCACAGGGCACCGCTGACGCGGCGCATCGCCGGCAAGCCCGCTCCCACAACGACCGCATCAGCCTCAAGCCATGCGCCATCCTGCGGGAGCAGGCGAGCTACGCCAAAGCCTCCCGCACCTTGGGGTCGAGCCCCTCGCCTGCGTGGGCCTCGATCCACGCCAGCAACTGCCGGCGCATGGCCGGCGTCCAGAAGCTCTGCAGATGCTGCTTCACCCCCTGCACCGCCTTGGCATGATCCGGCTCACTGTCGAAGTAATGGGCGATCTGGTTGGCCATCTTCACCAGGTTGTTACTGCTCATCGGCGCACCTCCGCCTTTTCCGCCTGACGCCGCTCCTTGAGCAAGCGCCGCTGCTCGTCGCTGAAGCTCTGGTAGCGTTTCTGCCATTCCGACGGCTGGAACACCTTCACCACCTCCACAGCGGTGACCTTGTATTCCGGGCAGTTGGTGGCCCAGTCGGAGTTGTCGGTGGTGATCACGTTGGCCCCCGACTCGGGGAAGTGGAAGGTGGTGTACACCACCCCCGGCGCCACTCGGCTGCTGACCCTGGCGCGCAGTACGCTCTGCCCGGCGCGGCTGCCCACGCCCACCCAATCGCCGTCGGCGATGCCACGACTCTCGGCGTCGCTGGGGTGGATCTCCAGGCGGTCCTCGTCGTGCCAGGCGACGTTGCTGGTGCGCCGGGTCTGCGCGCCGACGTTGTACTGGCTGAGGATGCGCCCGGTGGTCAGCAGCAGCGGGTAGCGGCTGTTGACCTTCTCATCGGTGGGCACATAACCGGTGAGCATGAAGCGCCCCTTGCCGCGCACGAACTGCTCGATGTGCATGGTAGGCGTGCCGTCGGGGGCGGCGTCGTTGCATGGCCACTGCAGGCTGCCGTGGCGGTCGAGCTCGGCATAGCTGACCCGGCGGAAGGTCGGGGTCAGGCGGGCGATTTCGTCCATGATCTGCGACGGATGCTGGTAGTCCATGTGATAGCCCAGGGCGTCGGCCAAGGCCAGGGTCGCCTCCCAGTCGGCCTTGCCGGCCAGCGGTTCCATCACCTTGCGCACCCGCGAGATGCGCCGCTCGGCATTGGTGAAGGTGCCATCCTTTTCAAGGAACGAGCTGCCCGGCAGGAACACATGGGCGAACTTGGCTGTCTCGTTGAGGAAGATGTCCTGCACCACCACGCATTCCATCGCCAACAGCGCGGCGGTGACGTGCTGGGTGTTGGGGTCGCTCTGGGCGATATCCTCACCCTGGCAGTACAGCGCCTTGAAGCTGCCGTCCAGCGCAGCTTCGAACATGTTGGGTATGCGCAGGCCCGGGTCGGGCTGCAGGGTCACGCCCCAGGCCTGCTCGAACTCGGCGCGCACGCTTTCGTTGGAGATATGCCGGTAGCCGGGCAACTCGTGGGGGAACGAGCCCATGTCGCACGAGCCCTGCACGTTGTTCTGCCCGCGCAGCGGGTTCACCCCCACCCCTTCGCGGCCGATGTTGCCGGTGGCCATGGCCAGGTTGGCGATGCCCATTACCGCGGTGCTGCCCTGGCTGTGCTCGGTCACGCCCAGGCCATAGTAGATCGCCGCATTGCCGCCGGTGGCGTACAGCCGGGCGGCGGCGCGGATCTGCTCGGCAGGCACGCCGCACAGAGGGCCAAGCACTTCAGGCGCATTGTCGGGCTGGGCGACGAAATCGCGCCAGCGCGCGAAGTCCTCGGTTTCGCAGCGGGCATCGATGAAGCGCTGGTCGAGCAGGCCCTCGCAGACGATCACATGGGCCAGGGCGTTAAGCATGGCCACGTTGGTACCCGGACGCAGTTGCAGGTGCAGTTCGGCGCGGGCATGGGGCGCATCGACCAGGTCGATACGCCGCGGGTCGATGACGATCAATCGCGCGCCCTGGCGCAAGCGGCGCTTGAGCTGCGAGCCGAACACCGGGTGCGCGTCGGTGGGGTTGGCGCCGATCACCAGCACCACGTCGGCCTGCATCACCGAGTCGAAGCTCTGGGTGCCGGCGGACTCACCCAGGGTCTGCTTGAGGCCGTAACCGGTTGGCGAATGGCAGACCCGCGCGCAGGTGTCGACGTTGTTGTTGCCGAAGGCCGTGCGCACCAGTTTCTGCACCAGGTACGCCTCTTCGTTGGTGCAGCGGCTGGAGGTGATCCCACCGATCGAATCTCGTCCGTACTTGAGCTGGATGCGCCGCAACTCGCTGGCGGCATAGGTGACCGCCTCGTCCCAGCTGACCTCTTGCCACGGGTCCTCCAGGCGCTTGCGAATCATCGGCTTGGTGATGCGGTCCGGGTGCGTGGCATAACCCCAGGCGAAGCGGCCCTTGACGCAGGCATGGCCGTGGTTGGCGCCGCCATTCTTGTCCGGGACCATGCGCACCAGCTGGTCGCCCTTCATCTCGGCGCGGAACGAGCAGCCCACGCCGCAATAGGCACAGGTGGTGATCACCGCGCGCTCGGGCTGGCCGAGCTGGATCAGGCTTTTCTCGCTCAGGGTCGCCGTCGGGCAGGCCTGCACGCAGGCGCCACAGGACACGCATTCGGAGCTGAGGAAATCGTCACCGCCGGCCGCCGCCACCCGCGAGTCGAAACCGCGCCCGGTGATGGTCAGGGCGAAGGTGCCCTGGATGTCTTCGCAGGCACGCACGCAGCGGCTGCAGACGATGCACTTGCTCGGCTCGTAGTCGAAGTACGGGTTGGAAATGTCCTTGTGTTCGTCCAGGTGATTGGCGCCGTCGTAGCCATACCGCACCTCGCGCAGGCCGACCTGGCCGACGACAGTCTGCAACTCGCAGTTGCCGTTGGCCGAACAGGTCAGGCAGTCCAGCGGATGGTCGGAGATATACAGTTCCATCACGTTGCGGCGCAGGTCGGCCAGGCGTGGCGTCTGCGTGCGCACCACCATGCCCTCGCCTACAGGCGTGGTACAGGACGCCGGGTAGCCGCGCATGCCATCGATCTCGACCATGCACATGCGGCACGAGCCGAAGGCCTCGAGGCTGTCGGTGGCGCACAGTTTGGGGATGCTGGTGCCGAGCATGGCCGCGGCGCGCATCACCGAGGTGCCGGCGGGCACGCTGATCGAACGGCCGTCGATGACCAGGCTGACCTGCACCTCGCTGAGGCGTTGCGGGGTACCCAGGTCGAGGTCGCTGCCGGGGTCGAAGTAATTGATCATTGCGCGGCCTCCAGGCCGAAATCGGCGGGGAAGTGCTTGAGGGCGCTGACCACCGGGTACGGGGTCATCCCGCCCATGGCGCACAGCGAGCCGTATTGCATCGTGTCGCACAGGTCGCGCAGCAACCCCGCCTGGCTTTCGCGGTAGGCCGGGTCGGTGCTGGCGATCAGTCGGTCGACCACTTCCACGCCGCGGGTCGAACCGATCCGGCACGGCGTGCACTTGCCGCAGGATTCTTCGGCGCAGAACTGCAGGGCGAAGCGGGCCATGCCGGCCATGTTGAGGGTGTCGTCGGCCAGTACCACGCCGCCATGACCGAGCATCGCGCCAATGGCGGCGAAGGCCTCGTAGTCCAGCGGCGTGTCGAACTGTTCAGGCGGCACCCAGGCACCCAGCGGACCGCCGACCTGTGCCGCCTTGATCGGCCGGCCACTGGCGGTGCCGCCACCATAACCTTCCACCAGCTCGCGCAAGGTCAGGCCGAAAGCGCGCTCCACCAACCCACCCTGGCGGATATTGCCGGCCAGCTGGAACGGCAAGGTGCCGAGCGAGCGGCCCATGCCGAAGTCGCGGTAATAGGCCGCGCCCTTGGCCAGGATGATCGGTACCGAGGCCAGGGTGAGCACGTTGTGCACCAGCGTCGGTTGGCCGAACAGGCCCTCCAGCGCCGGCAACGGCGGCTTGGCCCGGACGATGCCACGCTTGCCCTCCAGGGACTCGAGCAGCGCGGTTTCCTCGCCACAGATATAGGCGCCCGCGCCGACCCGCACCTCGAGGTCGAAGGCCACGCCGCTGCCGGCGACATCCAGGTAACCGGCCTCGCGGGCCAGCAGGATCGCCTCGTTGAGCGCGCGCACCGCATCGGGGTACTCCGAGCGCACATAGATGTAGCCCTTGCTTGCCCCCACGGCGAGGCCGGCGATGATCATGCCCTCGATCAGCAGGAACGGGTCGCCCTCCATCAGCATACGGTCGGCGAAGGTACCGGAGTCGCCCTCGTCGGCATTGCACACCACGTACTTCTGCACAGCCGGCGCCTGGCGCACGGTGCGCCACTTGATGCCCGCCGGGAAGGCCGCGCCACCTCGGCCACGCAGGCCAGAATCGAGCACCGCCGCGACCACTTCGTCGCCGTCCAGCAAGGTGGCCTGGCGCAGCCCCTCGAAGCCACCGTTGGCGTGGTAGTCATCCAGCGACAGTGGCCGGGTGATACCGGCGCGGGCGAACAACAGACGCTGCTGGGTTTTCAGGTAGGGAATGTCCTCGACCGGCCCCAGCGCCAGCGCATGGCCGGCGTGGTCGCCCGCCAGGGCATCGAGCAGGCCCGGGACATCCTCAGGTGTGACCGGCCCGAAGCCCAGCCGGCCTTGCGCGGTGTCCAGCTCTACCAGCGGCTCTAGCCAATACAAGCCACGGGAGCTGGTACGCTTGATGCGTATCGGCAGGTTGCGCTGCGCCGCCTCGCGGGCGACCGCATCGGCCACTTGGTCGGCACCGACTGCAAGGGCCAGCGAATCACAGGAGATGCACAGGTTCAACATGCCTTCACCTCCTCTCGGCAGCTCGCCACCAGCGCCCGCAGGCGTTCCGGGGTGACGCGGGCGTGGAGCTGGCCATCAAGCTCCAACGCCGGCGAGCAGGCACAGGCACCCAGGCAGTACACCGGACGCAGGTCGAGCGCACCGTCTTCGCTGCGGCCGTGATCATCCAGCCCGAGCTGCTCGCGCAATTGCGCGGCCAGCGCCTCGGCGCCACGGCTCTGGCAGGACTCGGCGCGGCACAGGCGCAGGGTATGGCGGGCCGGCGGCGTGGTACGGAAATCGTGGTAGAAGCTGAGCACCCCGCGCACCTCGGCCTGGCTGAGGTTGAGGGCATGGGCGATCTCGGCGACGGCGATGCCGGGGATGTAGCCGGCGCCGGCCTGGATGGCGTGGAGAATCGGCAACAAGGCGCCGGGGGTGTCCTTTTCACGGGCCAGGACACGCTGGATCAACGGCAGGTGGTTCAACTCATCAGGCATACAGCAGACCTCGGCAACCCGGCCCGGCCCTGATCGCGGGCCAGTGTCCGGCGGTGTTCAGCTGCGGTGCGCCGGCCGCGTCACGGTGGCGGCAGGCCAGGCACCCTCCTTGCCTGTGGCCATGCGTCTTGCTGCGCGCGGTCCACGGGCATCCTCAGAGCATGGCAGCTATTGCGCGAAGAGGTTGTGCGCGGGCGACCCGGCGCGTCCTGAAACCGACCATTGGAGGGCCCCCGCATAGGCAGCCCTGACACTCAGTCCACGACCACATGCGGCAGGAACCGCGAGCTGTCCTTGGTGATCAGGGTGTCGTCTTCACGAATGCCGATCCCCGAGGCCAGATCACCGACCACCCAAGAACCGATCAGGGTGTAGCTGTCACCGAACTTCGGCAAAGGTGCGAAACCTTGCAGGATATACGGCGCATCATCGTAGGGCCCGTCCTCGAACACCCGCTGGTCATCGGTGGTGCGAATGTCCACATTCGCTCCCTCGCGGGAGAAATACGGCTTGCGCACCCAGCCCTTGGGCACTGGCCGCCGGGGATCTTCGTCGAGGAAGGCCGGCAACAGGTTCGGGTGGCCCTCATGCCATTCCCACAACAACGGCAGGATGCCCTTGTTGGAGATCAGCGACTTCCACGCTGGCTCGACGAACTGGGTATCGCAACCGGCGATGGCCTGGCCGAAGTCCTCGTGGAAGATATGCTCCCAGGCGTGCAGCTTGAACAGGCGCGGGATCGGTCGGCCTTCGAGGTCGACGAAACGCCCCTCGTCGTTCAGGCCGATATCCTCCAGGTCGATATGCCGGGTGCTGATACCCACGTGCCCGGCCATCTTGCGCAGGAAATCCGTGGTGCCGCGGTCCTCGATCGAGCCGCCGATGGCCGAGAAGTAGAACGGGCTTTCACGTTCGAAGGCGGCAAAAGCCCGCACCAGGTCTTCAGCCAGAGTGTTGAACTGGCTGGCATGGGCCGGCAGCACGCCGCGCTCGATCTGCTGCTCAAGCCAGATCAGCTGGAACGCTGCGGCTTCGTACAGCGAGGTCGGCGTGTCGTAGTTGGCCTCGATCAGCTTGGCCGGGCCCGTGCCGTCGTAGCTGAAGTCGAAACGCCCGTAGAGGTGCGGATGCCCCTCCTTCCACGAACGGCGCACCAAGTCGAAGAACGCCGGCGGAATCGCCAGGCGGGTCATCAGCGCTTCGCTGTCGACGATGCGCGTCACCGCGTCCAGGCACATCGCGTGCAGCTCTTGGGTGGGCGCCTCCAGGTCACGGCTGACCTGGGCCTCACTGAACTGGTAGTAACCACGCTCATCCCAGTAGCGCTCACCGTCGATGGTATGGAAGGCGAAGCCCTCACGCTCGGCGGTTGTGCGCCAATCCGGGCGCTCATCGCAGTGGACCTTGCGCATGCTCAACCGCCGAAACTGAAGCCGCCGCTGCTCTTGCCGCCCCAGCCGCTGCGCGCAGTGGCCTGGCTGCCGAAGCCGCCACGGGAGATCGACGAGGACACGCTGGAGCGGGTCGAGGTGCTGGACTTGTAGCTGCGGCCGCTGGAACTACCGGAGTAGTAGCTGGAGTAGCTGCCACCGCTCTGCTGGGCCTGGTCGGAGCGCTCGAAGCGCTTGCCTTGGTCGATCTGCTGGCCGAGTGTGGTGCTGCGGTAGCCACCGCTACTGTCACGGTACTGGTAGACCGGCTGCGAGTAGTACTGGCGATTACCGCCGCTGAGCACCTGGCCAAGCAGCAGGCCGGTCAGCAGGCCGTTGAAATTGCTGCCGCCGCCGCTGCTGGCCTGGCCGCTGTTCTCGACCTGGGCGCGGGCCGCATCGACCTGGGATTGGCTGACTTCGCCCGACACCGCCAGCTCGAAACCGCCGAGGCGCGGCATGTAGCGGTTGTCGCTGGTGACCTGGCAGTAGTCCGGCACGAAGTCGGCCTCGCAGGCAGCCTTGTCGCCATAGGTCGGGGCGATGCGGCGGTGGTCGGCCAACGCCTGCATGTAGGCATCGGAACACACGTCCACCGGCATCTTGTCATCGACACAGGCCTGGACGGTGGTGTAGTTGCTGCGCTTGCTGACCGTGTAGGTCTCCTCGGGCGCGCTGCACGCGGTGAGCGCCAGCGGCAGGGAACTGGCCAGCACCAGCTTGACGGAACTGCGTCTCATGTATGGCTCCTTGCGCGCAAACGGCTCAGACCGACGGGGTCATGCAGGCCGAATTGAGGAAGCCCACGCTGATCGCCACGGCGGCGGCGTAGATCGCGGCAGCCATCTCGCCCTTGGCGATGCGGCTGGCCAAGCCCTTGAGCACCAGGCTGGTGATGGCGAAGGCCAGCAGTTGCACCACGGCAGCGATCACCACCCAGACCACGAAATCTAGCAGGCTGACGCTGTAGGCGATGATGTTGCTGGCCGGCAGCGAGAAGCCGATCAGCGCGCCGCCCAGGGCGATGGCCGCAGCGCTGTTGTTGTCGCGGATCAGGGCGAATTCGCGGTGCGGGGTGAGGTGCGTGTAGATGAACTGGAACAGCCAGAACAGCACCAGCGCCACGCTGATGTAGAGAATGAAGCCGATCACTGCCTGGGCGTTGAGCGACATGCGAAGTGCGTCGAGCATGGTGAATCCTTGTCAGATGACGTTGAAGTCCGTTGATTGCAGGGTGACACCCACCGAAGTGGTCAGGCTGACATTGCCGTCCTCGTCTTCCTCCACCGACAGCAGGAGGAATTCGCGGCGATCGGTCAGGCCGGTTTCGCGGGCATACAGCATCGACAGGTGCTGGATGCGGTAGCTGGTCTCGGGGCTGGTGACCCACTCGCTGATCGGCGTGAGCTCGGTCTGCCCCTCTTCGCTGCCCCACTGGCGAACGAACTCGTAGCCTTCGTGCTCGTAGTACGGCAGGCCGATGTTCGACTCGGGGCCGACCAGGCGCTTGAGCTCCGCGTCGCTGGTGACCGGCACCACGCTGTAATAGCCGAACAGGATGATGTCACGGACATCGTCAGCGGACGCGCCGTTCATCACCACCTGCAGCCAGTAGTCCTCGTCTTCCATATAGAAGCGCGCCAGGCGCACCGACTGGCCGAGGTCGACTTCACCGACCGCCCAGACCACTTCCTGCTCGGGGACCTCCAGCTCGGAATGCCCGTCGAGCAGCAGTTTGAGCGAGCGATCGAGCTTGAGCATGCGCCCACTGCCCAGGCCGAATGGCAGGTTGCCTTGGGCCTGACTGCCGGCGGCAGGTTTGGGGGCTTCGAAGCCCATGAAGCGTTTCAACCAACCCACGGGGCATCTCCTGGGTGAGAGGATGACGGAACAGGAGCCAATACTGGAGCTGTAGCGAACAGGCTGGGCCTGCTGGAAGAAGGCGACATTGAAAATCCCTTGGGTCGCGGCAGTCCTTTGGCGGGGGCGACACGATACTGCTTTTCGTGTGCCCCGCCAACGGGTCTGCAGCAGGGTTTTGCGCCAGCCGGGCCGGCTCCATCGCGGGGCAAGCCCGCTCCCACGGAGCCCACGACAGGCCGGCCCGCTCAACGAATCACTCCGCCGGCTTGGCCGCCTTGGCCTTCAAGCGTGCCAGTACATCGTCGGCGCCACTGTTGCTGGCACCGATCCCGGCCGACTTCAGGCGTGCTTCCAGATCGCTGCCATCGGCCTTGCCCGCCAGCTCCGCCGCCGCTTCCAGCTCGGCGGCACGCTCGATCTGGCGCTTCTTGATGCGGTCCAGCGAGCCGACCGCCGTTTCCAGGCTGCCATTGGCGCCGCCGGTGGCCGACGCCGCACTCACCTGGGCACGCTGCACGCTTTCGCGAGCCTTGACCAGGTCTACCTGCTGCTTGAGGCCCTTGATCTGCGCCTCGGTCTTGCTCACGGTGGCGGTCAGGGTCGTCACCGACGCACCGAACTGGTCGGCCAACGCCTGCTCGCTGTCACGCTGGTTGGTCAGGTCGGCGATGCGCGCCGCACATTCGTGGGCCAGGCCCTCCTCGCCCTTGTCCAGCGCGGCAATGGCCTTTTGCTCCCAGTCGCCGATGGTCTTGTCGAACTCGGTGATGCGCTGCTGCGCGGTCTTGTGCTTGGCCATGATCTTGACCAACTGGTTGCGCGCATCGATCAGGTTGTTGTCCGCATCGCGGATCTCCTGGTCGAGGATGCGCAGGGCCTGGGAGTCGACGATCGCCTCACCGACTTCCGAAGCGCCGCCACGCAGGGCGGTGACGATCTTTCTCAACAAACTCATGGTGCAATCTCCGGAATCAGTGGGTGAAGTAGTCTTCGAAATCTTCGGCGGCGGTGATGACGTTGTCGGCCAGGGTGTGGATCTCCTGGACGATGTTGTCCAGCGACGAGGCCGCGCTCAGGGCGCCGAACATGGTGTACACCGACTCGCCCGACGGCAGTGTGTGCAGGCCGATGGACGACAGCGGGAACACGTCGCGAGTGCGCAGCACCGCATCGTTGAATGCAGCGCGGTCTTTCACCTGGCTGGCTTCCACCAGCAGCGTGTCGACCAGGATCTGCTCACCAGCCACGGCGATGTACAGCGGCAGGCCGTCCAGTTCGTTCATCACCAGCTTGAGGCTGGGCTCGGCGCCCTGTTGCAGGGACAGGCCGATCGAGCCGTCGCGCACCTCGTCCAGGCCTTGCAGGGCGCCGTGCAGCGTTTCGATCGTCCAATGGGTGTGCTCGGTCATGAAATCCTCCGTTCTGACCTGTTTGCCCGCGTGGGGCTGACGTAAAGCCTTCTCGATACCGCGCAGGGCGGCGGCGTGCTCGGGCAGGATCCACAGCTCACGCTTGACCAGGCCTGCGGCCTTGAGCCGGGCACGCATGTCACGCATGTAGTCGGTGGAGCTTTTCTTGCCTGCCATCGAAGGGGGTGTCCTTGTCTCACATGTGATGCACGTTACGCCTGGATCATGAGCTGCGCAAGCCTCACATGTGAGGAGCGATGCCCGCGCGGTGCGCCCGCCCCGACCTACCCCGCCACTCGCGTCAGCCGCTGCAGCGTCTCGATCACCTGCGGATCACGCGCCTCGAGCACATCCATCTGGATTCTTGCGATCACCGCCTTGAGCAGCTCGGTCTGACTCATCCGGGTTTGCCCCAGCAGCGTCAGGAAATCCTCGGCCATGTGCGCGTTGACCTTCATCGACAGCCGCCGCGTGGCTCCGGACGCCGGCAACCCCCTCTGACGCCGCTGCGCGTCGAGTGCCTGGACGAAGGCCTCGTGGCCGGGTTGCAGACCCGCCCCCTGGCGGGCCTGCACCAGCCAATGGAAATAATGGGCGAGGAACAGCTTGCGCAGGTGTGCCCCCGCCTCGCTGCTGACCGCTTGCATCGCCGCGTCGAGCACATCGAGATACACCGCCGGAAGCCGCGCCTCGATGGACTTGAGCTGCTGCTTGCGCGCCTCGCGGATTGCCGGAGTGGACTGCGGCGGGATGGCCACCACCGTATCGCAGCCATCGCACACGCCCACCAGGATGTCCCGCGCCACGCCCAGGCCATCACTGAAAGGCACGTCGCGCCGGGTGTAATGCATGGCGACCAATGCCTGGCAACGCTCGCACAGGGCCTGGCCGGTGTCGCCCTCGAACAGGATATTCATGCTTGGGTTACTCATTGGTGAACACTGATGAACCACGTCTGCGGCTCGATGAAATACAACTTGATGTACCAGCCGGAGCGCCTGAGCACATGGACTTCGATGGCTGGCACAGCATGGTGTGGGCTGCAGCTGTAGTGAGTGCCATTGCAAGCACGGATGACCTCGATGACATCGCCCGCACTGACCGCGCCAAGGGCCAACAGGTTCTTTACCTCGATATCGCCCCGCGCTGCATGCAAGTACCTCCCGGATTCGAGCGCGGCAATCACCGCGCTCTTGGCTGCCTTGAAGCCTTTTGGCATGACCCCTCCCTGGCATTACGAAAATCATCGTACATTTTTCTGGCCGAATCCAGCTTGCGCTTCGACTCAGCCGACCAACGGCGCTGTCGCGCACCGATGAAGCCTGGGCATGAACTATGGCCGCGGGCACGCAAGTGTGTGGCCTGGATGTGTAACCAGCGCTTTCGGGGATTTACAGCGTGTTTCGCGCGATCCTTGCCGACTCGATGATGACCCGCTGATCCGTGCGCCTCGATTGCCAGGCAATGCGCTGCGCTAGCTGGGGCTGGCTGTCAAACAGCAATCCCGGAAACAGCATTGACGCCCTCCAGCGTCGCGAAGGACATATCCTTTGCCGTGAGCAGGAAGTCGCTTACATAAGGCACTTCGAGCATGTCGCTGCGGACCGCCGCATACAATTTCGCCTGCAGCCCCTTCTCCCCCAGTCGCTTGGTGGTCACGTATCCGCGCGAGCTGTATTCATGCACGGCCCAGTTCGGCAGGCAGCACACACCGCGGCCGCTGGCCACCAGCTGCATCATCATGATCGTCAGCTCCGAGGTGCGTACTTGCGCCGGCTCGATGTCGGCCGGGTCAAGGAAGCGGGTGAAGATGTCCAGTCTGTTGCGCTCGATCGGGTAGGTGATCAGCGTCTGGCTGGCAATATCGGCGGGTTCGAGGTACGGCTTTGCGCACAAGGCGTGATGATTGTCGATGGCCAGCAGTGCCTCATAGCCGAACAGTGGCACGTAGCTGATCCCCGGCAGCTTCATCGGGTCGGACGTCACCACCAAGTCCAGATCGCCCCGCTCCAACGCTGGCAGTGGCGCGAATGAAAACCCCGACGCCAGGTCCAACTCGACCTCCGGCCAGGCACCGCGAAATTCGTCCACCGACGGCATCAGCCATTGATAGCAGCTGTGGCACTCGATCGCGATATGCAGCCGCCCGGCCGTACCGCCAGCCAGCTTGCCCAGGTCCCGCTCGGTGGCGCGGATCTGCGGCAGCACCTGCTCGGCCAGCTCCAGCAGCTTGAGCCCGGCGCTGGTAAAACGTACCGGCTTGGACTTGCGCACGAACAGCGGCATGCCAATACGGTCTTCCAGCTCGCGGAACTGGTGCGACAGCGCCGACTGGGTCAGATGTAGCCGCTCGGCGGCTTCGTACAGGCTGTCGGTTTCGCGCAAGGCATGGATGGTGCGCAGGTGCCTCAGATCGATCATGAGCAAAACTACACTTGTATGCAAAAAAAATGAGTTTGTCTCATGACGAGCCAATCTTTGACAATCCCCTCATCGAATTTGCGTGAGCGAGAAAGGCAGCCTGGCTTGGCGCGGCCGCCATGATCTCAACCCTGGCCTTTCTTGCCTCGCTTCAGACATCAGGGCACACGACCACCATGAACAACGAGTTTGCATTCACTCTCAAACGTATTTGTTTCGATGAGCACTACCAGCCTTCGGACAAGACCCGCACCACCACCAACTTTGCCAACCTGGCCAGGGGCAACAGCCGCCAGGAGAATCTGCGCAATACCTTGAGGATGATCGACAACCGCTTCAATGCCCTGGCGCACTGGGATAACCCCAAAGGCGATCGCTACACAGTCGAGCTCGACATCATTTCGGTGGAAATGGATATCGGCCTCTCGGGCGCCGCCCCTGCACTGCCCTTGATTGAAATATTGAAAACGACAGTGGTCGATCGGGAAACCAACGAGCGTATCGACGGCATGGTCGGCAATAATTTTTCATCGTACGTGCGCGATTACGATTTCAGCGTGCTGCTGTTGGGGCACAACAAGGATCGGCAAACCTTCAGCACACCCGATGATTTCGGAGACCTGCACGGAAAGCTGTTCAAGTGCTTCGTGAATTCGAACGCCTACAAGGAGCATTTCAGCAAGCCCCCGGTCATCTGCCTGAGCGTTTCGAGCAGCAAGGTCTATCACCGCACGGAGAACCGGCACCCGGTCCTGGGCGTGGAATACCTGCAGGCTGAATACTCACTGACCGATGAGTACTTCAAGAAGATGGGTTTGAAGGTGCGCTACTTCATGCCACCCAACAGCGCCGCGCCGCTGGCGTTCTATTTTGCCGGCGATCTGCTGGGCGACTACAGCAACCTGGAACTGATCAGCACCATCAGCACGATGGACACCTTCCAGAAAATCTACCGGCCTGAAATCTACAACGCGAACTCCGTCGCCGGCAAAACCTACCAACCCAGTTTGCAGCACCAGGACTACTCGTTGACGCGCATCGTTTACGACCGCGAAGAGCGCGGCCGCCTGGCTGTCGAACAGGGGAAGTTTGCGCAAGAACATTTCATCAAACCCTACCAGGCCATTCTCGAGCAGTGGTCCGCCCGTTGCGCGCTTTGACTCAACCAGACACAAGGTTTTCCAGTATGAAAAAGCTGTTACCCACCTCCACTGCCGGCAGCCTGCCCAAACCCGCCTGGCTCGCCGAGCCTGAGAAGCTCTGGTCGCCATGGAAGCTGGAGGGTGATGAACTGACCGAGGGCAAGCAAGACGCGCTGCGCTTGTCCTTGCAAGAGCAACAGCACGCCGGTATCGATATCGTCAGCGATGGCGAACAGACACGTCAGCATTTCGTCACGACCTTTATCGAACACCTCGACGGTGTCGATTTCGAGAAGCGCGAGACCGTCAGAATCCGTGATCGCTACGATGCGAGCGTGCCGACGGTCGTAGGCGCTGTTGCTCGCCGCAAGCCAGTGTTCGTCGATGACGCCAGGTTCTTGCGTCAACAAACCTCGCAACCCATCAAGTGGGCGTTGCCAGGCCCCATGACGATGATCGACACACTGTATGACGCCCACTACAAGAGCCGCGAAAAACTGGCCTGGGAGTTCGCCAAGATCCTCAACCAGGAGGCTCGCGAACTCGAAGCGGCGGGTGTCGATATCATCCAGTTCGACGAACCGGCCTTCAACGTGTTCTTCGACGAGGTCAATGACTGGGGTGTGGCCACCCTGGAGCGCGCCATCGAAGGGCTCAAGTGCGAAACCGCCGTGCACATTTGCTACGGCTACGGCATCAAGGCCAACACCGACTGGAAAAAGACCCTGGGCTCGGAATGGCGGCAATACGAAGAAGCCTTCCCCAAGCTGCAGAAATCCAGCATCGACATCGTCTCGCTGGAGTGCCACAACTCCCACGTGCCGATGGACCTGATCGAACTTATCCGTGGCAAGAAAGTGATGGTTGGCGCCATCGATGTCGCCAACCACGCTATTGAAACCCCAGAGGAAGTTGCCAATACCCTGCGCAAGGCCCTGCAGTTCGTCGACGCCGACAAGCTCTACCCTTGCACCAACTGCGGGATGGCGCCCCTGCCGCGCCAGGTGGCAAGAGGCAAGCTCAATGCGTTGAGTGCGGGCGCGGAGATTGTTCGCAGAGAGCTGGCAAACAAGCGCTGAGCCCAGGTCGGAGGTAACAGGTGGGGGCCCGGACAGATGCGGGCCTTCCCACACCTTCGAGCGGTACCCACACCCAGGATCTACTATGTCACTCCCTATCGAGCCATCGAGCTTTCGCGAAGCGCTCGGGCACTACGCCTCCGGTATCACGGTCATTACATCGCACACCGATGACGAGCCGATCGGCTTCACTTGCCAGTCGTTCTACAGCGTGTCGATGAACCCGCCACTGGTGTCATTCAGCGTGATGTCCAGTTCGGCCAGCTACCCCAGGATTCGCCAGGCCGGTCGCTTCGCGGTCAACATCCTGGCGGGTGAGCAGGTCGAGATTTCCAACCAGTTCGCGCGGCGCGGCACGGACAAGTGGCACAAGGTGCAATGGCAACCGTCACCGTTGGGCAACCCGATCATTGCCGGCAGCCTGCACTGGATCGATTGCGAGATTCACGCTGAACACGCCGCGGGTGATCACCTGATCGTCATCGGTGAAGTGAAGGCGTTGAACCTGCAGCAAACCACGTCCTCGCAGCCTTTGCTGTACTTCAAGGGGCAGTATTGCAACCTCGCGGCGCCGGGAGCCGTGGGCGCCTGACGCTGTCGCGAGCACGCCCTGGCCATCAGTACAGCCCGCCCAAGGTCAACGCCAGGCCACCGCCCGCCTGCACGCCGATGTTGAACCCGGCGGAGAGGATCACGCCCTTGGCCGAGCGCAGCAGGCGCGGAAAAGTATCCTGCGGCAGGAACGCGCCACCCGCCCCTATCGCGGCGGTACCCAGGGCCAACAGCTTGGGATCCAGGCCGAACAGCACGCCCGAGCCGCTGCCACCGCCAACCAGGCCCAACCCACCTTCGAGGAACACGCACCCGCCCCTGAAGTCATCGCGCACCAGGCCCCGGGACGCGACCGAGTCAGTCACCAGTACCGTGCCGATCGCCGGAAGGTCTGCGTTGGTGCCCGCCGCGCCGACGCTTTTGCCGCGTACCAGCAGGTTGATCTTGCCTACCCGTGGCAAACGCGCGCCTGCGCCAACACCGACCCCGAGCGAACCGTAGCGAAACTGCTGCTCGGCCTTGTTCGGATCGGTCAAGGTCAGCAAGCCACCGCTGGCGGCGGCAAACATCACCGTCAACCCACCCCCGCTGGCACTCTTGTATTCCCAGTCGCTGACACTCAGCGGCAATGTGATCTGCATGTGAACCTCCGTGTAGTGGCAGCGCCATTCGTCGCCGGCCAATCCCTGTGTCCAGATCGACAGCAGCATAGCAACCCGCGCCTTGCCAGCCCCATAGCCCCAATGAGCTATTGCCAAACCGCCACAAGGCGCCAGCCCTACAGATGACGAGCCGATCGGCGTCACTCGCCAGTGGTGAAGCTTGTCTAAAGTAGTTCCCATCACAGACCCTGCCCATGGAATGGAGAAGCAAAGATGCCGGCTTGCCCGATCCCCACCGACGAAGCGCTGCGCCAGCACGCCCTCGATGAGATGAACCTGGTCGATACGCCCGCCGAGCACTACCTCGATACCCTGGTGCGGCTCACCCAGGACCTGGCACACGTGGACACCGTGCTGATCAGCCTGATCGACCAGGACCGCCAGTGGTTCAAGGCCAGGATCGGGCTGGACGCCAGCGAGACCCCGCGCGACGTGTCCTTCTGCGGGTACGCCATTCTCTATGACGGCACCTTGCTGGTGCCGGACGCCACGCGCGACCCGCGATTCGTCGACAATCCGCTGGTACTGAATCCGCCCTATATCCGCTTCTACGCCGGACATCCGCTGCGCGCCGGAAACGGCAAGGCCATCGGTACGTTGTGCATGTTCGACCCGCAACCGCGCCTGCTGAACGAGATCCAGCAGGCGAATTTCAAGGACCTGGCCACACTTGCGGAGGGCTATCTGCAACTGCGCAGCCTGATCCAGACCAACCGCGACCTGCGCCTGGAGATGGACCGCGAACAGCGCAAAGCGCTGCTCGACCCCTTGACCCAACTGTGGAACCGCGGAGCGTTGGCCGCCTTCCATGACCGTGAGCGGCGCCTGGCCCACGAGCGAGGTCTGCAGTTGGGGGCGATTTATGCGGACCTTGACCACTTCAAGGCCGTCAACGACCAGCATGGCCACGCGGCCGGCGACCAGGTCCTGTGCGAGTGCGCCCGCCGCCTGCGCGCCGCGCTTCGCCCCGATGACCTGCTGGTGCGCCAGGGTGGCGAGGAATTCGTCGCCTTGCTGCCGGTCAAGGACAGCGCGGAACTGAACGGGATCGCGCAACGGGTACGTCAGCTGATTGGCACCCAACCGGTGCAGTTGGCCAGCGGCCCGCTGCGGGTAAGCCTCAGCGCAGGGTGCACTCTGTTCGCCGAGGGGGAAGCGCTCGAAGACGCGCTGAGTCGCGCCGACAGCGGGCTGTATGCCGCTAAGCAAGGGGGGCGGGATCAGGTGGTCTATGTGCCGGGCGCGTTTTGAGCGGGGTGGAGTGCGCGAAGGCCAGAGTGCCCGTTGTTATGCATCAAGCCCGCTACTCCTTGCCGGCATGCACGCGCCCAACGTTTCGGAGTTGATAGGCTGCGTGCGCGACCTGACTATCAGCAGGCTCAGAGAAACACGTAGATGCCTCAGTCAGAACCCCGAGCGCTGCCATCGAGCGCCGAAGCCGCCAGCCTCGCCAACGCCAACCTGCCCTCCGGCTCAGCGCCGTCCTCGATCATCCAGGTTGCCGACAACCCTGCCCACGCCAGCACCCACTGCAACAGCCTGTGACGCTCAATACCGGCTGCCTGCGAAATGATCGCTATACGCCGTGGGAAGCGCCCCGGCGCCTGCGCGCTGGCTTCGTCCGGGTTGCAGAGGATGTTGGCAAAATCGAAGCCCCGCTCGCCGTACAACCCCTTGGGATCGATGGCGAGCCAACCGGCCGGCCCGAAATCCAGCACATTGCCGTGATGGATGTCGCCATGCAGCACCGCAGCGTCCTGGGGAGCTGCGAAAAGCGCCCTCGCCGCCTTTGCGCTGTGCTCCAGCACCCCACCGTGCGTCGCCGCCGCGCTCCACAATGCGTCGAACCATTGCTCCAGCGGCACCAGCGCAGGCCTCGCCGTCGACCGTGGCGCATGCAGGCGCGCCGCCACGGCACAGAGAATGCGCGTAGCCTCGTCATCCCTGCCATCTGCGACCATCTGCGCAAGTGACGCCGAACCTTGCGCCCGCTTCATCAGCAACGCCTCGCCCGCGTGAGCCAGCACAGGGGCTGCACCGTCGCCTGCCCACCAGGCCATCAGCTGGCTGCCGGCCTGCTCCTCCGGCGCCTGCGATACTTTCAGCATCGCCGGTGTATCGCCTTGGCGAACGGGCAATAGATTGCCATTGAGTGAAACGAAAGCCTCCCCATCGATGGTCAGCCCCCACTGCTTCAGGTATCGATCAAACATAGGCTCGCTGGTACTCACGCTTTCCATTTACTATCGCCGCTTGCCCCTGTGGCCCCAGGGTTGCCAGGTACGGCCAGTGAAACATAGTCCCAAGTCGGTGACGGAGCACGATGAACAATATCCCGGGAATGAATGTGGTAGTGGTGGGGGCAGGTATCGTGGGGGCCTCCGTTGCCTACCACCTTTCTTGCCAAGGCGCGCAGGTGACCATCGTGGAGGCTGGCCATGTAGCGTCTGGCGTGACCTCCACTTCCTTTGCATGGATCAATACCACCTACAGTGACGCAGATCCCGCCGCCGCACTGCGGGCCGCAGCCGTATCGGACTATCGTCGCCTCGAAGCGCAACTGCCAGACTTACACATTCAATGGACCGGTTCGCTGACCTATGGCCTCCCGGAAGTACCGGCCGCCCCTGCGACGGGTACAGGGATATCAACGGTATCCCGCGCTCAGATCCTCACCCTGGAACCTAATCTGAAACACCCTCCTGCCCAGGCCAACCATGCTCCAGAGGAAGGCGCGCTGAACGCAGTAGCGGCCACCTGGGCCTTGATCAAAGGCGCTCAAGCCCGAGGTGCCAGGTTGCTGGAGCAGACACAGGTGGAAGGGTTCACGGGTAGCGCAGATAAAGTCTCAGGTGTGAAAACCACCCTCGGAGTAATTGATGCGGACCTGGTGGTGCTTGCGGCGGGAACGGGTACCACGCTATTGACGGAGGTGTTGGGCTACTCACTTGCGCTCGAAGCCTCTCCTGCCATCTATATCCGCTACCACTCGCCTCCCCACCTTGTCCGAGGGATCATTTCCAACGCAGCCATGGAGGTGCGACATGCTGATGACGGCAGCCTGTTGGCAGCGGAGGATTATCTGGACAATGCCGCAGATAACCAACCAGGCGCCATTGCGCTGAGAACCACCGAAGCCATCAGAGCAGAGTTACACGGCGTCGTTTCACTCGATATAGAAAAGGCATGCGTGGGTCTCAGGCCGATACCCAGCGATGGTGCACCGCTTGTTGGTTATCTACCGGGTATCAGCGGTGTTTACGTTTGTGTCATGCATCCTGGTGTCACTCTAGCCGCTACCGTAGGCCGCCTCGTGAGCACTGAAATCGCCAGTGGCAAGCCATCGCCTGATTTGGAGCCGTGCAGGCTGGTTCGATTCAGCCGGTGAGTAGGGCTTGCCTCCTGAGAAAGGGCGTCAATAATCAGATTTTACCCCTTCCTTGTAGTCCATTTCCCAAACATACTGCTGCCGCCTGTTTTCCGTTGCGGCTGCTCTGTGGGCGCTCTAGTCTCGGCCTGTCGTTGCACATCAACGACACAGCTTTGACAGGCTGTGACGGTAGAATCACGCAGGCAGTCCCCGTTCAATGGTGGCTGTACGTGTGGGCACGCTTGCGTGCGCCGGAACTTTTGCGTGATTTTCCGCCGGTCTGTCAACCCACGTACAGCTGCCGCCTTTCTGTTTGACAGCAGGCTGGTGGTGGCACCGTCAACGGTAAATCACGATGCTAAAGATCGTCCCCGATCCACCCCACAACCAGCACTCTCTCGAAGACACCCTTATCCAGGCCACCGAGTACGCCCTGTGCGCGCAAAACGTGGCGCATCAGGCTGTTCTGCTGCAGCCCAAGTCACCCGCCTCGATTCTGATGCTGGCCTCCATGCATGAGATGGAGGCACTGCGCGTGCTGCTTGAGTCGGCATTGATTCAGGTGCAAATGCCGAACGCACAACCGCGTACGTTGCACTAGATCACAAGGTATGTGGTGCCTGACGCGGGGCAAGCCCGCTCCCACGCCATTGCGTCCCGACGTGGGAGCGGGCTTGCCCCGCGATAGCGCAAGAACAGGCAGCGGAACACTTCAGGGAGATTCAACGATGACCACAGATACCACCCCACCCCACACCACCGTGGGCAAGACCAAGTTCTACCAGGGCGAAGGCCAGACCGACCCGCTGTTCTGCATCGAACCCGGCATCCCTTGCCAGCATGCGCGGGACCAGGCTTCGGAATTGATGGGCTGCGTACGTGACCTGACCATCACCGGCATCATGGAGGAAAAGCCCCAGTTACTTTGGGCGTCGTATTACCTGAGCGCGCTGGCCAAGGCATTGATGGACGATGCGGAGTTGGGGATGAGTCGCTAGGTAAAACGGCTGGTCGGCCGGTGCCGGCAGCCAAGGCACCGGCTGCCAGTAAGCCAGTTCCCACGGTTGCCGGGGAATGGTTTGCGCAGGATGTTTGGTCTCGCGGACAAGCCCGCCTTGCCTTGCTGGCTAGACCAGAGTTCCTGGCGCACGTAGCGGGCAATGGCCTCCACGGTCGGGTGGATCCATATGAGCGCAGGCGGGGGGGTATTTTGCGTTGCTCAGTAGTAGCGCCGTGCATGCGGTGCTCGATCCCTCCCGGCGGCCTTCTCACAGCACCCAGTACTCGCCGCCCCTCTGATAAGCCCGACACGTGCTGGATTTGCGACTCAACGCCACGGCGAGTATCGCGCGCCACGGCTTGCAGGTGTCCGTGCAGCAAACGCGCAGCCAAACAATCAAATGAGTCATATTTGTCTCATTTGATTGATTTTAGATTCTTCGCCTTTTATCCTTGCGCCCCGACGCTGTTAACGCATGCCAGGCTGCGCGCTCCAAGCCGCCGCACTGCCTGCTGAAGTCCTTGAAACCCACATCACCCGCTCCGAGGAAATGGATATGCTGTTGCGCACCGTTGTCGCACTCCTGGCTTTTTGCAGCTTGCCGCTGATCGCCGCTGAAAGTGAAATGCCCACGGGCAAGGAGGTCATGAAACAGAACCAGGCGCTGATTCAAAACAATCTGGACGACGCTGACTACAAGCGTAAACAGATCGTCAAGGCCCACATGGACCTGGCGGGCGCGGAGAACGAGAAGTTCTGGCCGATCTACAACACCTATCGTGCCGAAGCGCTGAAGATCAACAAGGGCATTCTCGAAACCATGATCGACTACGGTCAGGCCTACAGCAAAGGCTATGTCACCGACGCCCTGGCAACCGACCTGCTCAATCGCATTTACACCCTTCAGGAAGACCACATCCAACTGCGGGAAAAATACACGCGTCGCCTCGCCGATGAGATCTCCCCTAAGCGCGCCATGCGCTTCCTGCAGATCGAAACACAATTGGATGCCATGCTGGAAATAGATATCAGCCGGCAGGTCCCGCTGGCGGAATAACCCCTCTCCTGGGCACGGCCCATGGCCTGAAAGACTCGCGCAACGCGCCCAGCCCTCATTTAGTTCCGAACGCGCACTTGTACTCGATGGCGGTAATCCGCTCGTAGCGCATCTTGCCTCCTTGGGTAACCTCTCGATGTCCACCAAGTCGCCATGGGCCGAGTGGATACCCGATCCTGCGGACAGATCAAAAGCCCAGCACGCAGCTGGGCTCGGCCTGACAACCCGCTCACTCAGGCCTGCGCGCCGGGTCGTCTGGATTGCGCTGCTGTCCCATGCCCTCGCCTTCCTCTTCCTCATCCATGAGCGGATCGTCTTCCACTGGGTCAGGCGTCGTGGGATCGTCTGGGTTGGTGCCGCCCTGCTCTCTCGGATCGGTGCTCATCGCTGCATACCTCGGAAGGAATTGCTGGATACCACACCTGATTTGAGAAAGAGGCTCACGGGCTCGTTCGATTTTCCGTCGCGCCACCGGTCGCCTTGGCGTCAGGCCCTGGCGCCGCATAGGACGCCCCCATGTCGCGTGCCAGCGCGACACCCCAGAGCATCGCGGTGGTCATGGATTGGCCTGGCCTTGCCTTGTGCGCTTCCTCATGGAGGCAGGCGCCGTCCGCCCCATAGATTCCAATGAATATTTGAGTGGCACAGACACGGGATAGTCGGACCTGAACATCAATGGTCAACCCGGACTCGAGCACTTCGGTATGTGAACGACTGTGCAGCTGGGCGTCCGCCCAATCCCAGTAGGTCTGGCCTCTCGATCTCATCGCATCCTCCGTCAGCAGGAGATCTAAGTAAGGCACAGATAGCGAAGCGGCTCTATGCCGGCTATCCAGTTATTGGAAAACCTGACTCATTCGACGAATTTACTCCGCAAAAACCCGCATGGCCTGTTGGAGCTCATTGATCGTGGCGCCAACGTGCGCTTCATCGATCCACTTCCATCGAGCACCGGTAAGCAGCCCTCCAATGGCATGAAGACGCAGATCATTTGGAGGGATGCCCCGGACAGCGCCAGCAGCCAGCAATGCGAATAGCGCCTGCTCCAGCGCGATTATTCGTTGCGCCTCGTCAGTCATGATGCAATCCCCTGTTTTGCTTTGCCCTACCCATTGGTCATCATTGGCAAGAGGAAGAGCTGCCCATACGACCGATGGCGCGAAATACCGGTGTACACGTTCAGCGTAAGGCACCGGCCAGCACCTGATCGCCGATCAAACCGGACGAATCTCGCCATGCTTGGTAAACTGGCAGCCATTCATTCTTCACATTGCCTGCCAGCGCCCCCTGCCGTCTGGCTTCGCTGAGTTCGTGCCCCACACTTATGCATTCTCAAGCCGCTACCCCCACTGCACCACGCTCCGAGCCGTCCCGCCGCTTCAGCGTGGCGCCGATGATGGACTGGACAGACCGCCACTGCCGCTTCTTCCTGCGCCTGCTCTCCCAGCACGCCCTGCTCTACACCGAAATGGTCACCACCGGCGCCCTGCTGCACAACGACGCCCAGCGTTTCCTGCGCCATGACGATTCCGAGCACCCGCTGGCCCTGCAACTGGGCGGCAGCGTGCCGGCGGACCTGGCCGCCTGCGCGCGCCTGGCCGAGGACGCCGGCTATGACGAGGTCAATCTCAACGTCGGCTGCCCCAGCGACCGGGTGCAGAACAACATGATCGGCGCCTGCCTGATGGGCCACCCGGCGCTGGTGGCCGATTGCGTCAAGGCCATGCAGGACGCGGTCAGCATTCCGGTCACGGTCAAGCACCGCATCGGCATCAACGGCCGCGACAGCTACGCCGAGCTGTGCGACTTCGTCGGCCAGGTGCGCGACGCCGGGTGCCGCAGCTTCACCGTGCATGCGCGCATCGCCATTCTCGAAGGCCTGTCGCCCAAGGAAAACCGCGAAATCCCGCCACTGCGCTACGACGTGGCGGCGCAACTCAAGGCCGACTTCCCGGACCTGGAACTGGTGCTCAATGGCGGCATCAAGACCCTCGACGAATGCCGCACCCACCTGCAGACCTTCGATGGCGTGATGCTGGGACGCGAGGCGTACCACAACCCGTACCTGCTGGCCGAGGTCGACCAACAGCTGTTCGGCAGCGCGGCGCCGGTGGTCAGCCGGGCCGAGGCCATTGAAAAGCTGCGCCCGTACATCGTCGCGCATATGCAAAGCGGCGGCGCGATGCACCATATCACCCGGCATATCCTCGGGCTGGGCCAGGGCTTCCCGGGCGCGCGGCGCTTCCGCCAGTTGCTGTCGGCGGACATTCACAAGGCTAGCGAGCCGCTGAAGGTGCTGGACCAGGCCGCCGAGCTGCTGCAGGGGCGCTGAGGGAACCTGCGGCGGGGTTGGCACTCGAAGGCAATGCCTTTTGCCGCAGGCCCGGTGTGAGCCGGGGCTGCTTTGCAGCCTGATGCGGGCAAGCGCGCGCCTACTGAGGGATCGCGTTGCCTGCGAAGGCTTTCCCGATACGCCTGCGACGGGCCTTGAGTGGCTGTCGGGGCTCGGGTAATGTCGAGTCATTGCACAGGACAGAGCACGCCCATGACCTCCAAGCTGGAACAACTCAAGCAGTTCACAACCGTGGTCGCCGACACCGGCGACCTGGACGCCATCACCCGGCTCAAGCCGGTCGACGCCACCACCAACCCGTCGCTGCTGCTCAAGGCCGCGGCCATCCCGGGCTACGCCGACCTGCTCAAGCAGGTCAAGGCCGACGCCAAGGGCAATGTCGACCTGGCCTGCGACAAGTTCGCCGTGTCGGTGGGCTCGGGCATTCTCAAGGTCATTCCAGGACGCATCTCCACCGAGGTGGACGCGCGGCTGTCGTTCGACGAGCCGGCGCTGCTGAAAAAGGCCCGTCAGCTGATCGAGCTGTATGAAGCGGCCGGTGTGCCGAAAGACCGCGTACTGATCAAGCTGGCCTCCACCTGGGAGGGCATCCGCGCCGCGGAGAAGCTGGAGAAGGAAGGCATCCAGACCAACCTCACCCTGCTGTTCTCCTTCGCCCAGGCCCAGGCCTGCGCCGACGCCGGGGTATTCCTGATCTCGCCGTTCGTGGGGCGCATCTACGACTGGTACAAGAAGAGCACCGGCAAGGAGTACGTCGGCGCCGAGGATCCGGGCGTGGTATCGGTCACGCGCATCTACGACTACTACAAGACCAATGGCTACAACACCGTGGTCATGGGTGCGAGCTTCCGCAATATCGGCCAGATCGAACAGCTGGCCGGCTGCGATCGCCTGACCATCAGCCCCGAGCTGCTGCTGCAGCTGTCGGACGATCAAGGCGATCTGCCGCGCATCCTCAAGCCGGGCAATGCCGGCGAGGCCAAGCATCAGTTGAACGAGAGCCAGTTCCGCTGGGCAATGAACGAAGACGCCATGGCCACCGAGAAGCTGGCCGAAGGCATCCGCCAGTTCGCCCGCGACCAGGAGAAGCTGGAAGCGCTGATGGCTGGCTGACAAAGCCTGATACATCTTCGGCTTGATCGACGGGCGGTTAATGCAGAGCATTTCCGCCCGTTTTCGTTGCGGCCGCATTCCCCATAACCAGTGGGAGCGGGCTTGACCCGCGATAGCGTCATAGCAGACAAAACCGAGCCTCTGATGATCCCCAGCACCACCCTCCCCCTTGTCCTTGCCGGCCCGGTACTGCGCCGCCTGGAGCCGCAGCGTCTGGCGATCTGGCTGGTCGGTTCGCAACCGCTGCAAGCCGAATTTGTCCTGGAACAGGCCGGCATCAGCGCCACTGCGCATTGCAAGGTGATCGCGGTCGGTACGCACGCCTTCATCCACCTGCTGGATATCCACTTCGATCAGCCGCTACCCAGCGACGTGGCCCTCGATTACGACCTGCGCCTGGCCAACGGCCAGGGCATCGCCGACTGGGCCCCGCACCTGCTCTATCCCGGCGCCAGCCGCCCCAGCTTCGTGCTGCGCGAACGCCTCGACCAGGTGCTCCACGGCTCGTGCCGCAAGCCCCATCATCCGGCTGCCGACGGCCTGCTGTGCGCCGACCGCCTGCTGGCCGCCGGCCCGCGCCCCGAGGAGCGCCCCGCCGTGTTGCTGATGAGCGGCGACCAGGTCTATGCCGACGATGTCGCCGGCCCCATGCTGCGCGCCATCCACGGGTTGATCGAGCGCCTGGGCCTGTTCGACGAGGCGCTGGACGGTGCCCTGGTCGACAGCGGCGCCGCGCTCTACCAGCACCCGGCCTGCTATTACCACCGCGCCGACCTGCTGCCGGCCCAGGAAGGCAACGAAACCCTGCGTGAGCGCTTCTTCGGCGGCAAGCGCAAGCCGATCTTCTCCTCCAGCAATGCCGACAACCACCTGGTGACCTTTGCCGAAGTCATGGCCATGTACCTGCTGGTCTGGTCGCCGCTGCCCTGGTCGCTGGTGGGCATGCAGATGCCATCCGGCCTCACCGACAAGCGCCAGGCCCGCTACCACCACGAGCTGCCGTTGATCGAAGCCTTCCGCGACGGCCTCGGCCAGGTGGCGCGGGTCATGGCCCACCTGCCCTGCCTGATGATCTTCGACGACCACGACATCACCGACGACTGGAACCTGTCGGCGCAGTGGGAACAGACCGCCTACGGCCATCCGTTCTCGCGGCGGATCATCGGCAACGCGCTGCTCGGCTACCTGCTGTGCCAGGGCTGGGGCAACGACCCGGACGGCTGCGCGGCGCTGGTCCGGCAATGCCGCCAGATGCACGAGGCGCGGGATGAACTGATTGGCGAACTGCTGCGCTTCCAGGGCTGGCAATACGCGCTGCCGAGCAACCCGCCGCTGCTGGTGCTGGACACCCGCACCCGGCGTTGGCGCAGCGAAAGCAACCTGGCCAAGCCTTCGGGCCTGCTCGATTGGGAGGCGCTGAGTGAACTACAACAGGCGCTGCTCGATCACCCCTCGGCGATCATCGTGTCGCCGGCGCCGATCTTCGGGGTCAAGCTGATCGAGACCGTGCAACGGGTGTTCAGCGCACTGGGCTACCCGTTGCTGGTCGATGCCGAGAACTGGATGGCGCACCGCGGCGCGGCGCAGGTGGTGCTCAATATCTTCCGCCACTCGCGCACGCCGGGGCATTACGTGGTGCTGTCGGGCGATGTGCACTACTCATTCGTCTACGAAGTGCTGATCCGCCATCGCCAGCGCAGCCCGCACTTGTGGCAGGTGACCAGCAGCGGGATCAAGAACGAGTTCCCCCGGCGCCTGCTGGATGTGCTCGACCGGCTCAACCGCTGGCTGTATTCGCCACGCTCGCCGCTCAACTGGTTTACCAAGCGTCGACAGATGGAAGTGGTGCCGCGCACGCCCAGCCGGAGCAAGGCCGGCGAGCGGCTGTGGAACAGCGCGGGGTTGGGGCAGGTGTTCTTCGATGACCAGGGGCGGCCGGCGCGGGTGTATCAGTTGAATGCCGATGGTTCGCCAGCTACGGCTTTCATCAAGGACTGAAGCCATCGCGGGGCAAGTCGCATCGGCGCACCGCCGCGATAGGTCAGGATCTTTCCAGCGCGCTCACCAGGTCATGGAACGCCTCGCGGTTGGAGTCGTTCAAGCCCATGAGGATCTTGTGCGCCTCCAGCACCTTGGAGCGCACCACGCTTTCGTCCTGGTCCTGGGAAGGCAGGTCGGTCAGGCATTCCGGGCACGGCACCGGGCGGTCGACGATATTGAACACCTGGTCGAAGCCCATGGACTGCAGCAGCCGGGAAATGTCCGGGTTGGTGGTGACCACGGTCGGCAGCAGGCCGACCTTTTGCCGGGACAGGATCGACAGCTTGGCCAGCAGGCCCAGGGTGGTGCTGTCGATGCTCTCGGTTTCGGTCAGGTCGATGACGATGGCCGAGAAGTTCAGCGCGGTGAAGATCTTCTCGATCGTCGCATCCAGTGCCGAACACAGGGTCAGGCGCACTTCACCGACAAATTTCAGAACGAAGGTCCCGCTTTGCTCGGCGAACTGGATTCTACCAGTACTCATTCAAGGTTCCTGCTCAACACCAATAGGGCGATATCATCCGGCATCTCCCCAAGCGTAGCCAATTCGAATCGTTGGCGCAGCCCCTCCAGGCTGCCACCCGCCGCCTTGACGATTTCCGGCAAGGCAGCTTCCTTATCTTTGAGTGTGTCCCCGGGCAAAAGGTCCAGAATGCCATCGGACATCAGGGTGAGGCTGAACTGCTCTGGCAGCTCCAGCACCAGGTCCTGGTAGCTGGCCTCGTCGAACAAGCCCACCGGCAGGCCGCGGCCTTCGAGGTAGCGGGCCTGCCCTGGGGTATACAGCACCGGCAGCGGCAAGTGGCCGCCGACGCTGTAGGTGAGCAGGCCAGTGTCCTCGTCGATGACCCCACCGACCATGGTCACATGCTTGCCCAGCTTGCAGTTGATCAGGCCACGGTTGATGTGGCTGAGCACCTGCGAAGGCTTGAACTCGCGCATCTTGCCGCCACGCTTGAATTCGAACAGCAGGCGCGTGGTCATGAACTTGAGCAGCACCGTGACGAACGCCGACGAGGCGCCGTGGCCGGATACGTCCGCCAGGTAGAAGGCAATGCGCCGGTCGTCCACGCGGAAGTAGTCGGCGAAATCCCCCGACAGGTACAGCGACGGGATGATCTGGTGCTCGAACGCGAAATCGCCGGCCACCCAGGGGTTTTCCGGCAGCATGTTCATCTGCACCTGGCGCCCGGCGGTCTGGTCCTCCTGCAGCAGGTGCAGGCTGGCCTCCAGTTCGCGGTTGGCGGCCTCGAGCTTCTCGCGGTAGCGCTGGTTCTCCAGCACCAGGCGCGAGCGGTCGAGCGCGCGGCGCACCGAGTGCTCGAGCACGGCCAGGTCTTCCAGGGGCTTGATCAGGTAATCCGCCGCGCCCAGGCGCAAGGCTTCGACCGCGTCGCTCATCACGCCGGCACCGGACACCACGATCACCGGCAACTGCGGCGCGCGCTCGCTGATCCGGCGGATCAGTTCGAGGCCGCCCATCTGCGGCATGCGCAGATCGCAGATCACGAGGTCGGGCTGGTGTGCTTCGAAGACCTGGAGGCCCTGCTGGCCGTTGCCGGCCTGGAGGACGCTGAAGCCGCTGTCTTCCAGATAGGCGGCGAGGCTGGCACGGACCACCTCGTCGTCATCGATGATCAGCAGCGTTGCACTGGGTTTCTGCATGTGGGCGAACGGCGCCAGATTTGGGTTGGCGTAGCGCCTGTGGAGAACCGACAGACGGCTACTGGAATGCTCTCTAGCCACTCTCTACTTGAGTTGTAGGACAAGAAGACTGGTCCGGCAAATAGCGAGGTGCCCTGTAAGGCGCTGACGGTACTCCCATCCGCCTGGCGTTTCAAGCATGGGCAGGTAGACTTCCCTGCACTTTACAGGGCAAATCACCCGGCGTTATAAGAATGTGGAGCAGCGCAACCTGACGAAAGGATGCAAGCATGTCCCAGCACCCCGTGGATTACAGCGAAAAACGTGATTTCATTCGCATGCGTATCGATGCCGAGGTCCAGCTGCTGCAGGCCGACCAGGTGATCAGCGCTGTGTGCATCGACCTCTCCAGCACCGGCATGCAGGTACAGGCGCCGCAGCGTTTCCAGGTGGGTGACCGCCTCGAGGTGCGCATCGACTCCGACCATACGGCCCTCGCCGGGCTGCATGCCAGCACCGAAGTGGTGTGGATCGCCGACCAGCCAGCCGGTGCGCAGCGCTTCGGCTTGCGCATCCTGGCGATGCATTGAACTGTTACGAAAAAGGCGACCCGAAGGTCGCCTCTTGCGTAAGCCGGCAGATCAGAAGTCGTCTTCGACCTGCCCGTCCTTGACCTTGAACTCGCGGTTCTGCAGGTAGGCGTTGCGCAGGAAGATGTACTTGTCGCCCTGCATCAGCTTCTCCGCCGACAGCAGGCTGGCGCGGGTGTCGATCACGTCCAGGGCGAAGATCGAGTTGCGCGTCGGCACATGGTCGATGTAGCGGTAGGGTTCGGTGTAGGTGTCCGGGTACTTGGCCAGGCCGTCACGCACGGTGCTTGGGCCAAGGAACGGGATGACCACGTACGGCCCGCTGGGCACGCCCCAGTAGCCGAGGGTCTGGCCGAAGTCTTCATCGTTGCGCTGCAGGCCCATCTTGGTGCCGACATCGAAGAAGCCACCCAGGCCGAAGGTGGTGTTGACGATCAGCCGCGCCGTGTCGACGCCCGCCGCACGGGGTTTGAGCTGCAACACGTTGTTGGCCAGGTTGGTGACGTCGCCCAGGTTGCGGAAGACGTTGTGGATGCCATCTTCGAGGAACTGCGGGGTGACGAACTGATAACCCTGCGCCAACGGCTTGAGGGCATAGGTGTCGAGGACGTCGTTGAACCGGAAGATCGGCCGGTTCACCGCCTCCCAGGGATCCTCCTCGGTGGCCGCCTGGGTGGCCGCCACGGGCGCCAGCAGCAAGCTGGCGCAGACACAGGCCTGGGTGACTCGCTCGATCACTCCGGCACCGATCCTACGCATAGATGTTTCTCCATCGGATTTCACGGCGGCAACGGCCTTTGGCACGCTGCTCGATAGGGCGCAAGTATACTGGCTTGCTGGCCGAACGATAGTTTTACATATCAGCGTCAAGAATTTGTGAACAACTGTAGGCTCTGTACGAAATGTATCTGCACTCGCCCATACTGCGTTGAAACGGGGCTC
>NZ_JBMDJQ010000025.1:0-78180 GCF_057809275.1 Pseudomonas sp. FG36
CCCCACCATGTCAAGGTGGTGCTCTAACCAACTGAGCTATGTGCCTGTCGTGTGGTGCGCATATTAGTGATCGACTGCGCACCTGTAAAGCGTTTTTTTCAAAAAAATCAAAAACTTTGCGAAGTTCATCCGAACCGCCCCGGCGACCTGCGGGCAAGGCTTTTACCGGCCGATCTCGCATGCGGCTCGCCCGCTGGAAGCGACCAAAAGCAAAAAGGGCGATCCTTGCGGATCGCCCTCTTCAGATTTGGTAGGCACAATTGGACTCGAACCAACGACCCCCACCATGTCAAGGTGGTGCTCTAACCAACTGAGCTATGTGCCTGTCGTGTGGGGCGCATTCTACGCGATCCAGATACCCTGTCAACTGTTTTTTTCACGCTAAGCTACTGAATCTTAAACTATTTATAGAAAGGCCGAGGTACAGGGGGGCGTAAAGGATTTTCACCGGACGACTAGCGGGTGTTTATTATTATTGATAGCATCGGTACATTCGTTAAAAATATAAAACACGAGGTTCCTTGAGCATGGCAAACACCCCCTACCCCCAGTCCTACTACGCCGCCTCGGCCAACCCGGTGCCGCCACGTCCGGCGCTGCAGGGTGAGGTGGAAACCGATGTGTGCATCATCGGTGCCGGCTACACCGGCCTGTCCAGCGCCCTGTTCCTGCTGGAGAACGGCTTCAAGGTGAGCATCGTCGAGGCCGCCAAGGTCGGTTTCGGCGCCTCGGGCCGCAACGGTGGCCAGATCGTCAACAGTTATAGCCGCGACATCGATGTCATCGAGCGCACCGTCGGCCCCAAGCAGGCGCAACTGCTCGGTCAGATGGCCTTCGAGGGCGGGCGCATCATCCGTGAGCGCGTGGCCAAGTACGACATCCAGTGCGACCTGAAGGACGGCGGCGTATTTGCAGCGCTGACCAGCAAGCAGATGGGCCACCTGGAATCGCAAAAACGCCTGTGGGAACGCTTCGGCCACAACCAGCTGGAGCTGATGGACCAGAAGCGCATCCGCGAAGTCGTGGCCTGCGACAGCTATATAGGCGGCATGCTCGACATGAGCGGCGGCCATATCCACCCACTGAACCTGGCCCTGGGCGAAGCCGCCGCGGTCGAGTCGCTGGGTGGCATCATCTATGAGCAGACCCCGGCCGTGCGCATCGAGCGTGGCGCCAACCCGGTAGTGCACACCCCGCAAGGCAAGGTGCGCGCCAAATTCATCATCGTCGCCGGCAACGCCTACCTGGGCAACCTGGTACCGGAGCTGGCTGCCAAGTCGATGCCCTGCGGCACCCAGGTGATCACCACCGAGCCGCTGGGCGAGGAACTGGCCCGCACCCTGCTGCCGCAGGACTACTGCGTCGAGGACTGCAACTACCTGCTCGACTACTATCGCCTGACCAGCGACAAGCGCCTGATCTTCGGCGGTGGCGTGGTATACGGTGCGCGTGACCCGGCGAACATCGAGGCGATCATCCGCCCGAAGATGCTCAAGGCCTTCCCGCAGCTCAAGGACGTCAAGATCGACTACGCCTGGACCGGCAACTTCCTGCTGACCCTGTCGCGCCTGCCGCAGGTCGGCCGCATCGGCGACAACATCTACTACTCGCAGGGTTGCTCGGGCCACGGCGTCACCTACACCCACTTGGCGGGCAAGGTGCTGGCCGAAGCCCTGCGCGGCCAGGCCGAGCGTTTCGATGCGTTCGCCGGCCTGCCGCACTACCCGTTCCCGGGCGGCCAGATGCTGCGTGTGCCGTTCAGCGCCATCGGTGCCTGGTACTACAGCCTGCGCGATCGCCTGGGCTTCTGATGTAAAGCCATCGCGGGGCAAGCCCGCTCCCACAAGGCCAATCTTGTGGGAGCGGGCTTGCCCCGCGATCATTTCAGCCTCACCGTCCGAGGCTTGTGACAGCCTGCTTCGCCGCGATCTCCTGCCCCGAACGGGCCAGTTCATCCGCCGCCTGCAGCCAGCGCTGGCGATCCACCTGGGCCGGCAATTGCCGCGGCGATTGCACCAGCACCGCCCAACGCCCTTCCTTGCTCCACGCCGACTCGAAATCGTCGAAAGCCATCAACTGGCGCCGATGCATGCCCGAGCGCAGCAATACCCGCTGCTTGTAGCGGTCATAGCCGATCAACACCGCATAGCGCGGCTCGCTCCACCAGGCCGAACCTTCCTGATAACGCAGCAGCACCGGATAACCGGCCGCCACCTGGGCGAGCAAGGCATCCAGGTGCCTGTCCAGCGGGTAGACGACCCTGCCGTATTCACGGGCAACCCGAGGGATGCCGTCTTCCAGGGACTCGGCGGCGGATGGCAGGCCCAGCGACTTGTCGAGCAGGCCCGGCGTGATCGGCGCGCCCTGCTGCGACAGCACGGCGGCCAGGGCCATCGAGCCACTGTGGTTGGCGTTGCCGCCGTAGAAGGGAACGCTGCTGATCTCGACCCGCTGCGGCAGGCCCTTGAGCGCGGCCGGTGGCGCGCTGGCGCAACCCGACAACGTGGCCGCCACCAGGCAGGCGGCCAACAGGCGACGTGGGCCCAGGGCCCGGGACGTGATGAGTTTTTGCAACATGGACACTCGCATGATCCAGCGCCAGGCAGGCGGTGCCCGGCCATGAGTGCCGATCATAGGGCGCGGGCGGCTTCGGGTATAGCCCGGGGAGCCCTTGGAACGAAACGGCCCGAGCACTAGACCTTCGGTCAATGGAGCGTCACAGGTAACAGGCTAGACTAAAGCAGTGTCTGGATGGCGGGCCTGGCTCGCCAGAGAGAAGGAGGCACACATGAGCCTGACAATGGCGATTCTAATGCTGGTTGGCATGTGGCTGAGCGTCGCAGCCGCCATGCTCTGGGGCGTACTGCGCATCGTGCGCCGGCATGCGCACCCACATCACCTGCCCCCTCAAGCCCTGGTCAAACCACAACCTGTGCGCCGTGCGCGTCGGCATGCCGGGGCGCATTGAACTGAAGCTTTCCTGAAACGCATCGCGGGGCCAGCCCGCCGCCACAAGCTACATGTCTTGTGGCGACGGGCTGGCCCCGCGATGGTTCACGCCAGGTCAGCCCTCGGCAGCCTCACGCTTCAAGCGCGCCCGGCGAGCCATGATGTTGAGGATCTCGATCGCGGTCGAGAACGCCATGGCAGCGTATACGTAGCCTTTCGGCACATGGGCGCCGAAGCCTTCGGCGATCAGGGTCATGCCGATCATGATCAGGAAGCCCAGGGCCAGCATCACCACGGTCGGGTTGTCGTTGATGAACTTGGCCAGCGGGTCGGCGGCCACCAGCATCACGATCACGGCACTGATCACGGCGATGATCATGATCGGCAGGTGCTCGGTCATGCCCACGGCGGTGATGATGCTGTCGATCGAGAAGACGATGTCCAGCAGCAGGATCTGGAAGATCGCCGCGGTGAAGCCGATGGTCACGACGTTGCCGGCCTTGGACTCTTCCTTGGCGCCATGTGGGTCGACACTCTCATGGATCTCCTTGGTCGCCTTCCACAGCAGGAACAGGCCACCGGCAATGAGGATCATGTCCTTCCACGAGAACGTGTGGCCGAACACCTCGACCACAGGCTCGGTCAGCTGGACGATCCAGGCCACGGTGCTGAGCAGCGCCAGGCGCATGACCAGGGCCATGCTGATACCGATGCGCCGCGCCTTGGAACGATAGGCCTCGGGCAGCTTGTTGGTGAGGATGGAGATGAAGATCAGGTTGTCGATGCCGAGCACGACCTCCATGGCCACCAGGGTGGCGAGGGCTACCCAGGCGGTGGGGCTTGCGGCGAGTTCCAGCAAATATTCCATTGGTCAGTCCTGCTCTCAGATGTCCTGGGTGTCTTTCTTGTCGTCTTCGGCCTTGGCTTTCTCGCCATCGCTGCCGATGGCGTCGCTCAAGGCCTGCTGGGCGGCGTCATTGGTCTTGTCGATGGCCTGCTTGGCCGTTTCAGCGGCCTGGTCAAGCATCTGCTGGGCGGATTTCTCGGCCTGGTCGCAGCCAGTCATGGCGAACAGGGCCAGGGCCAGCACCAGCGGTGTGCCAATGGATTTGAGTTGTAGCATGAGGTCCTCGCTTGTCGAATGCCGGGCGGCGCTTCATGCGCCTGATGGGGTGGCATTCTAGTGGGGCTGAAACATCCGGAAAATTCGTATTTTCAGCGTGTATACTTCGGCTTTTCCGAATCGAGGCGAACATGCTCAACTATCGCCAGCTCCACTATTTCTGGGCGGTGGCCAAGACCGGCAGCATCGCCCGCGCCAGCGAACAGCTCAACCTCACCCCGCAGACCATCAGCGGCCAGATCAGCCTGTTCGAGCAGACCTGGAACCTGGAGCTGTTCCAGCGCGTCGGGCGCCAGCTGGAACTGACCGAGACCGGGCGCCAGGCCCTGGTCTACGCCGAGCAGATGTTCCAGATCGGCGGCGAACTGGAGGCCATGCTGCGCGCCGGACCGCAGGAGCAGATCCTGTTTCGCGTGGGCGTGGCCGACGTGGTGCCCAAGTCCATCGTCTACCGCCTGCTGGCACCGACCATGGAGCTGGAGGAAGTACTGCGCATCAATTGCCGCGAGGACAAGCTCGAACGCCTGCTGGCGGACCTGGCGATCCAGCGTCTGGACCTGGTGATTTCCGACAGCCCCATGCCCAGCCACCTGGACATCAAGGGCTACAGCCAGAAGCTGGGCGAGTGCGGCCTGAGCTTCTTCGCCACCCCTGCGTTGGCCGAGCGCCTGAAGCTACCCTTCCCCGCCTGCCTGGACGACGCGCCGCTGTTGATCCCAGGCCAGGAAACCGTGCTGCGCAGCCGCCTGCTGCGCTGGCTGGCCGAGCAGCAGGTGCAACCGCGGATCGTCGGCGAATTCGACGACAGCGCGCTGATGCAGGCCTTCGGCCAGTCGGGCAGCGGCATCTTCGTCGCCCCCAGCGTGATCGCCGAAGAGGTCTGCCGCCAGTACGGCGTGCGCCTGATCGGCCAGACCGAGGCGGTGAACGAATCGTTCTATGCCATTTCGGTGGAGCGCAAGGTCAAGCACCCGGGGATCCTGGCGATCACCGAGGGCGCGCGGCGCGAGCTGTTTCACTGGTAGGCCCGCGCCTACAGGAGCCAGCGCGGTCTGTGGTAAAGTCGCGCGCTTTCACGTAACTGGATTGCGCTGCACATGACCCCCATCCTCCGCCTCATCAACCGCACCGGCCTGGTGACGCAGATCTGCATCGGCCTGGTGGCCGGCATCGCCCTGGCCCTGCTCGCCCCCGACGTGGCCCGCGACCTGGGGTTCCTCGGCAAGGTCTTCGTCAGCGCCCTGAAGGCTGTGGCGCCGATCCTGGTGTTCATCCTGGTGATGGCCTCGATCGCCAACCACCGCCATGGCCAGGAAACCCACATCCGCCCGATCCTCTGGCTGTACCTGCTGGGCACCTTCGCCGCCGCGGTGGTGGCCGTGGTGGCCAGCATGCTGTTTCCCTCGAACCTGGTGCTGAGCACCGGCGAAGCCACGCTGAGCGCCCCCGGCGGCATCACCGAGGTGATGCAGAACCTGTTGCTCAGCGCCGTGGACAACCCGGTCAACGCATTGCTCAACGCCAACTTCATCGGCGTGCTGACCTGGGCCATCGGCCTGGGCGTGGCCCTGCGCCATGCCGGTGACACCACCCGCACCGTGGTCGAGGACCTGTCCAACGGCGTGACCCTGATCGTGCGCATGGTGATCCGCTTTGCCCCGTTGGGCATCTTCGGCCTGGTCAGCGCCACCCTGGCGCAGTCGGGGCTGGATGCACTGCTCGGCTACCTGCACCTGCTGGCCGTGCTGATGGGCTGCATGCTGTTCGTGGCCCTGGTGATGAACCCGTTGATCGTTTACTGGAAGATCCGCCGCAATCCCTACCCACTGACCCTGCTGTGCCTGCGCGAAAGCGGCATTACCGCGTTCTTCACCCGCAGCTCGGCGGCCAACATCCCGGTCAACCTGGCGCTGTCGGAGAAACTTGGCCTGCACGAGGACACCTATTCGGTGTCGATCCCGCTGGGCGCGACCATCAACATGGCGGGCGCTGCAATCACCATCACCGTGCTCACCCTGGCCGCCGTGCACACCCTGGGCATCCCGGTCGACCTGCCGACCGCGGTGCTGCTCAGCGTGGTGGCGGCGGTCTGCGCCTGCGGCGCCTCGGGCGTGGCCGGTGGCTCGCTGCTACTGATCCCGCTGGCCTGCAGCCTGTTCGGCATCCCCAGCGAGATCGCCATGCAGGTGGTGGCGGTCGGCTTCATCATCGGCGTGCTGCAGGATTCGGCCGAGACCGCGCTGAACTCCTCGACCGACGTGCTGTTCACCGCCGCGGCCTGCCAGGCCATGGAGCGGCCCAGCACCTGAAGCCCCAGCCGTGCCAGCTCCCACGCCACATGGGAGCTGGCTTGGCCGGCGACGCCAGCAGTGATTGCTTAAGCCCGGCGCTTTACCTAGGCTAGTGGCCTTTTCCTCGCAATGAGACAGGGCCATGTCAGAACACGAAAGCACCCGCGAAGGCCGTTTCAACAGCATCGAGATCCGCGTGCTCGGCTCACTGATCGAGAAACAGGCCACCAGCCCGGAAACCTACCCCCTGACCCTCAATGCCCTGGTCTTGGCCTGCAACCAGAAGACCAGCCGTGAACCGGTGATGAACCTCTCCCCCGGCCAGGTCGGTCAGGCCCTGCGTGCCCTGGAGAACCAGGAAATGGCCCGGCTGCAGATGGGCAGCCGCGCCGACCGCTGGGAACAGCGAGTGGACAAGGGCCTGGAGCTGGTGCCGGCGCAACTGGTGCTGATGGGCTTGATGTTCCTGCGCGGCCCGCAGACCCTCAGCGAACTGCTGACGCGCAGCAACCGCCTGCATGAGTTCGAGGATGTCGATCAGGTCCAGCACCAGCTCGAGCGCCTGATCTCGCGTGGCCTGGCCTTGCACCTGCCGCGCCAGGCCGGCCAGCGCGAAGACCGCTACACCCACGCCCTGGGCGACCCGGCCGAGATCGAGGCGATTCTCGCTGCCCGCCAGCAGGAAGGCGGCACGCGCGCCAGCGCGGCGGACGAGCGCATCGAGGCGCTGGAAGCACGGGTCGCTGCGCTGGAGGCGCGCCTGGCCCAGCTCGAAGGTTGATTCAGGGCTTTTCCGCGTCGGGGAAGTTACGGCAACTCTTGCGCTCGGCCAGCTCCCGCTCACTGGGGCGCTGGTCGACGAACACGGTGCGGCCGTCGGCGTAGATTTCCAGGTAGCCCCAGTGCAGGTCCCGCTCGGTCTGCCCGGGCTTGGGCGGGACGAGCCACCAGGGTTCGCGGCTGATCAGGGTCATGGCGGGCTCCAGCGAATGTCTGGGGTAACTATAGACAGGCCGGCCAGACGGGGATTATTCCTCAAGGAGCAATTATGAAGTGCCAGGAGCACCGATTCTCCCCGCCAGCCGAACGAACTAATCTCGATCCTGCAAACCAAGCCCACCGACCTTGAGGATTGACCACGATGTCTCGCCCACCACTGCCCCCCTTCACCCGTGAAACCGCCATCGAGAAAGTCCGCCTTGCCGAAGACGGCTGGAACAGCCGCGACGCCGCCAAGGTGGCCCTGGCATACACCACCGACACCCACTGGCGCAATCGCGCCGAGTTCTGCAGCAGCCGCGAAGAGGCCCAGGCCTTCCTCACCCGCAAGTGGAACCGCGAGCTCGAATACCGCCTGATCAAGGAGCTCTGGGCCTTCACCGACAACCGCATCGCCGTGCGCTACGCCTATGAGTACCGCGACGACAGCGGCCAGTGGTACCGCGCCTACGGCAACGAGAACTGGGAGTTCGCCGAGGACGGCCTGATGCGCAATCGCCACGCCAGCATCAACGAACAACCCATCAGCGAAGCCGAGCGCAAGTTCCGCTGGCCACTGGGGCGCCGTCCGGACGATCACCCAGGCCTGAGCGACTTCGGTTTCTGAAGACCGACACCGGATCAGCGGGGCCGCTCGACGGCCTCGTTTCAGGTTTGGGAAACGGACTACGCGGCCTGGGGAAACAGTGAGCGCAGCGCTGTGCCAGACTTTGCGGCGAATCCATTTCAGGACAGCCCGATGACCCTCCTTGATGCCTTTTTACAGCGTCGACGCTATGATGCCTCCCATGTGCGCAAGCGGTTTCGCATTGCGCGGAGGTGTCCAGCGATGGCTGCAAAAGCGAAGAAGGTCTCCGAACGGGACCTCGATACCCTTGAACAACAGATTCCCCAGCACGCCAGCGAGGCTACGCATTCGGCCTACCTGCGTGCCCTGCAGGCCAGCCAGCGCGGCGTGCTGTGTGTCGATGACGGTGAACTGGTGCGCGTCGGTGCCGATGGTGCCCGGACCGTGCTGGGCCAAGCCAGCCCCCGGCGCAAGGTCCGGGTCGGCGAAATAATCAGTGTACGCAGGGTCGATGACCAGACGGCCGGCGGGCGTGCCTAGGCTGCGTGTTTTTGCGGGCCCCAACGGCTCGGGCAAGAGCACCATCAAGGCCAGCCTGCCTGCGGCGCTGACACGCCTTTTCGTCAATGCCGACGAACTCGAGCAAGAGGCAAAGGACAGCGGCTTCGTCGACCTCGCCCCGTTTGGTATTCAGGCCACTCAGGCCGAACTGCTGACGTTCCATCTCGATCATCATCTGATTGCCTCCCGGCAACTGGCCATGCACGCCCGGCAACTGCAACTGCTCGACAACCGGATCGACTACCGTGCAGTGCCAGTGGACTCGTACTTCGCCTCGGTGATCGCCGATTTCATCCGCCAGCGCCTGCTGGAGGCGAAGCAGAGTTTCACCTTCGAAAGCGTCATGTCGCACCCGAGCAAGATCGAATTCATGCGCCTGGCACAAACCCAGGGCTATCGCACCTACCTCTATTTCGTCTCGACCGAAAACCCGCGGCTCAATATCGAGCGGGTCGCCATTCGCGTGCGCGCGGGCGGCCATCCCGTCAGGGACGATCTGGTGCGCAGCCGCTACGAGCGCTCCCTCGACCTGCTCCCGGAGGCCATCGCCGCCAGCCATCGTGCCTATGTGTTCGACAACTCCGGGCAGAGCGCGGTGTGGCTGGCGGAAATCACCGATGGCGTGCAACTGGAGTACCGCAACGAAGAGATACCCGACTGGTTTTTCGAAGCCTACGTGGATGAAGTGGAGCAGCAAGCAGAGACCTAGGGGTCTGTACGAAATGTGTCTGCGCGAAGGCCAGACAAGGCGAAACGGGGGGAGGAAGCGCAGTGTACTGGAGTACATGAGCATTCCGCGCCCCGTTTCAACGCAGTATGAGCGAGTGCAGATACATTTCGTCGAGAGCCTGGCGCAGCGCCGCTGACGCGACGCTGCGCCATTGCCTCAGGACGCCAGGATAAAGTCCGCCGCCGTCACGCTGGTCGCATCCCCCACCCCGACCAGGCGAATGGAGTCTGGCCCACCGAAACTCACCAGCGTATCGGCGCCCACATCGGCAATGCTGACACTGACGGCAAAGGTCGCTGCGGTAATGCTCAGCGCCGTGATATCCAGCCGGTCCTGGCCGCCTGCCGGGGCGGCGTCGAAACCGAACACCTGGTCGGTGCCGAAGCCCGCCGCGAACTGGAAGATGTCGTTGCCGTCGTTGGCGACCAGCGTGTCGTTGCCAGCCCCGCCACTGACGATGTCGTCACCGGCACCGCCATCGACGAAGTCATTGCCGTTGCCACCCTGCACCACATCGTTGCCGCCCCCGCCCAGCACTGTGTCGTCACCATCGCCACCGGCCAGCACATCGATGCCGACGCCACCGTCGAGGTTGTCGTTGCCGGCCCCGGCCTGCAGCGTGTCATTGCCGACACCACCATTGAGCGTGTCGTTACCGTCACCGCCGTCGAGGCTGTCATCGCCACCACCACCGTTGAGGCTGTCCGCGCCAAGGCCACCGATCAACTGGTCGTTGCCGGCATCGCCATTGAGCGTGTCGTTGCCCGCGTTGCCGATGAGGGTGTCGTTGCCGCCGTCGCCGGTGAGCGTGTCATTGCCGACACCGCCGGTGATGACGTTGTTCAGCCCGTTGCCGGTGCCGACGAAATTGCCGACGCCGGTGTAGGTCAGGTTCTCGACGTTGGCACCCAGGCTGTAGCTGGCCAGCGCGGTCAGCACGGTGTCGATGCCACCACCGCCCGCCTCGACCACCACATCCGAGGCTGAGTCGACAATGTAGGTGTCGTTGCCGGCACCGCCCACCATTCGGTCACCACCTGCCCCGCCATCGAGCCGGTCGTTGCCGGCAGCACCCGTGAGGGTGTTGGCCAGTGCGTTGCCGGTGCCGGTAAAGTTGCCGCTACCGGTGTAGGTGAGGTTCTCGACATTGGCGCCCAGTTGGTAGCTGAGCAGGCTGGTCTGCACCAGGTCGGTGCCGCCACCGGCCACCTCGATGACACTGTCGCCGGCAGTGTCGACCACGAAGGTATCGTTGCCGAGGCCGCCGTCCATGGCGTCCGCGCCAAGGCCACCGTTGAGGGTGTCATTGCCGTCCTCGCCGAACAGGAAGTCACCATCATCGCCGCCGTTGAGGATGTCGTTGCCCGCCCCGCCGAACAGCTGGTCGACAGCGCCCAGGCCATTGAGCGTGTCGTTGCCGCCCAGGCCGCGCAGCACATCGTTGCCGGCGCCGCCGGTGAGGGTGTTCGCCGCGTTGGTGCCCACCAGCGTGACGCCGCTCAGCAGGCGCACCGCGGTGGTCGCCGCGGAGGTCACCGTCTCCTGCGCGCCAAAGCCGTCGGTGTAGCGCACGATCACCCGTAGTTGCTGGTTGCCCTGGGCGAAGCCCGGGGTGTAGCTCGCTGCGGTGGCGCCGGCGATGTTGACGAAGTTGCCAGCCACGCCCTGCTGCCACTGGAAGCTGAAGGCTCCCAGCCCGTCGAGGTCGGCGATGCCGGCAGTCGAGGCGGTCAGCAGTTGCCCCTGGTCCGGCGTGGTGTCGCTGATCAGCACCGTGCCGGTCGGCGCGTCGTTGACGTTGGCCACCGGGCCGAGAATGTCGCTGGCGGCGCGCTCGGCCACGCCAAAGGTGTCCACGTAGCCCACCTGCACCCGCACATGCTGGCCAACCTGAGGCTGGCCAAGGGTGAAGGTGCTGGCGGTGGCACCGGCAATATCGACCCAGCCCCCACCGTTGTTCATCTGCCACTGGAAGGTGAACGGCGCGCTGCCGATGCCGTCGGCGTCGACGATGGTCGCCGGGTTGGCGCTCAGCACCTGGTTCTGCACCAGCAGCCCGGCCACGGCGGGCCCGCTGCTGGGCGCGCTGTTGGCCGAGGAGTCGACGATTTCCAAGGTACCCTTGGCGTCCTGGTACACCGCCCGCACCCGGATATTGAGGCCAGCGACATCGTCCGCCACTCGATAGGTGCTGCCAGTCGCCCGCGAGGCTTCGCCGGCGGCGACGACAGTGATGTCCTCATAGACGCCCGTGCCGGGGATGCTCTCGACCTGCCAGTAGTAAGCCACCGGCCCGTTCAGCGCATCGCTCGGGTTGGCCGCGCCCTGGTTGTCGGCATCGTGCACCGCCAGGTTGCTGACCCGCAGCAGCTGCCCGGCCACGGGCGTGTCGTCGCGCAGACCGCTGGCATCGTCGACAATCGCCAGGTGACCGGTCGGGCCGTTGTTGACGGCGCTGCCCACGCCCGAGGCCTGGGCACCGTCGGCAAACTGCAGGCGCTCGATACCGGTCAGGCGATCGACGCCGTCGCGTCCGACCACCGTGTCGGTGACGATCACCGTGTTGCCCTCGACGACAATGCGGTAGTCGGTGGCGATGCCGGAGAACAGCGCGGTGTCGTACTGGTCGGTACCGCTGAGGATCTCCCGCACGATCACCAGCTGTCCGGGGTTGTAGGTGCCCTTGAGCATCAGCGGCACCATCGGCTCCATGCTGTCGAACGAGGCGATTTCTGCCCCGCTGCCGTCGTTGTTGGCGCGCACGCTGATGCGCACGTTCAGCCACTTGTCGCCATCGAGGATGTCGTCGCCGCCACGCCCTTCGATCAGGTCGCTGCCACTGCCGCCGAGGATGATGTTGCCGCCATCGTAGAAGGTCGCGCCGGCGGGCAGCAGCCCGGCAAGGCCGTTGATCAGGCTGATGTTGGTGAGCACGCTACCGGTGGCCCCGGCAGTCGGCAGCGAGGTGGCGTCCTCGTTGTCGCCGCGCAGGAAGTCGCCATGCGCCGAGCCCGACAGGCCTTCCAGGATGTCGAAGCGCACCAGCGCCGAAGCCCCCGAGCCCGGAACCGGCGGCACATCGAAGAAGCGGTCGCTGTAGTCGATGCTCACGCCTTGAGCCAGGCCCTTGAAGGTTGCCCAGTCATAGCCCGAGCCGCCGATATAGCGATCGCCAAAGCCGAGGCTGCCGACCATGATGTCGTCGCCGCCCTCGCCGTTGAACTTGTCGTTCTCGTTGCCGCCGACGAACACGTCGTTGCCGATCACCGGATCGTTGCCGAGCGGGTCGAAGTTGTCGCCGGGGGCGCCGTCCGAGGTGCCCTTCTCGATCCAGTCGTCGCCCTCGTTGCCCATGTCCTGCTCGTTGGCCTTGCTGCCGAGGATAAAGTCGTTGCCCTGGCCACCGATGGCTTCGGAGGCATCCTCGCCGGTGACGATGAAGTCGTTGCCGAAGCCGCCGATGATCAGGTTGACGCCATTGCCGCCATGCAGCACATCGTTGCCGTCGCCGCCCTGGATGTTATCGTCACCGCCCATGTCGCTGATGATGTCGTCGCCAGCGCCACCGCGCAGCTGGTCGTTGCCGTAGCCCCCTTCGATACGGTCGTTGCCGCCATCACCCCAGACCGTGTCATCGCCTTCGCTGGAGACGAGGATGTCGTCGCCCTGGGTGCCGCCCAGCACAATGTGCTGGTCACCGGCATAGCGGATGTAGTTGCTGTCGGGGCCATCGGTCAGCGGGCTGTCGCGGAACACCACCTGCTGGCCGTTTTCCCCCAGCGGGTCGGCGTTGCCCAGGCCATCGTTGTACTGCTTGCCGCGGTCCAGCTCCAGGTAGAACCCGGGGTCGGAGAACACCAGCCCCGGCAGGTGGGTGGCCGAGGTGTTGGCCATGATCAGCTTGGCGAACGAGTTGCTCTCAAGCTCCGCGTTCATCGACAAGCCGGCGGTGCGCTCCAGGTAGTAGAAGCGGTCGCCATCCTGCAGTTTCTCCAGCTGGTTCTCGAACACGAAGTTGAAGGTGCTGCCGAGCATGCCGCCGAACGGCGTCTTGGCCTCGGCCAGGCCGCCGATCCACAGGTCGATGGCATCGACGCCGGTCACCGTCACACCCTTGAGGTCATCGGCGGTGCCCATCACCCCATCCTTGCCCGCCAGGGTCACGTTGGCCCAGGTACCGCTGCCGTTGAGGAAGTCCAGGCGGTCGCTCGGCGCGCCGGGGCCGCCGAGCACCAGGGCCAGCGCCGCGGCACGCTTGTCGTCCAGGGTATGGGCCGAAGTGATGCTGCCGTGGGTGCCATAGGCCGCGATGAAGTTGATCAGCGATTCCGGATGCTTCAAGTGCTGCACCAGGTCGACCCAGCTGGTATAGGGTTTGAGCTGGGTGTCGCCGGTCTGCCCGAAGATGTCGCGGCGCACCGCGTTGAGCGAGGGGATGCCGACATCGCGGCCCCGGGCGATGTTGATCGCCGGCAGGTCCAGTGGCAGGCCGAGCAGGTTGTTGCGTAGCGCCTCGGTGACGAACTCGTCGATCTCGTTGCCGGCCTGGCGGGTCACCCCACGTACGATGGCGCTGGTCGCCTCCTCCGGTGTCACGCCGCTGGCGGCATACGCCAACGGGTTGAGGAACGCCGCGATCAGGCCCATCTGCTGCTCGGGGTTGGCGCTTGCCGGGTCACCGATGACCTTGAAGTCGATGTCGAAACGGTCGACGGTTTCGGTCAGCATCGAGTGACCGAAGCGGTACACGGTGTGCGCGAACTCGGCGACGATCGAGGCATCGAGGTCGACGTCGTAGACCTGGGTCGGGGCGAAGAACAGGTCGACGCGCGGCTGGATGGTGCGGGCGAACTCCTCGAACACCAGGTGCTGGTACTGCATCTCGGTGCCGAACTTGGCCGCCTGGAACAACCGCTCGCCGTTCCACACCAGCGCATCGATCTCGGCCTGGTTGACGGGCAAGGCACTGACCGGAGTTAGCAGCCACTCGTTGAGGAAGGCCAGGTCGCCCGAGTCGAGCACGGTGTCCTGGGTCTGCGCCACCAGCCGGTTGTGCTCGGCGTGGAAGATCGCATGCACGGCGGTCAGACCGATGTTCTCGTTGACCCGGCCATCGCCGGCGATGTAGTGCGCGTCCAGCAGTTCGTTGTCGTAGGCCAGGTTGGCGCCGGTATGCGGGTTGACCGGGACGGCGTTGCCGGTGGCAGCGTCGGCGTCCGGGGCCAGCACTCCACCGGTGAACACTGGCACGGCATTGTGGGCGATATCGGCAAGGAACTGGTGGCCGGTGCGCACGGCGTTGGTCAGGTCGATCGGCGCCAGCGGGTTGCCTTCGACCAGCACGTCGTCAGCAGTGCCGCCCAGGCCGTCGGCGCCCTTCATCACCACCATCGGATAGCCATGCGGCCCTTTGATGAAGTTGCCATAGGCGTCGGTGGCCAACAGCGGCACATTGTCGACGTCGGCGTCGGTCAGGCGGAGGCCGAGAACATCGTTGGCCTGGGCCTTGACCACCTTCCAGGTGGCCATGCCACCGATCTCGCTGTCGTCGCCGGTACCGAACTTGCCGTCGGCGCCCAGGTCACGATTGGTGATCAGCCGGCCGGTGGCGATGGGGCCACTGGCGGTGGGCTGGTAGCCGCGCAGGAACACCTGGTGCGAGGGGTGCGAGCTGTAGGTCTGGTTCTGGTCCACGAACGGCGTGGTGGTGTTGCTGTGCTCATGGATGTCATCGGCGTTGCCGAGGATGCCGTCCGGCCCTGGCAGGTTGGTGGCTCGGGTCAGCACCATGAAGTTGGCGGCGCCGCCTGGCACGTACAACGGATCGTCCGGCTGCAGGGGGATGAAGATGGTCCCTGAACCGCCCTTGGTGACCAGGTCCAGGCCATGGTCGAAGAACTGGCCGAAGAAGGTCATCCAGGCGTTGAACGGCGCCGACAGCCCGGCATCCGCCGAGGTGTTCTCGAACAGGAAGACATCATGGTCGTCGCTGGTGCCGAACTGGCCGTCCATGCCCGGGCTGGCGACCACCCGCACACCGTCCTTGAGCTGGTCGTCGTTGCCGGGGGTGCCGAAGTCCAGCACGCCGTTGGCGCCGGGGTCGTAGGCGCTGGCGTAGGCCGCCGGGTTGTTCGAGGTCTGGTCGACGATCAGGTTGCTGATAGTGCGTGGCTGCGAGTCGAACACGTAGCCGCTGGTCTGCTGGTAGGACGAGCCGGGAATGGCCGGCGAACCCGGACCGAAGAACCCGGCGGGCGCGCCCTCGGCAGCGTTGAACACAGGGTCGGTCAGGCGCGGGAAGACATGGTCGGCGGCGCCGTAGCCGGTGTGGTCGTGGCCATTGAGGTTCATCAGGTTGTTGTTCGAGCCGTCGACCGCACGCAGGCCCAGGGGCGCGCGAATGTTGGGGATCAACGAGAGGATGTCCTGCCCGGCGGCGTCCGCCTCGGCGATCTTGATCTGGGCCAGGATGAAGTTGAGGTCGGAGCGGACCATGTGCAGGCCATCGCCCCCCGCGCTGGCATCGACCACCGGCGTCGGCGTGGTCGGCACCACGGGAGCGCCGGCCTCGACCACGCTGGTGGGCGCGCTGAACAGCACTTCGGTGGTGCCATGGCCGTCCTGGTAGATCGCCTTGACCCGCAGCGACAGCCCGGCCAGGTCCGGCGACACCTTGAACGCGGTGCCATCGGCGCTCTGGAACGCCAGGTCGCCGGCCGGCAGCAGGATGATGTCCTGGAACACGCCGCTGCCGGGATCGGCCTCGAATTGCCAGTAGTAGGACACCGAGGCATTGGCCAGGGTACCCAGCGGGTTGCCCGCCGTGACATTGTCGCCATCACGCACGCCAGCCATGCTCACGCTGAGGATATCGCCGACGGTGATCGCACCACCGTTGCCGTCGCTGAGGCTCGGGCTGCCGGTCGGCTGCGCGTTCAGCCCCGGCACCAGCACGCGCTGGGCATCGGCGAACTGCAGGCGCTCGATATGCAACAGGGTATCGGTGCCGTCTCGCCCGGCCACGGTGTCGGCCACGGTCCACACATCATCTGCCAGGTCGGCGGTGCCACGGGTGTCCTGGGTCACCACATACTCCGCCTGCACCCCGGAGAAGATCGCGGTGTCGAAGGCGGCGCCGCCGGTCGAGGTGCCGGGCAGGATCTCGCGGATGGCCTTGAGCTGGCCCGGGTTGTAGGTGCGATCGAGCATGAACGGGATCATCTCGACCATGCTGTCGAAGCTGGCGATCTCGGGGCCGGTGTGGTTGACGTCGCCCGGGGCATACACCGCGATGCGCACGTTGAGCCACTTGTCACCATCGATCAGGTCGTCGCCGCCACGGCCTTCGATCAGGTCGCTGCCATTGCCGCCCAGCAGAATGTTGCCGGTGGCGAAGCCGGTAGTCGGCAGCCCGGCGTCGGCGAGGAACTGCGCCAACCCACGGATCAGCGCAACATTGCTCAGGGCGCTGCCCGTCGCGCCGCCATGGTTGAGGATGGTCACCGCATCGACGTCATCGCCCTTGAGCACGTCGGCGAAGCGCGAACCGGACAGGCCCTCGACCTCGGCGAAGCGGTCGAGGATCGACGCTGGCGAGGCGCCGACCGGGTTGAACACCCCGGCGTTCTGGTTCGGCGCATTGCCATGGGGCTGCGCCAGCGCGGCCAGGCCCAGGTCGGCGGTGACGCCGACCTGGTCGTTCTTGTAGGTGACCCAGTCGAAGCCGGACATGCCGTCCATCTTGTCCTGGGCATCGCTGCCGACGAAGATGTCGTCACCGCCCTCGCCGATCATTTCATCGAAGCCGCCGCCACCGACGAAGATGTCGTTGCCCACCACTTCATCGGTGAGCAGCGGCGCGAAGTTGTCGCCCGGCGCGCCGTCCTGGGTACCCTTCTCGATCCAGTCGTCGCCCTCGTTGCCGGTGGGCGGCAGGTTGGTCTTGGCACCAAGGATGAAGTCGTCGCCCTGGCCGCCGAAGGTGGTGCTGATGTCTTCGGTGGTGATGATGAAGTCCTGGCCATCGCCCCCCAGGATCAGGTTGCCGGCGGCGAGCATGCTGCCGGCCACGATCACGTCGTTGCCAGCGTTGCCCTCCAGGCGGTTGTCGCCGAACGCATCGGTGATGATGTCGTCGCCTGCGCCACCGAGCACGGCATCGTTGCCGGCGCCACCTTCGAGGTAGTCGTTGCCGCCGTCGCCATACAGCGTGTCATCGCCTTCGCCGGAGATGATGATGTCGTCGCCCGCAGTGCCGCCGAGCACCACATGGTCCTCGCCGGTGTAGTGCAGGTAGTTGCCATCCGGCCCCACGGTGTCGGGGTTGTCCCGGATCACCAGCGGCACGATCTCCACGCCGTTGATCTGCAGGCCGCCGGTAGGGTCGGCGCGACCGTCGCCGCCCAGCCCGGTGAACTGGTTGGCCTGGTTGACCTCGAGGGTGAAGGTCGGCGTCAGGAACACGGTATTGGACAGGTGGGTGACATCCGAGTTGGCCATGATCAGCTTGGCGAACGAGTTGTTTTCCAGCTCCGCGCCGAAGTTCAGCCCGGCGGTGCGCGACAGGTAATAGAAGCGGTCGCCGTTCTGCAGGGCCTCCAGCTGGGTCTCGAAGACGAAGTTGAAGGACGAGCCGAGCATGCCGCCGAAAGGCATCTTCTGTTCGGCCAGGCCGCCGACCCAGAAGTCGATGGCGTCGACCCCGGTCACCGTCACCCCGGTCAGGTCGTCCGCGGTGCCCAGCACGCCGTCCTTGCCGGCCTTGGTCACGTTGGCCCAGGCACCGGTACCGTTGAGGAAGTCCAGGCGGTCGGAGGGCGCGGCGCTGCCGCCCAGCACCAGGGCCAGCGCTGCGGCGCGCTTGTCGGCCAGGGTGGTCGCCGAGGTGATCGAGGCGTGAGTGCCATAGGCGGCGATGAAGTTGACCAGCGACGCCGGGTGCTTGAGGTGATCGGCGAAGTCGGCCCAGCTGATGTAGGGCTTGAGCTGGCTGTCGCCGGTCATCGCGTAGAACTCGCGCCGCGCCTCGTTGAGCGAGGGGATGCCGGTATCACGGCCACGCGCCAGGTTCAGTGCCGGTAGGTCCAGGGGCAGGCCGAGCAGGTTGTTGCGCAGCGCCTCGGTGACGAACTCGTCGATCTCGTTGCCGAGCTGGCGGGTCACGCCACGGATGATCGCCCCGGCCGCTTCATCAGCGGTGGCACCACTGCCGGCGAAGGCCAGCGGGTTGAGGAAGGCGGCGATCAGGCCCAGTTGCTGGTCCGGATTGTCCGGGTCGCTGAGAATCGGGTTGAACGCCGGGTCGAAGCGGTCGACGGTCTCGGTCAGCATCGAGTGGCCGAAGCGGTACACCACATGGGCGAACTCGGCGAGGATCGCCGGGTTGATCGAGGTGTCGTAGCCGTTAGGCGCGAGGAACTCGTCGATCTGCGGCTGGATGGTACGGGCGAACTCCTCGAACACCAGGTGCTGGTACTGCATCTCGGTACCGAACTTGGCGGCCTGGAACAGGCGCTCGCCGTTCCACACCAGCGCGGCCACCTCGGCGGGCGTGGCGGGCAGTGCGACCACGTCGATGGCCAGCCACTCGTTGAGAAACGCCAGGTCGCCGGAGGCAAGCACAGTGTCCTTGGTCTGCTGGACCAGGCGGTTGTGCTCGGAGTGGAACACGTGGTGCACGGCGGTCAGGCCGATGTTCTCGTTGACCCGGCCATCACCGGCGATGTAGTGGGCGTCAAGCAGCTCGTTGTCGTAGCTCAGGTTGTTCCCGCCCGGGCCCATGGGCTGGGCATTGCCCACGGCACTGTCGGCATCGGCCTGCAACACCCCGCCGACCAGCACCGGCTCGGCATTGTGGGCTATGTCGTCGAGGAAGCCGTGGCCGGTGCTCACGGCATTGGCAAGGCTGATAGGCGCGGCGCGGTTGCCTTCGACCAGCTGGGTGACGTCGTCGGCGGTCCCGGCAATGCCGTCGGCACCATTGCCCACGCGGATCACCACCTGCGGCATGCCGTTGGGCCCGCGCAGGAAGTTGCCGTAGGCGTCGGTGGCCAGCAGCGGCACCCGGTGCACGTCGGCGTCGGTCAGGTTGATGCCGAGGATGTCGCGGGTCTGGGCCTTGACCACGGCCCAGGTAGCCATGCCGCCGTTCTCGCCGTTGCCATCGTCGCTGGTGCCGAACTTGCCATCGGCGCCCAGGTCACGATTGGTAATCAAACGCCCGGTCGCCACCGGGTGGCCGCTCGCGTCGAGGGCGTACTCGCGCAGGAACACCTGGTGCGAGGGGTGCGAACTGTAGGTCTGGCTCTGGTCGACAAAGGGCGAGGTGGTGTTGGGCTGGCCATCGTCGGCGGTACCGAGCACGCCATCGGCACCGGCCGTGCGCACGGCGCGCGGTAGCACCATGAAGTTGGTCGGGCTGTTGGCCACGTACAGCGGGTCGTCCGGTTGCAGCGGGATGAACACCATCTGGCTGCTGCTCTTGGTGACCAGGTCCAGGCCGTGGTCGAAGAACTGGCCGAAGAAGGTCATCCAGGCGTTGAAGCCGGCGGTCAGGCCAGCATCCGGCGACTGGTTGGGGATGAAGAACACTTCTTTGTCGTCCGCGGTGCCGAACACCCCGTCGATGCCGGGGCTGAGCACCGGGGCGGCGCCGCCGTTGGCATCGACCGCGGCCGGGTTGTTGGCGGTCTGGTCAACGATCAGGTTGCTGATGGTACGCGGCTGGCTGTCGCTCACCGTGCCGGTGCCGGCATAGGCCGCCCGGTACTGGGCATCCATCAGGCGCAGGAAGGCGTTGTCGGCGGCGCCGAACTCGCTTTGCCCGGCCACCAGGTTGTTGTAGCTGCCGTCGACGGTGCGCAGGCCGAACGGCACCTGGCTGTTGGGCAGCAGGTCGATGAGGCTGGCGCCGTTGGCATGGGCCTCGGCGATGAAGATCTGCTGGAGGATGAATTGCAGGTCGGACTTGCTGAAATTGGCCATGTTGGCTGACCTCGATCTGTCGGGCGGCGGGCAGGCGCAGGCGCTCGCCACGCCCGGTCATTGGCGTGCACGGTTATGCGGTTCGATTGTTAGTGGCGAACACGGGCGCAGCCCGCCGAGCAGGATACGAACCTGGAATTCGCGGGGTTCAGGGCTCGCCGACGATCAGGCGCGGCGCTCCCGGACCCTGGGGGGGCCATGGTTTCGCGAGTGGGAGGGGAACGTCCTGTAGAGCCCATTCACTCGGTACAAGAACAGGAAACGAGTCATGTTCTGCTCCTACAGGAATGTCGACGGAGGATTCGCGGAGGGGTCGGGGCGACAGCAGGCCTGCGGCGAAAGTTCCCACGAACTGATTAAGACTAAAGTTGCGCTGTAAAATCTTGTCAATATTTCGTCAGCAAAAAAATCTTGTCACCGATAATGGTTATCAACCCACTGTTTTTAATAGGAACTTGAAGGAATCCATAGAGCAAAAAGATATTACAAGATGTTTCCGTGGCACCTACTCTGCTGCTTGTGGGCTGCTTGCACTGTATTCGGAAAACGCGCCAAAAGAGCGACCAACCTTTCTGCAAACCAGCAACCACGAGGCTTCTAGCCCGCCCGCCGCAACGGCGAGCGGCTTTTGCGCAGAGGGAGGCTCCCCCCGATGACCAGGCATCCAGGTACCCGCTCCGAGCTGGCCGAGGCACTGTTTCATTTGCGACGCAGTTTCTATGCCCTGGCGGTGTTCAGTGGGGTGATAAACGTCATGATGTTGACACCTGCGGTGTACATGCTGCAGGTGTACGACCGCGCGTTGGTCAGCCGCAACCTCACCACCCTGGGCATGCTGACGGTGCTGGTGACGGGCCTGTTCCTGCTGATGACCGCCCTGGAGCTGCTGCGCAGCCGGGTACTGGTGCGGGTTGGCAACCGCCTGGACATGGCGCTGAACCGGCGCCTGTTCAGCGCCGCCTTCGAGCGCAACCTCAGCCGCGCCGGTGGCAGCCCCGGCCAGGCCCTGCAGGACCTGGCACAGGTACGCCAGTTCCTCACCGGCAATGGCCTGTTCGCCTTCTTCGACGCCCCCTGGACGCCGATCTACCTGCTGGTCGCCTACCTGATCCATCCGTTGCTGGGGCTGGTCACGCTGATTGGCTCGCTGATCCTCGCGGCCCTGGCCTGGCTCACCGAGAAAGCCACCAAGCAGCCGCTGTCCGAAGCCAACCACGCCGCCCTCGCCTGCGCCCACTACGCCAACAACAACCTGCGCAATGCCGAAGTGATCGAGGCCATGGGCATGCTGCCGTCGATCAGCCAGCGCTGGTTCCAGAGCCACCTGCGCATCCTGCAGATGCAGACCCTGGCCTCCGACCGCGCCGCGGTCATCGGCAGCATCGGGCGCTTCGTGCGCATCACCTTGCAGTCGTTGATCCTCGGCACCGGCGCCCTGCTGGCCATCGAAGGCAAGATCACCCCCGGCATGATGATCGCCTGCTCGATCCTCACCGGCCGTGCGCTGGGGCCGGTGGAACAGGTGATCGCCGCGTGGAAACCGCTGCTCGGCTGCCGTCTGGCCTGGAGCCGCCTCAACGGCCTGCTGCAAGACTACCCGCAGCGCCCGCCGAGCATGTCACTGCAACGGCCCGTGGGCATGCTCGCCGTGGAAAACGTCTACGCAGGGGCGCCCGGCACCAGCAACACCATCCTGCGCGGAGTCAGCCTGAGCCTGTTGCCGGGCGAAAGCCTCGGCGTCATCGGCCCCTCGGCCTCAGGCAAGTCGACCCTGGCCCGGCTGCTGGTCGGGGTATGGCCGGCCCAGGCCGGCAAGGTGCGCCTGGACGGCGCCGACATCTTCACCTGGAACAAGCGCGAACTGGGCCCCTGGCTCGGCTACCTGCCCCAGGACGTGGAACTGTTCGAAGGCAGCATCGCCGACAACATCGCCCGCTTTGGCGAGGTGGACAGCGACGCGGTCATCCGCGCCGCCAGGAGCGCCGGCGTGCACGACATGATCCTGCGCTTCGCGCAGGGCTACGACACCCGCCTGGACAGCGACGGCAGCCCGCTGTCCGGTGGCCAGAAGCAGCGCATCGCCCTGGCCCGCGCCTTGTACGGCGATCCCAACCTGATCGTGCTGGATGAACCGAACGCCAACCTTGACGACGTCGGCGAAAAAGCCCTGGTCGACGCCCTGGCCGAGCTCAAGGGCCGCGGCGCCACCGTGGTGCTGATCTCGCACCGCCCCAACGTGCTCTGCGCCGTCGACAAGGTACTGATGCTGCGCGATGGCGGCGTGCAGATGTTCGGCAGCCGCGACGAAGTGTTCGCCGCCCTGCGCACGGCCAGCGTGATCCCCGCTGGCACCGCGACCCCACTGGCCGCCGTCAAGGCAAGGGAGTGACCGATCATGTCCACCACCGCGCATACCGAACTGCTTGCCGCCAACACCGAGCTGCTCGACCTGGACGTTGGCAAACCCGTGCGCTGGGGCCTGTGGCTGGTGCTCGCCGGCTTCGGCGGTTTTCTCCTGTGGGCCTGGCTGGCGCCGCTGGACGCCGGCGTGGTCGCCACCGGCACGGTCAAGGTCACCAGCAACCGCAAAGCCGTGCAGCACCTGAGCGGCGGCACCGTGGAGGCGATTCTCGTGCACGAAGGCGAGCGGGTCGGCAAAGGCCAGCCGCTGGTGCGCCTGGATGCCCTGCATGCCGTGGCCGAACATGGCGCGGTCAGCGCCCAGTACATCGTCAGCAAGACCGTGGAGAACCGCCTGGAGGCCGAGCGTGATGGGCGCGACACAGTCATCTTCGCCCCCGAACTGCTCAGGCAATACGCAGGTGACCCGCGCCTGCTGGCGGCCATGGACCTGCAACAGCACCTGCTCGATACGCGCCGCGCCGGGCTCGCCGGGGAGATAAGCATCCTCGAGGAAAACCTCGCCGCTTCGGCGGTGCAGCTCAAGGGCCTGCAGCAGGTGTACGGCGCCCGCGCCTCGCAGATCGGCTTCCTCGGCCAGGAGCTGCAAGGCACGCGCATGCTCGCGGCCGAAGGCTACGTGCCGCGCAACCGCTTGCTGGAGCTCGAGCGCAGCAATGCCGACCTCTCCGCCGGCCAGGCGGAGAACCTCAACAACATCGCCCGGGTGCGCAGCCAGGTCACCGAGCTCAAGCTGCGCGTCCTGCAACGTCGCCACGACTACCTCAAGGAAGTGCAGTCGCAGCTGACCGACACCGCCAAGGAGAGCACCACCCTGGCCGACCGTTTGCGCGCCCTGGACGACGAGGTGACTCACACGGTCATCCGCGCGCCCATCGACGGCATGGTCCAGGCCCTGGGCATCGCCACCGTTGGCGGGGTGGTGCAGCCCGGCGCGCGGATCATGGAGGTGGTCCCGCTCGACGAGCCGCTGCAGGTCGATGCGATGATCCCGGTGCAGGCCATCGACAAGATGACCCCGGGGCTGGCCGTGGACATCGCCTTCCCCGCCTTCAACCACGCCAGCACGCCGAACATTCCCGGGCGCGTGCTGACCGTCTCCGCCGACCGCCTGCTCGACGAAGAGAGCAAGCAGCCGTTCTACCTGGCCCAGGTGGAGGTCACGGCCGATGGCATGGCCTTGCTCGGCAGCAACCACATCCGCCCCGGCATGCCCGCCACCGTCACCATCAAGACTGGCGAGCGCAACCTGCTGAGCTACCTGCTCAAACCCCTGCTCGAACGCGTCGACGCCGCGTTCAAGGAGCAATGAGATGAACCGCCACTGCCTTGGCCTGTGCCTGCTGGCGCTGGCGTTGGCGTTGCCGGCCGGCGCCATGGACCTGAGGCAAGCCTGGGACCTGCTGCAGTACCAGGGGCCGATCTACCGCGCCGCGGTGCATGAACAGCAGGCTGGCCTGGAGAACCGCGCCATCGGCCAGGCCGGCCTGCTACCGCAGGTCAACGCATCGGCCTACGCCAACCGCATCGACGGCAGCCAGCGCCAGCACGGCATCGACAATGACCTCGACTACGACTCCACCGGCGCCAACCTGCGCCTGCGTCAGCCGTTGTTCAACAAGCAGAAGATGGCCGAGTACCGCCAGGGCCAGCAACGCGCCGACTACAGCGTCGCTGTGTTCGATGCCAAGAGCCAGGACGCCGCCGTGCGCCTGGCCGACAGCTACTTCGACGTGCTCCTGGCCAGCGAGACCATCACCCTGGCCCGCGCCAAGCTCGCCTCCTTCGAGGAACAGCTCACCTCGGCCCGGCGGCGCATGCAGCTGGGTGCCGGCACCGTCACCGATATCGACGAGTCCCTGGCCCGCCGCGACCTTGCCGAAGCCCAGTTGATCGAGGCCCAGGACGACCTGGCCAATGCCAGCCGCAAGCTGGCCGAATACATCGGCGAGACACCGGCGTCGCTGACCACCCTGCAAACAGACTTCGCCACCCCGCCGCTGCTGCCGGACAACCTGCGCGACTGGCTGGCCCGGGCCCAGGCCGACAGCCCATTGATCCATGCGCGCCAGCACAGCTACGCGCTGGCCGAGGAAGAGTTCAAGCGTGCCAAGGCCGGTCACTGGCCAACCCTGGACTTCGTCGCCGGCTACACCGCCGGCAAGAGCCAGTCGATATCCGAGCTCAACCAGCGCAACCACTACAGCTCGATCGGCCTGGAGCTGAACATCCCGCTGTACAGCGGTGGCGGTGTCAGCGCCCTGAGCCGCCAGGCCAGCGCCAACAGCGCCAAGGCCCTGGACGAGCTCGACGCCACACGCCAGGAAGTCATCACCGGCACCACCCGCGAGTTCCGCGGCGTGCAGAGCGGTGCCCTGCGCGTGCACGCGCTGGAGCGAGCGGTCGCCTCCAACGAACGCTCGCTGCTCTCGGCGCGCAAGGGCTTCAGCACGGGCGGCACCAGCACCAATGCCGATGTGCTCAACGCCGAGGAGCTGCTGTTCGTGGCACGGCATGACCTGTTCGAGGCCAAGCTGCATTACCTGATGTCACGGCTGCGTCTGGCGTCTTCGGTGGGCAGCCTGGGGGATGACGACATCGACCAGATCAACCGCTACCTGGGGCCGGAGTTGTTGGTGAACAACTAGGTTGGGATAGAGCCCCGCGACATCTGCCCACAGTTTGGCGATACTGCGCAGCCCTCATCCATGAAAAGGACTTCGCTGATGAAGCGACTGCTTACCCTCGCCCTCCTCACCCTGGCCATCGCCGGCTGCGACAAGGCCGAACAGACCGCCGCGGTGTCTGGCCAATGCGCCAAGGACACCGACTGCAAAGGTGAGCGCATCTGTGAAAGTGGACAGTGCATCAACCCCCAGCCGCAACCCGCGCTGCTGGCCAAACCGGCCACCGCGCCGCTGGCGCCGAGCATCGCCTACGAGCCGCTGCCAGTCGGCGACGAAGGCGCCGGGCCGTTCACCGTGCAAGGCATGGAGCTGGGCACTGCACTGAACTACCAGTCCCGGGCGGGCGTGATGAACGTCATGGAGGCCGTCGTCGCCGATGCCGAAAGCACCGGCTACGTCGCCATCGAAAAGGCCTATACGTTCGGCCCCAACCGCTATGTACTCGTGGTGTCCACGGGCGAAGGCGGCAATGCCTGCCCGGCGTCGACCTATGTCTTTAGCTTCGATACCAGCGGTGAGTACGTGGACGGCAAGGCCGAAGTGGACGGCTGTTCGGAAATGGTCGAAAGCATGGCCGAGGGCAACAAGCTGACCATCAAGAAGGACGGCGCCGCGACCGTGGTGTACAACGGCCAGGTTAAGTAAGTGACTGGTGCGCGCGGCGCCTTGCAGGTCCCGGCAACACGCTCCTCAGCCCCTGAAACAGGCGGACTCAGGCCGGCACCATATTGACCCAGAACCCCAGCACCCGCTGGACCCGGACTGGCAGCACTTCGCTCAGCAGCGTCAGGCTGTCGTCCGGCTGGTCGAGGGACAAGGATCTGCTGACCTGCAATCCCGCGACCCGCGGGTCGCACCTGAGCACGCCGGGACGATAGTTGTCGAGTTCCTCCAGCACCTCGGCCAGGGGCATGCGCTCGGCCACCAGGTGCCCGTGGGTCCAGGCTCCGGCCCCATCCGGCAGCGCGGCTCTCGGGGTGCTGCCCTTGTCGCCGAACAGTTGCTGCCAACCGCCTTCCAGTACCACCGGCGCTGCCGAACCACGCGCGACCGACGCCACGCCATCGAGCATCTGCACCAGGGTGGCGCCGGCCTGTTGCTGAACGATCAAGCGTGCCGCCTGCCCCGGCAGAATGCGTACCTGCGCAGTTCGCAGGCTGACTCCTGCGCCCTGCGTCACCTCCAGCAACACCCGTCCACGTTGCAAGGTCACGGCGCGGCCAACGCTGTCGAGCGCGCTGCGGCTGTCCAGTAGCACTGAGAGCCCCGACGCCAGCCGCCAGCCACGTCGTTGCCCGGTGCCAGTGGCGCAATCGCTGAACAGGGTTGGCAGCGCGCCGCACTGGCTCACGCCATAGCCACTGGCGAGGAGCGCACCGCCCACGCTCAGTCCGCCGAGCAGTGCCCGCCGCGATACCTTCGCCCCGCCACTCCAGGTGCCCAGCGGCTCGGCGTGATTGTTCTGGATCAGGTCCAGTGCCGGCTCGCGGTTGGTTGAAGACATACGACGACTCTCTGGGGAGGGCGAAAGGCGCTTATGATAATTCTTATCATTTACTTTCTACCAGTTGCTTCAGCCCACTCCATAGGCAGGCCTTTCAAAACGCGCCTGCTGCAGACACCTGGAGAGCAAGCCCGGGGCACGCGCCGCTCCAGAACTTTTTCCATTTTGCCGGTCTATTGGGTGAGTGCGTTCCACGGTTGTTCCAACAGCTACCGAACACACGTTCAACTGCCAATCAGAGGTTGTCTTCACTCATGAAAATCCCTGCTCCATACATGCTGCTCGTTGGCCTGTTCGCACTGGCGACCGCAGGCTCGGCAACCGCCGCAGCGATGAAGACTTCGACACCTCCCTCCCATACCCTCGACCTGGCGGACCGCAAGGCCACTGAAACCCCTTGGCCAAGCCTGGCAAGCGCGCCATCGGCACCGCTGCTGGCCCATGACGACCGCTATCGCCACGACGAGCGCTGGCATGACCACCGCGACGACTGGCGCCGGGAGCAGTGGCGCCGCGAGCAATGGCGCCGGGAGCAGCACCGCCGGGCAATGGAGCGGCAACGCTACTGGGACCGCCACCATGATCGCGCCCTGCACCATCGCTATGACGATGACCGCCGCTACTATCGCCGCTGAACAGTCCCACGCATTTCCACCCACAGCGTCACGAAGCTTACAACCATGGCCTATCAGACATGGCCACGTTGCAACAAACGTAGGAGCGGATTCATCCGCGATGCGCCGCGCGGGCGGCGCTCAATCTCGCAGGCGCCGCAACACTCTCGTCGAACCCCAGGAAAAATGGCAATCTAAAGCCCGCAGTGGACCATCAACAGGATGTTCAAGGGAGTCATATCTTCATGGCAGCAATGGATCGCGTTTTTCATGACCTTCACCAGCAAGGGCTGTTGCTGCTGGCCAATGTGTCGGACGCCGGCGGTGCACGCCTGGTCGAACGCCAGGGCAGCAAGGCAGTTGCCACCAGCAGCGCCGCCGTGGCCTGGTCCCATGGTTACCAGGATGGCGACAAGCTGCCCCTGGCGCTGCTGGCCGGCACCGTCGAGTCGATGGCAAGGGTACTCAACGTGCCGCTGACCGTGGATATCGAAGGCGGCTACTCGGACGCTCCCGAACAGGTCGCCAAGGTCATCGACACCGTCATCGCCGCCGGCGCGGTGGGCATCAACATCGAGGACGGCACGCAGCCCCCCGAACAGCTCCTGCGCAAGCTCGACGCCGCCAGAAACGCCGCCAGCCAGCGCGGGGTCGACCTCTTCATCAACGTGCGCAGCGATGTCTACCTGAAGAACCTGCTGCCCGCCGAGCAACGCCTCGAAGAGCTCCTGCGTCGCGCCACGCAGTATGCCGTCGGCGGCGCGAACGGGCTGTTCGCCGCCGGCGTGGTCGAGCCCGGCGAGATCGCCACGCTGTGCCGGGAGGTGACGCTGCCGGTCAACCTGCTCTGGCGCGCAGGCTTGCCCGGCCCTGCCGAACTGCAACGGCTTGGCGTTCGCCGCCTGAGCGCCGGTTCGAGCATCGCCGAGTTTCTCTACGGTGCCATGAGCGGCCTCACCCAGCGCTTCCTGCAAAGTGGGCAGCTCGACACCAGTGGGTTGAAGGCCCACAGCTATGCAGAACTCAACGCTCTGATGGCACCTTCTGAACGGTAGGGAAAGCCTGTGCCTGCTGAAAAGCACCTGACCCTTATTGGTTCGTGGTGGGCTGGTCAAGGCCTTGCTCTACCTGGACGGCAGCGGATGCCCTAAAAGGCAGAGCAAGCGCTCCACCACCGTGGGCTGATCACCTTCGGCCCACTGGACGATTAGCCGGAATCGCCCTAGCATCGGCGCCCCCATGGCCTCACTCACGGACGATCATGCCCCCCGCCGCCCGCCTGCTTGCCCTGTTCGCCCTGTCCACCCTGGTCAGCGCCTGCAGTCTCAATGGTACCTATATCGACAGCGCCCGCCCGGATGCCGCCAAGCTGCGTTACATCTCGGGCAATGGCAGCGCCACCCTCGACCTGTTTGACAGCGCGCGCTGTGAAGCCCGGACCACCGGCATGCTCAACAACCTGTTCGTGCCCGACTCTCGCCGGCGGGCCGACATGAGCGTGCCGCCGCCAGCAAACAGCAATAGCTACTACGAGATCCGCCTCGAACCCGGCCAGCCGGTACATGTTCGCGCCAACACCCAGGGCGCCACCACGGTCTGCTCGGCCTCGTTCACCCTGACACCACAGGCAGGCTCCGAGTATGAACTGAGCTTCGACCAGTCACCTGGCTACTGCCAGGCGGCACTGGTGCGTCTGCAACGGGTCGAGGGCAAGGACCTGCGCCAGCCCTATCCGATGATCGACACCATCCCAAGCGCCTGCCGGGGTACCTCAGCGTTGTTCCCGAAACAACCCACACCGCTGCCCGATACCCCTCGGCGCACCGCGTTGATCGATAGCATCATCCACGACAGCGTCACCCCGGAGATGGAGCAACTGACCACGTTGCGCACTGCCGTCGCCATCCCTCGTCAAACCTCTCCCGAAGCCCAGGTAGCAGCACGCAAGCGGGAACTGGGCCTCGATCTGCCAGAGGCCTACTGGCAGCAGTACCAGCAGAATCTGCAGAGGCTCGCCGAGGCGCTCGCCAACCTCAAGGCACGTACGCTAGAGCGCTACGACGCCGACAGCCGCGCCTACCTGCGTAGCGTGCGCGACGAGCAGCTACAGGTCTGGGCCGGTGGCAACAACGACGCAGGCCTGCGCAGCAAGGCCCAGCGCATGCGCGACATGGCGTACTACTACAACTATGTCCTGCAAGAGACGGTCGCGCAGATCAGCCTCGAACACTTGCGCAGCATGGCTGAACTGGATCAACGCGAAGGGGTTTGCAAGCGCTTCGCCGGATGCTGGAGACTGTAGTCACTCACACGAGCGGAAGTCTGCCCCATGCAAGTGATCGCCGCCCCCTCGAACCTCGGCCTCAGCCCCCTGAGGCCCGGCCACCAACCCGGTACCTGGCGAGCCCCCTCAGCCCTGCTTGCAGCTGGTCTGCTACGGGCGATCAAGGCCAGCACAGTGAGGCATCTGCCGCGCCCAGCCTACTCAGCCGAGGCGCAGCCCGGCACCCGCCTGCGCAATGGCCACGCCCTGCGCGCATTCAACCTCGCCCTGGCGGACAGGGTGCGCGCCGCCACGCTGCAGGACGAATTCGCATTGGTCCTCGGCGGAGACTGCTCCATCCTGCTCGGCGCACTGGCCGGTGCGCGCCACGCAGGCCCGCTGTCGCTCCTCCACATCGACGGGCACAGCGACTTCCGCCACCCCGGCAACTACGACCCGGCACAGAGCCTGGGCGCCGTCGCAGGCATGGACCTGGCCCTGGCGACCGGCCGTGGCGAGGCGCTGGCGACCGACTGGCCCGGCATAACCAGCCCGCTCGTCGCCGATGCCCAGGTTATCCAGCTGGGAGAGCGCGAGAACCGTGACCATGACTTCGCCTGGCCCGACATAAACCATACGGCCATCAACCGGATCGACGTGTTCGAGGCGCTTGCCATCGGCCCGGACGCAGTCATCGCACGGATCCGCGACACGCTCGCTCAGGTGCCTGACCAGGGGCTCTGGATACACCTCGACGTCGATGTGCTGGACCAGGCGATCATGCCCGCGGTCGACAGCCCCGGCTCACCGGGCATCGCACCCGACGACCTGGCGAAAATCCTCATCCCGTTCGTGGCGGATCGACGCTGCCGGGGCATGACGGTGACCGTCTTCGACCCTGACCTGGACCCCGACGGGCGCTGCGCGGCGACGATCGTCGAGCTGCTGGGGCGATTGCCGTTCCCACCGAGCACGACCGATTGAAGCAGCCGCCATTTTGCTTGCGTACCGGTAGTGCCCCGCCCCCGACCCTGTGTATGCTGCTCGGGCGCGGCAAGCGGCCCACGGCGGCTTGCAGGACATCGCGCGGCCGCCCTGCGTGATCGGACCATGACCGGGCTACCCGTATCGGACACCCCCGCCCTATGCCCGTCGACCTGCAAGCGCTCTACCCCAGGCTGATCCACCTGATGCTGGACACCGTGTTCGTGGTCGACCGGGACGACACCATAGTGTTCGTGAGCGATGCCTGCAAGGCCTTGCTCGGCTACCGCGCCGACGAGCTCACCGGCACCCCGATCACCCGCTACATGCACCCGGACGACCTGGAGGCCACCCGCGCCTCGATCGTCCAGGTGATGAACGGCAACGCCCATTTCGACTTTCGCAACCGCTATATCCGTAAGGATGGCGAGGTGGTCCATATCCTCTGGGCGGCGTTCTGGTCCGACGAAGTGGGGGCGCGGATCGGTGTGGCCCGCAACATCACCGCCCTCACCCAGGCCGAGCAGGAACTGCGCTTCCTCGCCCATCACGACCCGCTGACCAAGCTGACCAACCGCTCGCTGTTCAACGACCGCCTCGCCACGGCCCTGCGCATGGCTCGCCAGCAGCACCGGCAGCTGGCCTTGCTGTTTCTCGACGTCAATGATTTCAAGGGCATCAACGATGTGCATGGCCATGCCGCCGGCGACCGCGTGCTGTGCACCATCGCCCACCGGCTGCAGGACAGCGTGCAGGCGGCGGACACCGTGGCGCGGATCGGCGGCGACGAGTTCATCGTGCTGCTGACCGACGTGCCCTCGGAGGATGCCGTGTACGAGATGGTCGAGCAGATCGCCAGGGTCATGGAGCAACCGCTCGGCGCCGAGTTCGGCGAGGTCAGGATGCCCTCCTGCAGCATCGGCGTGGCCTGCTACCCCAGCGATGGCGAGGATGCCGACACCTTGCTCAGCCACGCCGATGGCCAGATGTACCTCAAGAAACGGCGGCGCGTACGCGTGGGGTGAGCCGACCTCATCGCGGGGCAAGCCCGCTCCCACGCGTTCGGGTAATGGTCCGAGCGATTGCTCAGCCCTTCCAAGCCTCCACCACCACCCGCGTGGCTGCCGCGATCGTCTCGCTGTTCCAGGGCGCATCCGCCTTGGCTCCACGGCTGAACACCACCACGATCCACGGCGCCCGGCCTTTGGGCCAGATGACCGCGACATCGTTGGCTACACCGTAGTCACCCGACCCGGTCTTGTCGCCCACCACCCAATCCTTCGGCACGCCGGCGCGGATGCGGGCATCGCCCGTGGTGTTGCCCTTGAGCCAATCCTGCAGCTGTTGGCGCTCGGCAGCAGCCAGGCCGTCGCCCAGCAACAGGCGCTGCAGAGTCACGCCCATGGCCAGGGGCGTGGTGGTGTCACGCGGGTCGCCCGGCAAGGCGGTATTGAGCGTCGGTTCGTTGCGGTCGAGGCGGAACGTCGGGTCACCCAGGCTGCGGGCAAACGCCGTAAGCCCCGGTGGGCCACCGACCAGCTCGAGCAACAGGTTGCCGGCGGTGTTGTCGCTGTACTGCACCGCGGCGGCGCAGAGCCCGGCGACGGTCATGCCGGCGCCGACGTGCTTTTCGGTGACCGGGGAATACACCACCAGCTGTTCGGCGCCGTAGGCGATATGCCGCTCCAGCAAGCCCGGCTCGGCCTGGCTGCGGTGCAGGATGGCGCCGGCGAGGACGGCCTTGAAGGTGCTGCAGAACGCGAAGCGCTCCTCGGCGCGCCAGGCCAGTTGCTGGCCGCTGCCGGTGTCCAGGGCCCACAGGCCGATCGTGCTGCCCGTTGTGGCCTCCAGTTGCTGCAATGCTTTGCGCAGCGGGTCATCCGCCCAGGTTGGCAGGGCCAGCAGGGCCGAGCAGCCGAGCGCGCCCTGGAGCACGCGACGGCGGCTGAGGGTGGGAGTCATACGGGTATTCCTTACGGCAATGAGCAAAACGCGAAGGCTAGAACGTTTTAGCATGCGCGCCAAGCAGAGGATGCGCCCAGGGCTGCCTGCGCGGCGCATGGCACGCGCTTCTCCCTTGACCGCGCCAGGACAATTCTTTTCGCGCCACCGCCCTGGCCACCCTTGCGCTGACCGGCAAAAGGCAGGACAGTAACCGGGTATTCCCGCAAAGAAACGGAGATTCGCCTTGACTACCGATCGCCTGAGCCTGCTCCAGTTCGAGCATCTCAGCCTGAAACCCGCCGCCGCCAGCCAGTTCGCCCTTTCGTTGAAGGAGCTTGAACAGCTGACCCTCCCCGAGCGCTACGCCTTCCGCGCAGCCCACTACCTGGGCGACCTGGCCGAAGCGGAGAACAGCCAGCAACTGGCGGTCGCCAAGGACCAGGGCATCGGCTTCACCCAGGGCCTGCTCACCGCCGCGGCAATCGAAGACGCACTGGCGAAAAGACTGATCGAGGTCTTCAATAACGCCAGCGAACGCGCCCACAAGCTGTTGCCTCAGTAATGCCTTCAAGAGCCCGGCGCCATGCCGGGCTCTGCCCTGCCCCGATCCTGTACTAGGCTCTGTACGAAAAGTCTTGAGACGCAGGTCAGGCAAGGCGAAAACAGCCGAGGAACGCCCGGGGTCGCGCCCGACTGTACTGGAGTACATGAGCATTCCGAGGCTGTTTTCAACGCAGCATGAACAAGTATCAAGGCTTTTCGTACAGAGCCTACCAGCTTCTGCGTCTCGCCTGGCACAGCCCAAGGAGTCCACATGCCCCTGGTACGCATCGACATCAAGCGCCACCCCGACCCGACTCACCTGCACACGCTTGGCCAGATCGTCTACGCCTGCCTGCGGCGCACGATCAATGTCCCCGAGCACGACAACTTCCAGGTCCTGACCGAGCACGACGGTGATCGCCTGGTGTTCGACCCGCAGTACCTGGGCATCCAGCGCTCCGACGGCCAGGTATTCATCCAGATCACCCTCAGCGAAGGCCGCACCCTGGAGCAGAAGAAGGCGCTGTACCAGGCGATCGCCGAAGGTTTCGAACGCGAGGCCGGGGTCCGCCCGCAGGACGTGTTCATCAACCTGGTCGAAGTGCGCAAGGAGAACTGGTCGTTCGGCAACGGTATCGCCCAGTACGCGCTCTGAGATAGAACGGGCACTGGCGACCAACAGCTGGCCCAACAACTGACCTCACCGCGCAGCAAGAGCGTCCTGCTTTGGCATGAGAAACCGGGCGAACAATTCGGATTGTGACCTGACATTCAACTTGGCATAGAGGTTACGCCGATGCACCTTGATGGTCTCGACCGAGAGCGCCAGCTTGCCGGCCACTTCCTTGTTGGAGAAGCCACTCAACAGCAACCTGAGCACATCGCTCTCGCGCGAGGTGATCTGCGTGGCTAGCTGCGCAACCGTTTCCGGCCATGACAGTGGCTCGGCAAGGTGTTCGTTCGCGTCGACTTCAAAGGCCATGCGCTGGTGCATGAGCGCAGTCACCCAGGGCTTGATGATATCGAGCAGGGTAATTTGTTCCTGGCTGAAACGGACCTTGCTGCCTATGGACATGCACAATGTTCTATCGGGGTCGAGCTGGACGTTGTATTGGACTTCATCCGCCGAAATATAATGAGCGAAATACTGTTGATAGTATTCAGTCTCGACGAAGTATTCAGGTGCTATGTCCAGTAAATGAAAGAAGCCACTCTGCGGGTTTTCCCGATTGGCGATATAAAACGGGTCCAGCAGGTAAAGCCCCTTCACATAGCGATGAATGAACGCATCGACCTCCTGCGCATCGGCCACTTCAGGAAGAGCCACCACGTCCACCTGCTGTTGGCTGAAGATCAGCACCACCCAGTTGTCGATCTGCACGTACTCATTCAATACCCGCACCAACGAACTCCAGAACGCGGGGCGGTCCAGTTGCATGATCAGCTTGCCGATCGAACGGTGCCACGCCAGGCCATGAAGGTCGAACGGCATTTTCTACCCCTTTTGGGTTAGGAATTAGCAGGTCAGCGCTACGTAATCGGAGGTATTTACTATCCGGGCCTGCCCGGTATAGTCGCTGTCTGGGCTCAGGACGGGCCAGAAGATACATCGTTTCGATAAGGATGTTGCATGAGAACGTCACGTTTGCGAACCCTTTTTGCCACCTCGCTGCTCGGTGCGGCAATCAGCACCTCGGTGGCCGCGGCCCAGCCCGGCATGCACCTGTACAACTGGTTCGGGCTGCTCGCGCCAGAGACCCCCAAGGCCTTCGAACAGGCAACCGGCACGCGGATGCGCATGGATGCGTTCGACAGCGCCGACATCATGCAAAGCAAGGTAATGGCCGGGCGCACGGGGTATGACGTGGTCGTGGCCACCTCCAACGTATTGCCCAGCCTGATCCAGGCGGGCGTGCTGCAGCCCTTGGACCGTGAGCAACTGAGCAACCTGGCGCATATCGACCCTGCGCTGCTGGCCCAGGTCGCGGTCAATGACCCTGGCAATCGTTACGCGGTGCCCTACCTGTGGGGTACCACCGGCATCGGCTATGACGTCGACAAGGTCAAAGCGGCATTGGGTGAACAGGCGCCGGTGGACAGCTGGGACCTGATCTTCAAGGAAGAGAACATCAGCAAGCTGCAATCCTGCGGCGTGGCGATGCTCGATTCCCCGAGCGAGATCATCTCGATTGCCTTGCATTACCTGGGGCTGCCCAGCAACAGCAAGAACCCGGACGACTACCAGAAAGCCCAGACGCTGCTGCTGAAGATACGCCCCTACGTCCTCTATTTCGATTCCTCGCGAATCGACACCGATCTGGCTGACGGCAATATCTGCGCGGTTGTCGGTTGGGCCAATGGCGCCCTTGCGGCACAGGCCCTGAACGAAAAGACCAACACCGGGCGCCGGATTTCCTACAGCCTGCCGCGCGAGGGCGCGCTGGTCTGGTCGGAGAACCTGGTACTGCTCAAAGACGCCCCTCACCCCAAGGAGGGCATGGCGTTCATCAACTACATGCTGCGGCCAGAAGTCATTGCCAAGACCTCGAACCACACGCTGTACCCCAACGCCAACAAAGACGCCACCGAGTTTGTCGAGCAGAAACTGCGCGACAATCCCTGGATCTACCCGGACGCCACGACGATATCCACGCTGATCCCACTCGAGCCACTGCCGTTGAAACTGGAGCGGATCCGCACCCGGGTCTGGACCAAAGTGAAAAGCGGTGTGTGATCTGAAGTAATCGGGTGTCTGCTACCCCATGCCAGCCCTTGATCGTGTCCATTGGCGTGCAGCGCGCTGCGCGCCAATGCCTGTTGCTCAATTGAGTCCGACCTTGAAAAGAGAACAGTGGATGTCCAGCCCAGCCCAGCAAACTCGATTCAGTTTGACGATCGACGGTATCGATCACGCTTTCCACGTGCTCGCATTCAATGGGGAGGAAGCGCTCGGCAGGCCGTACTTCTTCAATGTGGAGCTGATCGCCGAGCGGGCTGACCTGGATCTCGAATGCCTTTTCGACCGTGAGGCTTTCCTCTCCTTCGACAACAATGGCAACGGCATTCATGGCCGGGTCTACCACATCGCTCAAAGCGGTAATACACAAGAGTCGAAGCGCTACAGCATGACCCTGGTACCGCACCTGTCCTACTTGCGCCACCGCATCAACCAGAGAATCTATGAACAGTTCTCGGTACCGAACATTGTTGCCTTGATCCTGGAGGAGCACGGGATCGTCGGCGACGCTTATCGGTTTCATCTAGGCTCGACCTACCCCGAGCGCGACTACTGCACCCAATACGACGAAACGGATTTGCACTTCATTCAGCGCCTGTGCGAGGAAGAAGGCATCCACTTCCATTTCCAGCACAGTGCCCAGGGCCATGTGCTGGTGTTCGGTGATGACCAGGCGGTGTTCCCCAGGCTGGGGCAACCTGCCGCCTGCAACCAGGACGGCGACAATCCGCTCGATTTTCGTGGCCTGGCGGATCATCAAGCTGAAGGGCAAAGTGACCAGACCCATTTGGCTAGTGGCCATGTGCTGGACATTTGCGGGCATCCGCGCCAGGCGTGGAACGCCCCGTGGCTCCTGACGCGGGTCATTCACCAGGGCAGGCAACCACGGATAGCCGCTGAGCCCGGCGCCACTGACCAGGCGGATGACGTTGCTCAGGGATACCGCAACCACTTCATGGCTGTTCCCTGGGATACGTCGTACCGTCAGCCGTTGACTCACCGCAAACCTGAGCTACCCGGCAACCAGACCGCTGTCGTCATCGCGGTGGAAGACGAGATGTCCCAGCGTGACCGGCGCCTGGCAAAGATACAGGTCAAGTTCCCTTGGGACCGCGAAGACTGGTTCGACGACAAGAGCAGTTGCTGGCTGAGCGCGTCCTCCAGTTGGAGCTGTGCGAGCACACCGCCGCACACGGGCATGGAAGTCATGGTCACCTTTGTGGAAAACGACCCCGATCAACCGCTGATCAGCGGTTGCCTGTGTTGCCGCTGACCGCACGCCCTGCCCGCGCCAGCGACGATTGGTGTACCGTTGCCACGCCGAACCGATGTTCAGCCCCTCCCCTGATCGATGGAGCCCGCTCGATGGCCAACGCGCCGTTCTTTCCCCTGCAGCCCCTGGCGGACGAACTGCTGCCCTGCCTGCCCGGCGCCTGTACCGACGGCTCCCACGACCTCGCCCATGTGCAACGGGTGTGGAGCAACGTCCGGCGCATCCAGGCCAAGGAAGGTGGCGACCTTGAAGTGCTGCTTGCCGCCACCGTGCTACACGACTGCGTGGCGGTGGAGAAGAACTCGCCTCTGCGTAGTCAGGCCTCGACACTGTCGGCCGAGCGGGCCGCCGCGATCCTCACCGACATGGGCTGGCCATCGGCACGCGTCGAACAAACGGCCCATGCGGTGCAGACCCACAGTTTCTCGGCGGGCATCGCGCCGCTGAGCCTGGAGGCGAAGATCCTCCAGGACAGCGACCGCCTCGATGCCCTCGGCGCGGTGGGCGTCGCCCGTTGTTTCTATGTCGCAGGCCGCATGGGCTCGTCACTGTACGACTTCGAGAATCCCACTGCCGAAGGGCGGGACCACCAGGACAACCGGTACGCCATCGAGCATTTCCACACCAAGCTGCTAAAGCTCGCCTCAGGGTTCCAGACTGTCGAAGGGGCTCGGCTGGCGACGCTCCGGCATGAACGGCTGGCGTCGTTCCTGGACGACTTCATGGATGAGATCGGCGTAGCCTGAGCTCGTCTCAGGTCGCCGGCACCTGCAACCCGGTCTTCACATTGCTCATCGACACCAGCGTCTTGAAGCGCTTCACATTGTTGCTCTGGAAGAATAGCTCCCGCGTCAACTGGGTGTACTGCGCCATGTCCCGCACCAGCATGATCAGCACGAAGTCGCATGCCCCCGCCACGTAATAGCACTGCTGCACCTGCGGGCAGGCCATGAACGTGCGTTTCATGGCGTCGAGCAGGTCAAGACGCTCATTCTCCACCTCCACTTCGGTGATCACCGTCAGCGTGTAACCCAGCGCCAGCGGGTCGACCTGGGCCACGGTGCGCTGGATCACGCCGTCTTGGGTGAGTTTCTTCAGCCGGCGGTTAACCGCTGCCGACGACAGGTTCACCTGCACGCCAAGGTCGATCTGGGAAGTGCTGGCATCACGCTGCACGGCGTCGAGCAGTGCGCGGTCGAAGGAGTCAAGGCTCATGTAGGTGGGGTCCTGTCAGGCGTATGCGACTGCAATGAGATTACGCTTTTGGCCTGAAAATCAAACTTTCAGTTCACCACAAGCAAATATCATTTCGCCCACACCGCATGAATGAGGCCCTGGAGAACCGCATGAGCAAACTGCACCTGAACGGCCCGAAACTGCTGGAACAGATCCGTGCACTGGGCGACATCGGCGCCGATGCGCAAAACGGAGGCCGCACGCGTATCGCCCTCACCGACGCCGACAAGGCCGGCCGCGACCAACTGGTTGCCTGGATGCGCGAGCTCGAACTGGAAGTCGCTATCGACCGCATCGGCAATATCTTCGGCACGCTGCGCGCCCCCGACGATGCCGCACCGCTGATGATCGGCTCGCATATCGACAGTGTCACCAATGCCGGTGCCCTGGACGGCTGCTACGGCGTACTGGCCGGGCTGGCGGTACAGCGGGCCTACCGCGAGGCCGGCGTGACGCCCGCACGCTCGATTACCGTGGCGGCCTTCAGCAACGAGGAAGGCGTGCGCTACCAGCCGGACATGATGGGCTCGCTGGTGCATGCCGGCGGGCTCGCGCTGCAGGCGGCGCTGGACACTCTCGGTACCGATGGCACACGCCTGGGTGACGAGCTGCAACGCATCGGCTACGCCGGCGACATGGAACCTGGCGCGATCATGCCCCACGAGTACCTCGAGCTGCATATCGAACAGGGGCCGCTACTGGAAGCCGAGCACACGCAGATCGGGGTGGTCGAGAACCTGCAAGGGATCTCCTGGCAGCAGGTGACGGTAACAGGCAACGCCAACCACGCCGGCACCACCCCGACCCGCTTGCGCCATGACGCAGGCTTCGTCGCCTGCGCCGCGGTCACCGAGCTGCGGCGCCTGGCCCGGGACAGCGGCACGACACTGGCGACCACCGGCTGCATGCGTTTCGAGCCCGACGTGATCAACGTGATCCCACGCCGCGCCACCTTTACTGTCGACCTGCGCGACCCGGACGAACAGCGCCTGCAACAGGCCGAGGCGCACCTGGCGCGGATACTCCGAGCGCTTGCCGAAGCCGAAGGGGTCGCCCTCGAAACCGAGCAGTTGGTGCGTTTCCAGCCGGTGACATTCGACGCCACGCTGGCCAACGCCATCGAGGCCAGCGCCCGGCGCCTGGGACTGAGCCATCGGCGCATGACCTCCGGCGCCGGGCACGACGCGCAGATGATCGCGCGTATCGCCCCGGCGGCGATGATCTTCGTGCCCAGCCAGGGCGGTATCAGCCACAACCCCCGCGAGCATACCGACGACGCCCAGTTGCTCGATGGCGCGCGAGTGTTGCTGGACGTGGTCACCACACGGCTGAACCCCACACGCTGATCCCCGCCTTGTTGCTCTGCCTATTGGAGAATCACATGCTTTTCGCCAACCCCAACGCCACCCGCACGCCCTACCCTCGCGCCCTGCAAGCCCTGATGAACATCCGCCAGGCAAACGAGAGCCGCCAATGGCTGGCGCACTGGCCGCAACTGCGTGCCACGGGCACGCCACTCTACGACCTGCCTGACCTGGCCGCCAAACTGGGTGTCGGCCAGGTGCGGGTCAAGGACGAATCGGTGCGCTCCCCCCTGGGCAGTTTCAAGGCATTGGGGGCGCCCATCGCCCTGGTGCGCCTGATCCTGCGCACCTTCCCCGGGCACGGTTTCACCGCCGCCGACCTGTTCGCCGGCCGGCACGCCAGCCAGCTGGCCGGTTTCAGCGTGGTCAGCGCCACCGACGGCAACCATGGCCGCGCCCTGGCCGCCGCCGCGCAGAGCGTGGGATGTCGCTGCGTCATCGTCCTGCACGCCCACGTCAGCGTGGAGCGCGAACAGGCCATTGCCGCCTACGGCGCGCAGATCGTAAGGGTCGAGGGCAACTACGACGCCTCGGTGGCGCACGCCGCGGCCTTGGCCCAGGCCCACGGCTGGCAGGTGGTTTCAGACACGTCCTACGATGGCTACGAACAGATCCCCGGCGATGTGATGCAGGGTTACGGAACCCTCGTCGCCGAGCTGGTCGAGGCCAGTGGACAAGATCCGGCCTTCACCCATGTGTTCCTGCAAGGAGGCGTGGGTGGCTTGGCGGCGGGCATCGTCAGCTACTTCTGGGAGCTGATGGGTGAACAACGCCCGACTTTCATCGTGGTCGAACCCGAGCAGGCCGACTGCCTGCTGCAAAGCGCCATGGCCGGCCAGCCCCGTGCCGCCAGCGGCTCGGTGGACTCGTTGATGGCCGGGCTGGCTTGCGGGGAAACCTCACCGCTGGCATGGCGGTTCCTGCAGCCGAGTGTCGACTTCTTCATGACCCTGGATGACAGCGATGCCATCGCGGCGATGCGCCGCCTGGCGCAAGGCAGTGCCCGGGACATTCCGTTGCTGGCGGGTGAGTCGGCGGTTGCCGGGCTGGCAGGGTTGGCGCGGTTGATGGCGGTGCCTGCGCTGGCGGCCCAGGTAGGCCTCGGGCGCGATTCGAGGGTATTGCTGATCAGCACCGAAGGGGCCACCGCGCCAGCCCTGTATACCGAGTTGGTGGGGGAAACGCCGGCATCGGTGCTGGCCAGGCAACGGGCGTGGCGCTGAATCAGGATACCCTCTGTGGAAATTCGCTTTACCTGTCTATAACTTCAGGGTTCATCATCGCCCCATTGCATGAGGGGAAGACAGGTGTATCGCATTTCCGAACTGGCGGCGAAGGTGGGACTCAGCCGCTCCACGCTGCTCTACTACGAAAAACTCGGGCTGGTCACCTCACGGCGCCAGGCCAATGGTTATCGCCTCTACCATGAGCAGGACCTGCAGCAGTTGCGCCTGTTGCAACAACTGCAGGCCGGCGGCCTGAGCCTGAAGGAATGCCAGGCGTGTCTGGAGGCGCGACTCGACCGGCCGGCCCTGCTCGAACGCCTGCGCAGCCTCGACGAGGAGATTGCCGCCCGGCAGCGCTCGCGTGAACTGCTCGCGGCCATGCTTGGGTTGTCGTCCATGCGTCCCTGGCACCAGGCCCTCGAGCAGCAGGCGCCCGGCGCCCACCTGGCGTGGTTGCGCAGGCAAGGCTTCAGTGAAAAACAGGCCCTGCGCCTGAAATGGCTATCGCGCGACATGAACCAGCACGAACACTACATGGCCGACTTCGAACGCATTGTCGAAGGCCTCAAGCACCTTGGGCCAGGCTCGGCGCAGGATTCGCTGAAAGCGTTGCGCGCCCTGCCCCGCCCGCCCGCGACATTGCTGGACATCGGCTGCGGCCGTGGCGCCACCAGCGTGCTGTTGGCCGAACATAGTGCGGCGCAGATCACCGCGCTGGACAACGACGAACACAGCCTCGGCTGCCTGCGGGAAACCCTGACCGCCAGAGGCCTGCAGGAGCGCGTCACGCCGCTGTGCGCAAGCATGACCCACCTGCCATTCGCCCCCCAGCGCTTCGACACAATCTGGGCCGAGGGCTGCGCCTACATCATGGGCTTCGACAACGCCCTGGCGTACTGGCGCACCTTCATCAAACCCCAGGGTTGCCTGGTGGTCAGCGACCTGGTGCGAGTGGCCGACAGGCTAGCGCCAACGGCCGAGGCCTTCTGGCAAGCCGCCTACCCGGACCTGCAAAGCGTCGACACCCGCCTGGCCGCCATCACCCGCCAAGGCTATCGCTGCCTGCTGCACTTCCCTCTGAGCGCGCAGGCCTGGACCAACTATCTGGAGCCGCTGCGCGAACGCGTGGCCGCCCTGGCAAACGACACGTTCGCCTCCCAGGCCCTGGCCGACATCCGGCGCGAACTCGAGATCCATCAAAACCACCTGGGCGAGTACGGGTATCATCTGTTCATCATGCAGACACGCTGAACCCGCCCCAGGACATGGAGTCACCATGAACATCGAAAAACTGCAGAACCGCCTGGACTTCCTGCGCCAGGCCGAACAACTCAAGAGCGTGCTGCGCAGCGCCCATACCTCCAGCGGCCGTGCCGAAAGCACCGCCGAGCACACCTGGCGGCTGTGCCTGATGGCCATCACCTTCGCCGACGAACTGGGCGACCTCGACCTGCTCAAGGTCCTGAAGATGTGCCTGGTCCACGACCTCGGCGAGGCCATCAGCGGCGACGTGCCCGCCGTCAGCAAGCAGGGCTTCCCCGACAAGAGCCAGCAGGAGCGCGACGACCTGCTGCAATTGATGGCGAGCCTGGATGCGCCCCTGCGCGAGGAGATCATGGGGCTGTGGGAAGACTATGAAGCCGCGACGTCCGCCGAGGCCCAGGCGGTCAAGGCCCTCGACAAGCTGGAAACCCTGCTGCAGCACAACCAGGGCCGCAACCCACCGGGCTTCGACTACGCCTTCAACCTCAACTACGGCAAGCGCTACACCGCCGCCACACCGCTGTTCGAGGCCCTGCGCGGCCTGATCGACGCCGACACGCGCAGGCACCTGGACAATGGCATCGCCCTGCGCGACGAACGCCCCGAAGACATCGACGCCATCGGCCAATTGACCGAAGCCGCCTTCGCCGACGCCGAGCACAGCAGCCACACCGAGCAGTTCATCGTCACGGCGCTGCGCCGGGCGGGGCAGCTCACTGTCTCGCTGGTGGCCGTGGAAGCCGGCACCGTCGTCGGCCATGTGGCGATTTCCCCGGTCACCCTGGCGTCGGGCGCCAGCGGCTGGTTCGGCCTCGGGCCGGTGTCGGTGTCGCCGGCGCGCCAGGGGCAAGGCATCGGCTCGGCGCTGATCAATGCCGCGCTGGCCCGGCTGCATGGGCTGGGAGGCCAGGGCTGCGTGGTGCTGGGCGACCCGCGCTACTACGCCCGCTTCGGCTTCAAGGCCCAGCCGGGCCTGACCTTGCCGGGCGTGCCTGCCGAGTACTTCCAGGCGCTGGCCTTCGCTGGGGACGTACCGCAAGGCGACGTGCACTACCACGCCGCGTTCGGGGCCAGCGAATAGACCTGACCGCTTCACGGCCAAACCGTGGGCCTGGCCCCGTTGCCAGGCCCACTGCAAATCAACAATAATGCGATAAATTCCCATTTAAGAATTCATCCATGTCGGCCGAGTCTCCTGCCCTGCCCAATGCTGTCGGTACCCTCTACGCCCAGCACAGCGCTTGGCTGCGCGGCTGGCTGCGCAAGCGCATGGGCAACCATTGCGATGCCGCCGACCTGGCGCAGGACACCTTCGTCAAGCTGATCAAGGCCCGCACCGCGCTGGAGATCCGCGAACCGCGCCAATACCTGAGCACCGTGGCCAAGGGGCTGATGATCGACCTGCTGCGTCGGCGCTCGCTGGAGCAGGCCTACCTCGACACCCTGGCCAGCCTGCCCGAAGCCCAGGCCCCCAGCGCCGAGACCCAGGCCATCCTGTTCGAAGCCCTGGTGGAACTCGACCGGCTGTTGCTGGGGCTGGGCGCACGGGTGCGCCAGGTCTTCATCCTGTCCCAGCTCGAAGGCCTCACCTATGCCCAGATTGCCGAGCAGTTGGGGGTTTCCCTGCGCACGGTGAACGGCCACATGGCCAAGGCCATGGAACATATCTGCCTGCTGCAATGGGACGCCAGCGAGTGACGCCGACATCTGCCCAACGCGAGGCGATTCGCGCCGCCGCACGCTGGTACGCACGGCTGGCGTCAGGCACGGCGGACGCGCACGAACAGGCGCGCTGGCAGCAATGGCACGACAGCGATCCCTTGCATCAACTGGCCTGGCAGCGCATGCAGGCAGTCAGCGACAGCCTTGGCCGCGTACCAGGCCAACTGGCCGCCTCGACCCTGCTGGCGGCCGGGCAATCGCGACGTCAGGTGCTCTACGGGCTGGCCTGCCTGCTGGGTGGAGGGACGCTGGCGACCCTGGGTTGGCGCAGCGACCTGGGCCTGGCCCTGAGGGCCAGCCACCACACGGCCGTGGGCGAGCGCCGCACCTTCACCCTGCCTGACGGCAGCCAGTTGACTCTCGACACCGACAGCGCGGTCGACGTGCGCTTCGATAAGCGCCAGCGCCTGCTGATGCTGCATCGCGGCCAGCTGGCCGTCAGCACCGGCAGCGACCCGGCCGCTCGCCCCTTCCTGGTCGATACCCGTTTCGGCCAGGTGCTGGCATTGGGCACCCGCTTCACCGTCAGCGCGCTCGACCAGGGCAGTGAAGTGGCGGTACTGGAAAAGGCGGTGCAGGTCTCCGCAGGCGCCAGTCGGCCGCTACGCCTGGAAGCCGGCCAGCGGGTCGCCTTCGGCGCGACGGGCATCAGCCAGGTACGCGACAACGATGCCTCGGTCGGTGCCTGGCAGGATGGCAGCCTGATCGCCATCGAGCAGCCGCTGGGCGAGTTGATCGCCCAGCTGTCGCGCTACCGCCCCGGTGTGCTGCAGTGCGATCCGGCCGTGGCCAACCTGAAGATCTCCGGCGCTTTTCCGATCAGCGATACCGACCTGGCCCTCGCAGCCCTGCAAAGCGCCTTTGCCGTCGATGTGCGGCGACGCACCCGGTACTGGGTGACGGTAACCGCGCGCGGTTGATTTTTTTGCCAACGCTTGCACTTTCCTGCGCGCTCGTTCGGCCCTTCCTTCCATCTGACACACTCAAGCATCTGGGGAAGGTAAGCATGAGCACGCGGTACACGGCACACTCGGCATTGGCCCTGGCCATCCACTTGTCACTGGGCACGGCACTCGCCCTGCCTGGCATTGCCCTGGCCGCATCGGCCAACAGTACCCAGGTCCGGGCATACGCCATTGCACCGGGCAGCCTGAACGAAACCCTGAGCCGCTTTGCCAGCCAGGCCGGCGTGGCGCTGTCGTTCGATGGCGCACTTACCCGGGCCCTGCGCTCGCCCGGGCTGCAAGGCAGTTACAGTATCGACCAGGGCTTTGCCGTGCTGCTGGCCGGCAGCGGTCTGCAGGCGGTACGCCAGGCCAATGGCGTGTATCTGCTGATCGCCCTCCCGAACGATGGCGCCGTGCAGCTCGGCGCCACGCAGATCGACAGCCAGAGCCTGCAGGCCGATGCCGACAGCTATACCGCCTCCAGCGCCACGGTGGGCAGCAAAGTGGCCACCTCGCTGCGTGAGGTACCGCATTCGGTATCGCTGATCACCCGCAAGCGTATCGAAGACCAGAACCTCAACAGCCTGACCGACGTGATGGGCAAGATGACCGGGGTCTCGGTGCAGAAAGGCGGGATCTCCCAGGCAGCCATGGGCAACGAGAGCAATTTCTTCTCCCGCGGCTTCGCGGTGTCCAACACCACCCTCGACGGTGGGGCGCCGCTGACCAGCTCGATCGCCGGCTACGGCTCGCTCAGCCAGCTGGACATGGCCCAGTACGAACGTGTCGAGTTCCTGCGCGGTGTCGATGGCCTGTATTCCAGCACCGGTGACCCTGGCGGCACCATCAACCTGGTGCGCAAGCGCGCCCTGCGCGAACAGCGCCTGAGCTTCGCCGCCTCGGCCGGCAGCTGGGACAACTACCGCAGCGAGCTGGATGTCACCGGGCCGCTGGTCGACAGTGGCGCCCTGCGTGGCCGCCTTGGCCTGGCCTACCAGGACAGCAAGTCGTTCCTCGACTACGTCGACACCCAGAACTCGCTGACCTACGGCGCGCTCGAGCTCGACCTGACGCCAGACACCGTGCTCACCGTCGGCGGCAGCTTCCAGGACAACGATGGCGTGCCCTACTTCGCCGGGCTGCCGCGCTACAGCGACGGCGCCGACTTGAAGCTGCCACGCCACACGGCCTTCACCTCGAACTGGAACACCGTACGGGAAAAGACCTCCCAGCTGTACACCCGGCTGGAACACAACTTCACCAGCGACTGGTCGCTGACCACGGACCTGACCTACGTCGACATCGACCGCGACTCCACTGGGCTGTACTACTTTGGCGGCGTCGACCCGCAGACCGGCACTGGGCCAACCTGGCACCAGTACCCGAACAAGGGCGGCAGCGTGCGCAAGACGGTGAACAGCTACCTCAAGGGCGGCTTCGATGCCTTCGACCGCCACCATGACGTACTGCTCGGGGTGGACTACACCAACACCGTGGGTTCGGTGATCCAGCGCACCGGCCTGATTTCCGGCATCCCCGTGGACCTCGGCGGACGCACCCCGCCGCAGGACCTGGGCAGCACGCCCAACAAGAAGCAGTTACTGCCCGAGATCCGCCGCTCCGCCTACGGGATGACGCGCCTGGCCCTCAGCGACGACCTCAAGTTCATCCTCGGCGGTCGCCTGACCGACTACAGCTACCAGAACAAGCAGGATTTCTACGACGGTGTGACGCCACCGTCGCGCCCGGCCACGCAGCACAAGCGGGGCGTGTTCACCCCCTACGCCGGCATTACCTACGACCTCAACGCCCAGTGGACCGCGTACACCAGCTACGCCGAGACCTTCACCCCCCAGGCCGGTAACACCGACACCAGCGGCGCCCAGATCGCGCCCGCCACCTCGAAGAACTACGAGATCGGCCTCAAGGGCCAGTGGTTCGACGGTCGCCTCAACAGCTCGTTCGCGGTGTACCGCATCGAGCAACAGGACACCGCCGTCTACGATGAAAACGGCAGCGGCCCGGTCGGTAGCGAAGCCACCTGCTGCTACTTCAATGCAGGCCAGGTCACCAGCAAGGGCTTCGACGCAGAAATCAGCGGTGAGCTTGCTCGCGGCCTGCAACTGATGGCCGGCTACACCTACAACCGCCTCGAGGCCAAGGACGCCAGCGACGGGCGCGGCAGCTTCGAAGGGGTCACGCCAAAACACCTGCTCAAGGTCTGGGGCACCTGGCAGTTGCCCGGTGAACTGCAGGACTGGAAAGTCGGCCTGGGCGCGATCAGCCAGAGCGGCACTTCCAAGCGCGGCACGGTCAGCCCGTTCAACCCGGCCAGCGGCCGCTTCGACGGTGACCCGGTCGACTACAAGTTCCTGCAATCGGGCTACACAATCTGGAGCGCCAGCCTGGATTACCGGATAGACCAACACTGGTCGGCAACGCTCAACGCCAACAACCTGTTCGACAAGAAGTACTACGCGACGGTGGGTAACTCGGCCTACAACAACTTCTATGGCGAACCACGCAACCTCATGCTGACCGTGCGCAGCACATTCTGATCCCACGCCTCGGCGGCAGGCCGGGGCTCCCCGGTGCGAGAGAAAGGCTGGCGGCGTCAGTGCAATCGATGTGCTCCGCAGCCAGCGACCATCGTCTACCTGAACGTTTTCGACCGCGTCTTTCCTCCGCACCAGGTTTTCCGATGCAAGCACTCCTGCAAGAGATCCTCGACCACGTCCGCCCCCTGCTCGTCCAGGGCCAGGTGGCGCAGTACATTCCCGCCCTCGCCCAGGTCGACCCCAACCAGCTGGGCATCGCCGTGCAGAGCCTGGACGGCCAGCTGCACTGCGCCGGGGACGCGCGCACGCCGTTCTCGATCCAGAGCATCTCCAAGGTGTTCAGCCTGGTGCAGGCGATCAATCACAGCGGCGAGGACATCTGGTCGCGGCTGGGCTACGAGCCTTCGGGGCAGGCGTTCAACTCGCTGGTGCAGCTGGAGGTGGAAAAGGGCCGGCCGCGCAACCCGTTCATCAATGCCGGGGCGCTGGTGATCTGCGACATCAACCAGTCGCGCTATGCCACACCTACCCTGTCGATGCGCGATTTCGTCCGCCGCCTGGCGGCCAACCCGCGTATCGTCAGCGACACGGTGGTGGCCGAGTCGGAGTACCAGCACCGCGCGCGCAATGCGGCCATGGCCTACCTGATGCAGGCCTTCGGCAACTTCCACAATGATGTCGACGCAGTGCTGCGCAGCTACTTCCACCACTGCGCGCTGTCGATGAGCTGCGCCGACGTGGCCCGTGGCTTCGCCTTCCTGGCCAACAGCGGCTACTGCCCGCACAGCGGCGAACAAGTGCTCAGCCCACGCCAGGCGCAGCAGGTGAACGCGATCATGGCCACCAGCGGGCTGTATGACGAGGCCGGCAATTTCGCCTACCGGGTCGGCCTGCCGGGCAAGAGCGGCGTGGGCGGCGGCATCGTCGCGGTGGTGCCGGGGCGCTACAGCATCTGCGTGTGGTCGCCAGCGCTGAACGCCTCGGGCAACTCGCTGGCGGGGTTGCGGGTTCTGGAGCTGTTGAGCGAGCGGATTACCGGGTCGGTGTTTTCGGCAGTCTGAGCGAGGTCGCCTAAGGAGGGCTTTCGCGCCAGGCCGACGGGCTCAGCCCGGTCCAGCGTTTGAACGCCCGGCGAAAACCGCGCACATCGCTGTACCCCAGCGTCTCGGCGATGCGCTCGATGGCCATCCGCGGGTTGCCCAGCAGGCTCATCGCCCGCGCCTGGCGCACCTGCTCCTGCAAGCCGTCAAAGGTCATGCCGTGCTCGTTCAGATGCCGGCGCAGGGTGCGGCTGCTCATGTTCAGGTCAGCGGCGACGCTATCGATACGGCAGCCCTGGGGCAAGTCGCGGGCGATGGCGCGCTCCACGGTCTGCAGCAGGCTGGCCTTGTGCTGCAGCGGCGCGCATTCCATCTCCAGCAGGGTGAGTGCCTGGCGCAAGGCCACAGGCTGATGGCCCGGCAAGGGCTGGTCCAGCCAGTGGCTGGCGATCACCATGCGGTTGTGCAGGCAACCGAACGCCACCTCAGGGCCCAACAGGCTAGCGTAGGCCTCCAGGTAGACCGGCGCGGCATGGGTGAACTCGAAGCGCAGCGGCGCGAAGCCGGTGCCGATCAGCGCCCGGCTGTAGACCATCAGGCTGGCGAAGAACTCTTCCACCGCGAACACCTGGATATCGGCATAGGGCAACCGGCATTCCACCTCGACGAAGGTCTCCCGCTCACCCTCATGCAGGCTGTATACCGCGATGCCGCCGCTGGTGTGCTGGTAGCGCGCGCCCACCTCGAAGGCATCGCGCAGGGTCCGGCACAGCGACAGCACATGCCCCAGCAGGCCCAAGGTACCCAGCACGTTGCGATGCCCGACCCATAACCCCAGCCCCTGCCCAGGCAGGGCCTCCAGGGTGCGGCGGATCAGCGTCACTGCCTGGCGGCAGGCGATGCGCTGGGCCGGGTCCTGCAGCTCGCCGGGGGTGAAGCCCAGGCCGCGACACAGCCGCTCGCCGTCAAGGCCACGGTCGCTGGCGAGCTGGATCAGCGTCTGCAACATGAAAGGCGAGGCCAGCGCCTGGTCCAGCTGCGGGTCGAGGGGGGTATGGGGCATGGCGACGACTCCCGAACCGAGACGCCTGGATTCTTGTTGTCGGGGCTGCGCTCGGCGCCGTCATCATATCGCGCAGGGGAAGGCCCTGGCGGCGAGAGTAACAAAATATTGCAGAGTGTCCGGCAAAGCCCCCCTGCCTGGCCGGTAAGGCCCTGCATCCCCGCGCGGCCAGCGCTTATTTGTATAGGGCGGCCGACGCCGCTCGCCCACAACAACAAGAACGAGCCCGACCATGACCCCGACCCGCCGCCCCTGGCTGCCCCCGACAGCCGCCTGCATGCTCAGCGCCAGCCTCGCACTCCCAGCCCACGCCACCGAGAACGGTGTCGACAACATCGGCCCCGGCACCGACGGTTTCTTCGTCCTGCCGCTGAACGTCGATCAACTGCCGGAGCACATGTTCGCCTTCAACCTGTACTACAACCACTACCAGGCGCGAAAGCTGGATATCAGCTCGCTCGGTGGCAAGGTCCCGCAGGTGAAGATCACCTCCGATGCGATCATCCCGCGGCTGGACTATCTCAGCCCGCTGCGCGTGTTCGGCGGTCGGCTCGGCGGCTACGTGGCGCAGCCCTACATGCGCCAGCAAGTGGCGATGTTCGGCCAGCGCAGCCGCCACGAGAGCCAGGGCGACGTTACGGTCGCACCAATCATCCTCTGGGACCTCGGCCCACGCCTGACCCTGGGCGCGGCGCTGGAGATCACCCTGCCCACCGGGGATTACGAAGCCACGCGCCTGGCCAACACCAGCAACAACTTCTACACCTACAAGCCTCTGTTGTCGGCGACCTGGCTGCCCAGCGAACGCAGCGAGCTGTCGGTCAAGGCTACCTACAGCTTCAATGAAGAGAATCACGACACCGACTACCGCTCGGGTCAGCTGTTCCATTTCGACTATTCAGCCAGCTACCGGGTGACCGACAACCTGCGCCTGGGGGTCAATGGCTACTACGTGAAGCAGACCACCGACGACAAGCAGTTCGGTCGAACCGTGAGTTTCATGGGCGAGGATGTCGATGACGGTGTGCGTGGCCAGGTGTTCGCCATCGGCCCGGCGCTGCATTACACCTTCCTCGAGTACGCCAGCATCGAGGCACGCTGGGCCAAGGAGTTCGCGGTGCAGAACAGGCCGGAGGGCGAGATGCTGTGGGTCAAGCTGAGCTTGCCGTTCAGTTTGTGATGCTCCTTCTAGGTGCAAGGCGATAGTCTTGCAGTGCTCTCGAGATTGAGCGCCGCCCGCGCGGCGCTCGATCTCAAAGGGCTCACGCATACACCGGCCACCTCTCGACAATCCGCCCCTCGCGCACCGCCAGCAGGTCGCCGAACTGCAGCAGGATCGCCTCGGACTGGGTCGGTCGCAGGAACACCTGGTCGTCGACCTGCAGCCCGACCGCAGCCGAGCCATTGAGCATTTCCTGGTTGGAGCTGCGCCCGTACAGGCCATTGAAACGCAGGCCCTGGGGCGACTCCGGCTCGGCCAGCCAGTTGCCGCCGTAGATGAAGAAGGTCTCGCGCTGATTCGGGTCCCACCAGGCGAACAACGCCGACTTGCCGTCCAGCGCCGGGATCTGCACCGCCCCCGTGCGCTTGATCACCGGCGTGGCGATGTAGGCCGCAGGCATGTGGTCCTGCAGCGACGACAGGTCATAGTGGCTGGGCTTGAGCAATGCCGAGCCCACCGACACCTCGCTGCTGGTGCGCTCGTGCTCGTGCATGCGATAGCTCGGGCTGCCGGCAGTGTTGAGCGTCAGGTCCGTGCGCCACAGCCCGGGATAGCGGCTACGGGCATGCTCGACGAAACCGTCATACGCCCCCATGACCTTGGCGAACAGCGCCTCGGGTGAACCCAGGATGCCCGGCACACCCATGCCGACAAAGGGGTCGTAGCCCATGAAGCCGGCGAAGGTCAGGTGCCGGGGGTTGGCGGCGATGATGGCGAGCATCCGCTCCAGCTCCGCCACATCCTTTACCCCGCCACGGTGCAGGCCGACATCCAGCTCGATATTGATCCGCAGCCGTGTGCCCAGCCCCTGGGCCAACGCCAGGTACTGTTGCAGGCGCTCGGGGGTGTCGAGCAGCCATTGCAACTGCCTGGCCGGATCGAAAGCGCCGCGGTGCGCTTCGTAGAACAACTGCGCCGAACGCACCGGCAACGGTTTGCCGAGCAGTATGTCGGCATCGGCAAAGCGCACGGCGTCATGGTTGAGGAACGGCTGGTGGAAGGACATCAAGCGGCCGGTGCCGGCGCGCCGTGCGATGTAGTCGAGCAACTGCGGCGAAGGCAGCGACTTTTCCACCAGGCGCAGGTGCTTACCGGCGCGACGCACCGACTGGGTCACCACGTCGATGTTGTGGTCCAGGCGGTCGAGATCGATCAGCATCACCGGGCGCATCGGCCCGTGCTCGCGCAGTTCGCGCTGCAGCCTGGCGAAATAGTCGCTGTGCGGCGCGCCCTGTGCGCCGGGGCGCAGCCAGGCGCCGGCGGCGGCCAGCAGCACGCCGGCACCGGCGGCGCCAACCAGGAATCTGCGTCTGTTCATCTACACCTCCTAGTGGGCCACGCCCAGGATCGAGGCCAGGTGGGCATTGAGGAACTTGCCGGTCGGGTCCAGCGCCTGGCGCACCTCGGTAAAGTCCTTCCAGCGCGGATACAACGGTTGCAGGGTGCGCGCATTGAGGGTGTGCAGCTTGCCCCAGTGCGGGCGCCCGGCGTACTTCCAGAAGATCGGCTCGATGGCGGCGAAGAAGTTGTGGTGGTCCATGCTGTAGTGCTGGTGCACCGAGATCGAGCAACTGTCGCGCCCTTCGAACATGCTCAGCGGGATATCGTCGGCCTTGACGTAGCGGTACTCGATGGGGAACCAGGTGCGCAGGTCGCGCTCGCGGATCAGCGCGAGGATCTCCCGCAGGCAGGCCGGCCCCTGCTCGGCGGGCACCGAGTACTCCATCTCGTTGAAGCGCACGTTGCGCACGTTGGCGAAGATCGCGTACGAGTCATCGACCCGCTCGTCGAAGCTGGCGACATGCCGCAGACTGTTGAGCAACGCCCGCCGCGCGGCAGGAAAGTCACTGCCGTACTTGTCGAGCTTCTCGATCAGGCTGACGAACTCATTGCCGCCTTCACTCGCCGGGTCCCGGGCGGCGGTCGGTGCATCCTCGGTTTCGTTGAGGGCGATGGACAGCGCGTAGTCGGAGTGGGTGATCACCAGCATTTCCCAGTGCTGGTTTTCGCGCGTGTTCTTTTCCACCTCCTCCAGCAATTCGTCGGTACGGGCGATCCACTGCCGCTCGCGCAGGCGAAAGGCCTCGCGGTTCTGCAGGCGGATGCGCGTGGCCACGCCCAATGCGCCGAGGGACACCCGCGCCGCGGCGAACACTTCAGGGTGCCGGCGGCTGTCGCAGTCGAGCACTTCACCGCTGGCCGTGACCAGTTGCAGGCCGCTGACCCGTGAAGAATAGGAACCGAAGCCGACGCCGGTACCATGGGTCGAGGTGGCGATCGCACCAGCCAGGGTCTGGTAATCGATGTCGGCCATGTTCGGCAGCGCCTGGCCGACCGCCTTGAGCGCCGCGCCCATCGACGCCATCGGCGTGCCGGCGGCGAACTCGGCCTGCAGCGTGGCGGGGTCGTGATCGAGCAGGCCGCTGAAGTGACCGAGCGACACCAGGGTACCGTCGGTTGGTACCAGGGCGCTGAAGGAATGCGCCGAGCCGACCGGGCGTACTTTGCCGGTGGCCTGGCCGATGACCTGGACCAACTCGTCCAGGCTCTGCGGCGCCAGCCGCGCCTCGGGCAGGCAGCTCTGCGCGCCGGACCAATTGCGCCAGGGAATCAGCCGTGGCGCGCGCAACAGTTGCGCCAGCGCCGGGTTGCCGGACAGCGCCAGCAAGGCGCAGGCCGCGCCCGCCTGTTGCAGCCAGCGACGTCGAGAGAGGTGGATCGCCATGGGGATACCTTGCGTTCAGTGGAGGGGCTGGCCGGCCATGTAGCCGATCAGGGCCAGGAACTGTGCCTCGGAGCACTGCATGCACAGGCCCATGGGCGGCATGCCCTCGTAGCCGTTGATGCTGTGGTCGAGCAGGCGGTCGGTACCCTGGGCAAGACGTGGCGCCCAGGCCGCCGTGTCGCCGGCCAGGGGGGCACCGGAAGCCGGGTTGGCGTGGCAGGTCTTGCAGGTGCTGGCATAGAGCGCGGCCAACGCCGGGTCGGCGGGGGCGGCCTGGGTGGCGGCGGGTTCGCTGTCGTCCCGGCAACCGCCGAGCAGCAGGGCCAGGGTGGTCAGGGCTGCTGCGCGCAGCAGCGGTGGAAAAAGCGGCATGGTGCTCCCCTCTTCTACCGTGCTTGGGCACGGCGTTTTCTTGTGGTGGGTAGGGGCAACAGTAAGGCGGGAACAGGCTGGCGGTTCAGGGCATTGGCGGCCAGCGAGGGGGGTGGGATCGGACAATCCTGCAAGGCGGGACTGGCCCGCTTGCAGGGAGCAGAAGATGATGAGCGCTACGTGGGATCGGGCTTGCCCGCTCCCACGTAGTCTCTCTTCAGGCTGGGGGCACGAGGCGTGCCCCGTCAGCCCTTGTTGGTCAGGCCGTCAAGCTGACCTTCGACCGTCACCGGCCCGACCTTCAGCTTGCCGTCATCCAGCGACACGCTAGGCAGGCCGGCTTCAGGCAGCTTGGGCAGGTCGAGGGTGGCCTTGACCTGGTAACCGAGCGGTTTCACCTCGGCCCCGACCGTGTTCCCGCCCTGCTCCACGCCCTTGACCTGCAGCCCCAGCTCGCGCTGCGCCGCGATCTGCGACGTTTCCTGGACCCCGGCCTTGCGCAGGAACTCGCCCTGCGCGTTGAACGACGGCGTGTAGCCGAAGGCGGGCTTGGCTTCGCCCTCCTTGGCCTCGCCCGGTTTGCCGACAAGGCCGGCGCCCAGGTCAAGACGCACCGAGGTGGTGGTGTCCTGACGCTCCTGGATGCTGAGCCCGCCGTCGAGCTTGCCGCCGATGTGCTGGCCTTCGACACGGGCGCCGCTCAGTTGCGCCGCGCCCGTGCTGTTCAACGCCACCGTGTCGGCGGCGATCCGGCTGTTCTGCTGGGTGGTGCCCTGCAGATGATCCACGTGCACCTTGCCGCCGAGGTCGAAATCATGGGACGCAGTGGCCTGCTTGTCGGCGTCGGCCGGGGTATTGCGGCTCAGGTTGCCGCCGGCCTTCAGCTCGACGCCCCAGTTGTTGCGGCTCTGGGTGGACTGCGCCGATTCCAGCGCCAGGCCACCCTCGCCTGCGCCGACGTTGACGCCCCTAGCTGCGACCTGCGTGCCCTGCAGATGCACCGACTGGCCGGCCAGGTCCACATTGGCGCGGCTGTTCAGCTGGCCGCCGCTCAGGGTCTGCGAGCGTTCGTTGGTCTGGCCCACATTGAAGTTGCCGCCCAGCTTGCCGCTCAGGTCGCGGCCCTGCTCGCCGGTGGCTGCCTTGCCGCCGAGGTTGAGGCCGCCGCCCAGGTGGCTGCCGCTGACGGTCCGGGTGTCGCTGGCGGCCTGCAGGTCAAGAGCGCCACCGGCCTTGAGTTCGACCGGGCCCGCTACGTCGATGCGCGTACCTTGCAAGGTCTGGTCGCCAGCGCTGCCCAACCGCACCGGGCCGCTGCCGCTGATGCTCGCCACCTGGGCCTTGCTGTCGACACTGTGTTCGCCGGCATGGTCGAGTTGCAGCCCCGCGCCCAGGTCGACCTTGTCGCCCACCGGCAAGGTGCCCACGGTCAGCGAGCCGCTGCCACCGAGGCTGCTCGTGTCGCGACGCTCATGGTTGCTGGCCTGCTCCAGCGCCAGCTTGCCGCCGGTGTTCACTGCCACCGCGACCTGGCCACCGTCGAGGCGGCTGCCTTCGAAGCGGGCATCGCCGCCGACCTGGATGTTCAGGCCATGATTGCCACTGAAGGTGCCGACCACGGCAGTGGAACGGTCTTCGGCCAGGCTCTTGCTCCCCCCCGAACCACTGGCGGTCACATTCAGGTCCTCGCCGGTCTTGGTGTAGACCCGGGCGGATACATCGGCACTCACCTGCTGCTCGCTGCGGCTGTGGGTGTTGCTGGCCGCATCGGCCTGCAACGTGCCGGCCTTGACGTTCAGCGCGCCGCCGTTGGCGTTGTACTGGGTGCCCTGATCCTTCAGCGCACCGGCCACGTCCAGCTGGACGCCCTGGCCGTTGAACTGGCTGACCACCGCGGTGCCGGTCTGCTCGCCCTGCTGCTGGCTGGCATGGCCCACGGCCAGGTCGACGCCCAGGTTCGGCGTGCCGAGCTTGCCCAGGGCATCGGTCAGCGAGGTCTTGCCGGCAAGCACGTCCTTGACATCGCCCAGCGGCAACTTGCCGTCGAGCGCGTCCTTCACCGACACCTTGCCGTCCACCACATCCTTGACCACCCCGGCGATCGGCCGGGCGATGTCCTTGTACTCGACATTGACACCGACATCCGCCGTCCAGTTGCTCTGCTGGTGGCTGCTGCTGGTGGTGTCGCGAGCCGCGCGGTTGTCCACCTGGTTGGCGCTGACGCTCAGGGTGCCGGCGCTGTTGACCTGCGCGCCTTCACTGGCCAGGGTGTCGGCCTTGATGGTCAAGCCGCCGGCGCTGTCGATGCCGGTGGTCTTGGCAGTGCTGCTGTTCGAGGTGTCCTGCTGGGTGCCATGGGCGAAGTCGACCCCGGCGCCGGCACGGTCGAGGCCGGCGGTGAGGTAGACGCCACCCCCGGTGTGGCTGCTGTCGCGGGACTCGCTGCGGCTGTCCTGCTCAGCCAGCAACGACACCTGCTTGCCGGTCAGGGTGGTATCGCCTGCGGTGGACTTCACCGCTGCGCCCTTGACGGTCAGGTCAGCGCCGGCGGTCAGCTGAACCTCGCTGCCGCTGAGGCTGGAACCCTGCTGGCTGACCTGGCTGCCAGTGGCGCTCTGGCGATCGCTCGCATAGCCGACGCCGGCGCGATACTGCCCCGAGCCCGGCGCGGTCTCCTTGGCCGAGGCCACGAAACCACGGCTGCTGCTGGCGCTGCCGTGCTCACGGGTGTCCTGGGCCGAGGCGACCTTCAGGTCGCCCGCCGCGTCGGCGTTCAACGCGCCGGTGGCCTTGACCGTGGAGCCGACCACCTCGATGCCTTCGGCGCTGTTCAGGCCGACGCTGCCACCGGCCACCAGCTCGCTGCGCACGGCGGTGCTTTCCCGGCTGTTCTGCTTGGCTTCGTTGTGGCTGACGCCGAAGAACTTGCTCTGCTGGTTCTGGCTGTCGCGCTGGTCGGTGCGCGAGGCGTTGCTGATCTGCACCTGCTTGCCGGCGATGCGGATGTCCTGGCCGCTGGTCAGCTGGGCACCTTCGGCCAGCACCGAAGCCTTGGCCCGCAGTTCGATATCGCCGCCCTTGAGCTGGCTGGTGACGCTGCGCTGGGTTTCGCTGCGGTTGTCCCAGTCGGCCTTCCAGAAGCCCTTGGTGTGCTTGCCCTGGTCGCTGTTGACCTGGCGTTCGGTGGCGGCGGTCAAGCGCAGGTCGCCACCGCTGTTCAGGCTCAGTTGGCCGGGCGCCTCGATGCTGGCGGCATTGACGGTGACATCCTGGCCGGCATTCGCCCGAGCATCACGCTGGGCCACGACCTGCACCCCATGCTCGCGGGTATCGCTATCGATCTGGGTACGCTGGTAGGTTTCCCAATCGATGCCCAGTGCGCCGCTGCGCCAGTTCTCGCGTTTCTCCTGGAGCTTGCGGCTTTGCACGGTGCTCAGGGTGAGGTTGCGCCCGGCGTCGAGCTTGACGTCGCGCCCGGCCACGTCGGCGGCGGCCAGGGTCAGGTCCTGGGCACCCCGCAGTTGCACATCGCCCTGGCTGCTGCGCACACCCGCGCGGGTCGCTTGCAGCGAGTCGGCCACGGCGGCGCCGCTGATGTTCAGGTCACCCGCCGAGTCGATGCGCACGCCGTCGCGGCCTTCGATCTGCCCCGGCCCGACCCGCACCCCGGCACCCTGTGCGGTGCTGACGATATTGATGCGCCCGGCCTGCATCGCGCCGAACAGGCTGGCGTCGATACGCTGCTCGCCGCTGGCCGCGCCCCCGTCAAGCACCTTGACCTGGCCGCTGGCGTAATCCACCTGGTTGCGGCCCACGGTGAGGTTGAGCTGGTCCCGGGCATCCAGGCGGCCCTGGCTGTCGATGCGCGGGGCGATCAGGTTGACCGAACCGCCGTCGTTGCGCAGGCCAGCGCCCTGCACCTGCAACTGGCCGTTGGCGTCCTGGGTGCCCAGGGCCTTGAGCCGGCCCGCTTCCAGCTCGGGCCGGCCCACCACCAGGCTGGCGTTGGGCGCGTTGATGAAGCTGGCGCCGTTGACCGAGATGCCGTTGGGGTTGGCCAGCACGTAGTCGGCGGCACGGCCGAAGATTTCCTGGGCGCCATTGATGGCGGAGGCATTGCGGCTGACCACTTCATTGAGGATCACGCTCGCCGCCTGGCCCTGGAACTGCGGGTTGGCCGCCAGCTCGCCGGCCAGCTGCGAGTGCCCGGCCTGCAGGGCGTTGTTCAGTACCAGGCCCTGGCGGTCGACGTTGTAGTCGAGGAACTGGTTATGCGACAGGCCCGCGCCGTTGGGGGCGACGATATTGACGATGGGCACGCCGCCCTGGGTCTGCAGTTGCGCCGTGCCCCCGGGCCCGGGGGCGACCACCACGCCGCCGGCCAGCGCCTGGGGCAGGCTGGTGGCCAGCAGCAGGCTGGCAATCGCCCAGCGCAGCTTGCCTTGCGGGGACAAATTGAAGGTAAAGGGGGTCTTGGGCATAGGTCACTCTCCATGTAGGTACTGCTGAATCGGTGCGCTCAAATCTGCACGGCGGCCCGCAACAGCCAGACTTCGGGCTCGCGCTGGTAACCGCGGGGCGTGTTGAGGCTGCGCTGGTAGTCGATGTCCAGCTGCAGCGCCTTCCAGCCCAGGTTCACGCCCAGGCTCGCGCCGCTCAGGCGCTGGCTGGCGGCGCCGTGGTCGACCTTGATCCAGCCGTGGTCCAGGCCCAGCCGTGGGGTGACGCTCAACGGCCCCTGCGCCCGCAACGGCAGGCGCAGGGTGTTGCGCCATACCGCCCCACTGGCGCCGGACAGGCTGCTGATGCGGTAGCCGCGTACGGCCGAATCGTCGGTGCCGAGCAACTGCTCGATGGCCGGCAGCGGGTCGGGGCTGTACTGCAGGTTGAGCTGGCTCTGCCACTGCCAGGCCTGGCCCAGCAGTTGGCCATTGCGCCACTGGCTGAGGCCGGCGCGGTACTTGTGGAACTGCGCCATGGGCAGGTCCGGCACCCGCCGATCGGCATCGTCGTCGGCGCCAAACCAATGCAACCCCTGGGCATAGTTGAGGTCCAGGTTCCACACCGCGTGGTCGAGCCAGAACAGGTTTAGTCCGGCCTCGGCCACGGTCAGCGTCGGGCTCTGCACGTCCAGGCGGACCTTGGCGAACTCGCTGTCGACATCCTTGTGCGCCAGTTGCAGGCTGGCGCTCAGTTGATGGCGCTGGTCGCGCCACAGCACACGCTCGCCGCGCAGGCTGAGCTGGTCGGTGATGCCGCGGCTATGCAGGGTCAGCGTGCTGAGCTTGACCGGCGAGCGGTACTCGGCATGGCTGACGAATAGGCTGAAGGTCCAGTAGCCATAGGGGATCGCGTAGTACAGGCTGGCGTTGCGGCTGTAACGGTCGCCCTGGTTGAGGGTATCGCTGGCCGACAGGCTGAGCAGGTCGTTGAGTGCCAGCGGGTTGTCCAGGCCCAGGCTGAGCACGCGACGGTCGCGCCCGGTGCTGGCGCTGCCAAGGTTGTCCAGGCCCAGGCCCACGGCCACCCGTGGCTGGCCGGCGCTGCGCGGGCGCAGAATGATCCTCGAGGCGCCCGGCTGGCTGCCGGGGGCGATGTCGGCGGTCAGGTCGACCGAGCGCAGGCGGTTGAGCTGGTCCAGGCCCTGCTCCAGGTCACGCAGGTTCAGCGGCTCGCCGAGCATGCCGGGGAAGGCCCCGGCCAGCGACACCGGCAGGTGCTGGTCGGCCAGTTCGATGGCCTCCAGGTAGCCTTCGTCCACCAGGATGTCCAGCGACTGCCCGGCTGCCGGCGCGCTGCTCAGGTAGGGTCGGCTGGCGATATAGCCCTTTTCCAGGTACAGCGCGGTGATACTCGCCAGCAGCTGGTTGATCTGCCCCACGCCCATGCACGCCACCACCAGCGGATCGATGCGCGCATCGAGGGTGGCACGGTCGATCAGGGTGACGCCGCCCACCCGCACCCCGGCCAGCGGCCAGCAGTGCGTATCCGGGGCCGCGGCCTGGGGGACCTGCGCGGAAGTATCGGGCCCGGTGAACGCACCGCGCTGCAGTTGACGGCGGCGTTGTTCCAGTTGCAGTTGCTGCAGGTCCTGTTGTTGCTGTTGCTGTTGGCGCAACACTTCCTGGCCGGGCACGAACGTCTCGGCACGCACGTTGCCCAGGGACAGGCAAGCCAATACGACACACAGCGATACGCGACGGCAATCAATAGCAGACAGGTACGACATACAACACCCATTCGCAGGCAAAGGCACAGCGAGAATCGCAGCACTTGGAACTTCCCGGCACGGTTACCGAGAGTTATCGGCACACGTGCAATAACTTTAGAAAGTTGAGCGTTATTCACTGGAGCGCTCACGGAAAAGTTAATGACTGCCAATTACCACCCGAAGCCTGGCATGACCACCTGGTCACCCGACACCCCGTATTGCAGAGGCCAGAGGGACTGACGCGCTAGATTGTCCAACAATCAAACTTGCCGACTGTTTGAGCCAACGGTACTTCTAGACACGAGCGGGAGACACCGGACTTTAGTCGCATGCCGCCTGCGCACAGCAACTTGGAAACACACAAGAGGATTCTACTTCGGTGAAACGCGCCGAAACTAAGCCGAATAATTGGCCCGTGCGGCGACGATTCGTGCTGAACTTTCGACTCTATTGAAGCGACTGTCCTCGAATGTACTTGCAACTCGAGTACGCGTTAGATGCCTGGTGTATGCTCGCGACATCACAGCCCACCGCACTGAAATGCCCCTCGACAAGGACAACAGCATGCCCCGCCTGGACTGGCTTGAACACCACATGGCCCACAGCGATACCCTCGCCCAGTGGCTGCACCAACAGTTCCACTACGAGTACGCGGACGTGCCGCTTGCCGACTGGCAACGCGAATTCGCCGAAGGCCAGCGCAACGGCCAATGGCGATGCCTGGTCGCCCTCGACGGCGACCGCCTGCTGGGCAGCGCCGCCCTGGCCAGCGACGACCTGCCCGGGCGCGGCGACCTTGGTCCGTGGCTGGCCTGCGTGTTCGTCACCCCGCAAGCACGAGGGCAAGGCCTGGCGGAACAACTGATCGAAGGCATCTGCGCCCATGCACGCAGCAGCGGAGTCTCCACGCTCTACCTGCACACCCACGACCAGAGCGCCTACTACGCCAAGCGTGGCTGGGTGCCGCTGGAACCCTTCGAGGCCTGGGGGCAGCAGCACTGGCTGATGTCACGCACGCTCTGATCGCGTGCCTGATGGCCTCTGTAGAAGCGGGCTTGCCCCGCGCCAGGGCCATCCGTGTCGCACACAAATGATCCAGCAGGGAATTATTTAGCGCGCCGTTGTATCTGACCCTAGGTACAAGGCTGGCCAAACCATGGCCATGCCCCAAGCCTTCAAGGACAACGGCCCATGAAATCACGCAGAAAACCCGTCAAGCCCATCGGCTTGAAGGACATCACCATCGTCGACGACGCCAAGATGCGCAAGGCCATCACCGCCGCCGCCCTGGGCAACGCGATGGAATGGTTCGACTTTGGCGTCTACGGCTTCGTCGCCTATGCCCTGGGCAAGGTGTTCTTCCCCAACGCCAGCCCCGGCGTGCAGATGATCGCGGCGCTGGCCACCTTCTCCGTGCCCTTCCTGATCCGCCCGCTGGGCGGGCTGTTCTTCGGCGCCCTGGGCGACCGCTACGGGCGCCAGAAAGTGCTGGCCGCGACCATCGTGATCATGTCCCTGAGCACCTTCGCCATCGGCCTGATCCCCTCCTACGCCAGCATCGGCATCTGGGCGCCGATCCTGCTGTTGCTGGCGAAGATGGCCCAGGGCTTCTCGGTGGGCGGTGAATACACCGGCGCCTCGATCTTCGTCGCCGAGTACGCCCCGGACCGCAAGCGCGGCTTCCTCGGCAGCTGGCTGGACTTCGGCTCGATCGCCGGCTTCGTCCTCGGCGCTGGTGTGGTGGTGCTGATCTCGACGCTCCTCGGCGAGGAGCAGTTCCTCGAATGGGGCTGGCGCCTGCCGTTCTTCCTGGCCCTGCCGCTGGGCCTGATCGGCCTGTACCTGCGCCACGCGCTGGAAGAAACCCCGGCCTTCCAGCAACACGTCGAAAAACTCGAGCAAGGTGACCGCGAAGGCCTGGCCAGCGGCCCGAAAGTGTCGTTCAAGGAGGTGGCGACCCAGCACTGGCGCAGCCTGCTGACCTGCATCGGCGTGGTGATCGCCACCAACGTCACCTACTACATGCTGCTCACCTACATGCCCAGCTACCTCTCGCACAACCTGCACTACAGCGAAGACCACGGCGTGCTGATCATCATCGCGATCATGGTCGGCATGCTGTTCGTGCAGCCGATCATCGGCCTGCTCAGCGACAAGTGGGGGCGCAAGCCTTTCATCATCATCGGCAGCGTCGGCCTGTTCGCCCTGGCGATCCCGGCGTTCATGCTGATCACCAGCGGCAAGCTGGCGGTGATCTTCGCCGGCCTGTTGATCCTCGCCGTGCTGCTGAACTTCTTCATCGGCGTGATGGCCTCGACCCTGCCGGCGATGTTCCCCACCCACATCCGCTACAGCGCCCTGGCCAGCGCCTTCAACATCTCGGTGCTGATCGCCGGCCTGACCCCGACCCTCGCCGCCTGGCTGGTGGAAACCACCGACAACCTGTACATGCCGGCCTATTACCTGATGGTGATCGCCGTGATCGGCCTACTCACCGGCCTGACCATGAAGGAGACCGCCAACCGTCCGTTGCGCGGCGCTGCCCCGGCCGCCTCGGATATCGACGAAGCCCGCGAACTGCTGCAGGAGCACCACGACAACATCGAACAGAAGATCGAGGACATCGACGCGCAGATCGCCGAGCTGGAGGCCAAGCGCAAGACCCTGGCCCAGCAGCACCCACGCATCGATTGAGGGGGCTTGCGCATTCCGCCGGATTGCTTGCCTGATCCTCTGAACCTGCGGGGTGCATCGATTGCGCAACGAGGCCATGTGCTAGCGTTTCTGGATTGGGGAACAGCGTATTCCCCGCTTCCAGAACCGATGATCAGCAGGTGAGCCCATGGAACTAAGAATCAACCAGCAGACCTACCAGGTCGAGGCTGACGCCGACACGCCCTTGCTCTGGGTGATCCGTGACGACCTCGGCCTGACCGGCACCAAATACGGGTGCGGCCTGGCCCAATGCGGCGCCTGCTCGGTGCTGGTGGACGGCAATGTGGTGCGCGCCTGCGTCACCCCGGTGGCCGGCGTGGTCGGTCGTGAAGTCACCACCATCGAGGCCATCGAAGCCGACGCCGTGGGCAAGCGCGTGGTCGCCGCCTGGGTCGAGCACCAGGTGGCCCAGTGCGGCTACTGCCAGTCCGGCCAGGTGATGGCGGCCACCGCGCTGCTCAAGCACACCCCCAAGCCCAGCACCGAACAGATCGACGCGGCCATGGTCAACCTGTGCCGCTGCGGTACCTACAACGCCATCCATGCCGCCGTGCACGAACTGGCCCAAGGGGAGAACGCCTGATGAACGCGCGTATCGACACCCCTGACGACCTGGCACGGCTGCGCAGCGGCGAAACGGTCAACCTGTCGCGCCGGCGTTTTCTTGCCGGCAGCGCCATCGGTGCCCTGGTGCTGGGCTTCGGCCTGCCGCTGAGCTCGGCGCGAGTGCAGGCCGCCGCCACATCCCCCGAGCGTGGCACCCAGGTGCCGGCCTTCCTGGAAATCCGCGCGGACGGCAGCGTGCACCTGCTCAGCCCGTTCATGGAGGGCGGGCAAGGCGTCAACACGGCCATGGCGCAGATCATCGGCGAGGAACTGGACGCCGACCCGGCCACCTTCGTGGTCGAAAGCGCGCCAGCGGGCGAGGCCTACGTGGTGATGGAGAACGGCCTGCGCATCACCGGCGGCAGCATGTCGGTGCGCATGAGCTACCCGACCATGCGCCGCCTCGGCGCCCTGGCCCGCGCCATGCTGCTGCAGGCTGGCGCCGAGCAGTTGGGGGTGCCAGTTGGTGAACTGAGCACCGAGCCTGGCAAGGTGCTGCACGGGGCCTCGGGCCGTGCGCTGGGCTACGGCGAACTGGCCGCCAAGGCCATGGACCTGCCGGTGCCAGACCCTGCCAGCGTCAAGCTGCGCGACCCCAGCCAGTTCCGCTGGATCGGCAAGCCGGTGCAGCGCCTCGACGCCTACGACAAGTCCACCGGCAAGGCCGTCTACAGCATCGACGTCAAGGTCGACGGCATGCTCCACGCCGCCGTGCAGCATGCCCCGCGCCTGGGCATGACCGTAGGCAGCCTGCGCAACGAGGAACAGGTCAAGGCGATGAAGGGCGTGCACTCGGTGCATCAACTGCCTGGTGCGGTCGCCGTGGTCGCCGAACGCTGGTGGCACGCCAAGCGTGCGGTGGAAGCGCTGCAGGTGGACTGGAAGGAAGTGGCCGCCGACAGCCAGGTGCGGCCCATGCCTGCGGATTTTTCCAGCGATGGCTGGCGCGAACACCTGGCCGCCCAGACCGGGCCGAGCCGCGACGAGGAAAACCACGGCGATGTCGCCGGTGCCCTGGCCGCAGCCAAGACCAAGGTCGAGGCCACCTACCACAACCAGTTCCTCAACCACGCGCAGTTGGAGCCGCCCTCCGCCACCGCCCGTTTCAACCCCGACGGCTCGCTGGAAGTGTGGCTGCCCAACCAGGCCCAGGACATGTTCCGCGACGACATCGCCAAGCGCACCGGCCTGGACCCGGCGCGGATCACCCTGCATTCGCCACTGCTCGGCGGTTTCTTCGGCCGGCACTTCCTGTATGACTCGGCCAACCCCTACCCGCAGGCCATCGCCCTGGCCAAGGCGGTCGGCAGGCCGGTGAAACTGATCTGGAGCCGCGAGGAGGAGTTCCTGCGCGATGCCATGCGCCCCATGGCCGTGGTCAAGTTCCGCGCTGCGCTGGACGAAAAAGGCCTGCCGGTGGCCATCGAGGCGATCAGCGCCACCGAAGGCCCGACCGAAGCCATTGCCGGCAAGCAGGGCGACACGGTCGACCCCACCGCCCTCGAAGGGCTGTCGGGCAAGGCCTACGCCATCGCCAACAAGCGCATCGCGCAGATCTATGTCAAAGGCCCGGCCATGCTCGGCTACTGGCGCTCGGTGGGCAATTCGCTGAACGACTTCTTCTACGAGTCGTTCCTCGACGAGCTGGCCGACAAGGGCGGCCACGATCCCTTCGAGCTGCGCCTGCAACTGCTGCGGGACAACCCGCGCCTGACCACCCTGCTGCAGGCGGTGGGCGAATTGTCAGGCGGCTGGAAGCGCGGCCCGTTCACCGCCGAGGACGGCAGCAAGCGCGCCCGCGGCGTGGCCATGGCCTCACCGTTCGGCTCGGAGGCGGCGGTCATCGCCGAAGTGTCGCTGGAGGGGGGCCAGGTCAAGGTGCACGACATCTGGCAGGCCATCGACCCGGGCAGCATCGTCAACCCGGCGATCATCGAGGCCCAGGTCAACGGCGCGGTATCCCTGGGCCTGTCCCAGGTGCTGCTGGAAGAATCGGTGTGGCTGAACGGCATGCCACGGGCGCGCAACTACGATCTGTACCCGGTGCTGCCGCCGTCGCGCATGGCCCGGGTGCATGTGCGCATCGTCGAGAGCGGGGCGAAGATGGGCGGCATCGGTGAACCGCCGCTGCCGGCGGTGGCGCCTGCAGTGGCCAACGCCGTGGCGCAGCTCACCGGCCAGCGCGTGCGCAGCATGCCCCTGAGCCGCCATACCTTCAGCTGACACGACAAGGACAGCCCATGAACAACAGCCGATTCGCAAGAACCGCAGGCTGGCTGGCTTTGCCGTGCCTGGTCGCGGCAGGCCTGCTGGCCTGGTACGTCACCCGCGAGCCTGCCACGCCCTTCAGCGCCTCGGACAGCGCCGACGCCGCCCTGGTCAGCCGCGGTGAATACGTCGCCCGCCTCAGCGACTGCGTGGCCTGCCATAGCCTGCCGGGCAAGGCGCCCTTTGCCGGAGGCCTGGAAATGGCCACGCCGCTGGGGGCGATCCATGCCACCAACATCACCGCAGACCGCGAGCACGGCATCGGCGCCTACAGCCTGGCCGACTTCGACCGCGCCGTGCGCCAGGGCGTGGCGCCGGGAGGACGACGGCTATACCCGGCCATGCCCTACCCGTCCTATGCCAAGCTCAGCGACGACGATGTGCGCGCGCTCTACGCGTTCTTCATGAAGGGCGTGCAACCGGCAGCCGAAGCCAATATTCCCAGCAGCATTCCCTGGCCATTGAACCTGCGCTGGCCCATCGCCCTGTGGAACGGCCTCTTCGCACCGACTACCGCCTATGCGCAGAAACCCGACCAGGATCCGCTGTGGAATCGCGGCGCCTACATCGTCCAGGGCCCCGGCCACTGCGGCAGTTGCCATACGCCTCGGGGCCTGGCCTTCAACGAGAAAGCCCTGGACGAAAGCGGCGCGCCGTTCCTCGCCGGGGCCCTGCTCGATGGCTGGTACGCGCCGAGCCTGCGCCAGGACCACAACACCGGGCTCGGGCGCTGGAGCGAAGCCGAGATCGTGCAGTTCCTCAAGACCGGGCGCAATCGCCATGCAGTGGTGTACGGCTCGATGACCGAGGCGTTCAACAACTCCACGCAGTTCATGAGCGATGACGACCTGGGCGCGATCGCCCGCTACCTCAAGGCATTGCCCGGTGACCCTCGGCGTGATGGTGCGCCCTGGCAGTACCAGGCGACGGCCGCCGCGCCTGATGCGCCTGGCGCGCACACCTACGCGACCCGTTGCGCCAGCTGCCACGGCGCGGATGGCAAGGGCCAGGCCGAGTGGATGCCGCCGCTGGCGGGGGCCACCTCGATGCTGGCCGCAGAGAACGCCTCGGCGATCAACATCACCCTCAACGGCTCGCAGCGCATCGTCGCCGCCGGGGTGCCGGACGCGTACCGCATGCCGGCGTTCCGCGAGCAGCTGTCGGACCGGGAGATCGCCGAGGTGCTGAGTTTCGCCCGCAGTGCCTGGGGCAATCATGGCGGCGCGGTGCAGGCCAAGGCGGTGGGCGAGCTGCGCGGGCATACCGACCCTGCCAGCAGCAGCCCGATCATTCTGCATATGCGCTGATACCGCCATCGCCGGCAAGCCGGCTCCCACAGGTACAGCACAGGCCTTCAAACCGATGCGTTCGGAGTGGGAGCCGGCTTGTCGTGGCGACGAACCGCGGCGATGGGCCGCGCAGCGGCCCCGATCACAGTCAACTGAAATACCGAGGACACCATGGAAAGCATCGACCTGCTGGTCCTGCGCACCACCCACGACTGGCTCCAGGCCGGGCACCGCGTGCTGCTCGCCACTGTCGCCCGCACCTGGGGCTCCTCCCCTCGCCCGGTCGGCTCGATGATGGCGCTGCGCAACGATGGCCGCGTAGTCGGCAGCGTGTCCGGTGGCTGTATCGAGGACGACCTGATCCATCGCTACACCACCGCCTATGGCGGCCCCGGCCTGCCCCTGGGCAGGCCCGAGGTGATCCGCTATGGCGTCAGCGCCGACGAGGCCCACCGCTTCGGCCTGCCCTGCGGTGGCACCCTGGAACTGATCCTGGAATTCGAACCGGCAGTATTGCCGCTGCAGCAACTGCTGGAGCACCTCGACCAGGGCCGGCTGATGCGCCGCCGACTGGCCCTGCAAAGCGGCGCGGTGAGTTTGGCCGCCACCGCCACGCCCGAGCAGTTCAGCTTCGATGGGCAGCACATGGTCAACACCCTCGGCCCCGGCTACCGCATGCTGCTGATCGGCGCCGGGGCCCTGGCCGAGTACCTGGCGACCATGGCCTTGTTCAACGGCTTCCGGGTGGCGGTGTGCGACCCTCGTCCCGAACACATGGCGACCTGGGCGGTGGCCGGCGTCGAGCACCTCAAGGGCATGCCGGACGATGCGGTGCGCGCCTTCAACGCAGACCTGCGCACCTGCATCATCGCCGTCAGCCACGACCCCAAGCTCGACGACCTGGCGCTGCTCGAGGCCCTGCACAGCCCGGCGTTCTATATTGGCGCCATCGGCTCGCGGCGCAACAGCCAACTGCGCCGCGAGCGCTTGATCGAGCATTTCGGCGAGAGCGAGGCCTCGTTGCAACGACTGCATGGCCCCATCGGCATCTACATCGGCAGCAAGACCCCGGCGGAGATCGCGGTGAGCGTGATGGCCGAAGTGCTGGCCGCCAAGAATGCCGTAACACTGCCCGGAGCTGTGAGCGTGTCCGCCGCCAAGGCCCTGGAACAGCCAGCCTTGTGAGCGGGCCACACACCGGCCAACTACTGTCTATGCTTGCTCAACGCGAACCACCTCTCGGTATCGACCACAAGGAAGACAGGCCAATGAACTCGACTCTCGCCCGCGCCATCGCTTTCACCTCGCTCATCGGTGCGGCCAGCCTCGCCGCCCACGCCGCCGAACTGCCCATCGCCAGCGAGGCGCTGGAAAGCCATATCACCACCGAAGTGACCAGGATCGACCTGCCCAACCGCCAGGTCACGGTCAAGGGTCCCCACGACAAGGACGTGACCTTCCAGCTCACCGAACAAGCCAAGGCCCTGCCCAACCTCAAGGTCGGCGACCAGGTCGACATCAAAGTCACCCGCGCCATCGCCTATGTACTGAACACCAATGTCGGCGGCGCGCCCAAGGCCTCCGAGGAATCGGGCACCATCCGCGCCACCGCGGCCAACCCCAACCCTGGTGGCGAGGCTTTCCGCCAGGTCAAGGTCACCTCGCAGATCAAGAAGATCGACCTCAACGCTCATGAAGTCACCCTGCTGCCGCCCGAAGGCAAACTGCAGGTGGTCAAGGTCGAGAATCCCGAGCTGCAGGCACGCATGAAAAACCTCAAGGTCGACCAGACCGTCGAAGCCATCTTTACCGAAGTACTGAGCGTGGAAACTTCCCGCCCAGCCCAGTAAAACCTTTGGCCGGCCCGCGCATCGAAAGCCATGTGAGCCTTTCCCCCCTTCAGGAGGTTTCCCATGGCGATGCGCCTGGCCGTGCCGTTTTGCTGCTGCCTCACCCTCGCGCTCTTGGGCTGCACCAGCGCCCGCGACGAGCAGCCACCGCCCACCACGCAACAGGTCGAGCTCCAGCGCTACCAGGGCACCTGGTACGAACTGGCGCGCCTGCCGATGTTCTTCCAGCGCAACTGCGTGCAGTCCGAGGCCCGTTATGGCCTGCGCGAGGACGGACGCATCGACGTCACCAACCGCTGCCTGGAAAAGGACGGCCAATGGAACCAGGCCAACGGCATCGCCGAGGCGCAAGTGCCCGGCCGCACCGACAAGCTTTGGGTACGCTTCGACAACTGGTTCAGCCGCCTGGCACCGGACCTGACCAAGGGCGAGTATTGGGTGCTGTATCACGACGCGGATTACCGCGTGGCCGTAGTCGGCCACCCGAACCGCGAATACCTGTGGCTGCTGTCGCGCACCCCCACCGTCAGTGACCAGACCCGTGACCAGCTACTGGCGCTGGCGCGCAAGCAGGGTTATTCCACCGAGCAGCTGATCTGGCGCCAGGCCAAGCCCTAGTGTGGTGTTTCACAAATAACGACCATAACTCGCGGCGATTTATTGGTCGTATTTGCAAAACACCACACTAGCTGCCCACACCCACGCCCTGTAAGGTGAGCCACCCGGCTCACCCAAAGGATTGCGTGCAATGATCACCTGCCACCTCAAGTACATCATCGACCCCTACCAGGTCCCCGCCTTCGAAGCCTACGGCAAGCTGTGGATCGGCCTGGTCAATCGCATGGGCGGCAGCCACCATGGCTACTTCCTGCCCAGCGAAGGCGCCAACAATGTCGCCTACGCGCTGTTCAGCTTCCCCAGCCTGGCGGCCTACGAGGAGTACCGCAAAGCCTCGGAAACCGACCCGGAGTGCATCGCCGCCTTCGCCCTGGCCACCGAGCAGCGTTTCATCCTCAGCTATGAACGCAGCTTCCTGCGGCCCGTGCTCGACTGAATTTCCCAGGCAAGACCCAGGCTCCAGCAGGCGCCGCTAAAGCCAACGGCAAACGCCACTGAACTATTGCACCTCGATCACGATCCTCACCTAAGCACCCTCGCCCCAGGATCGTCGATCGACAAAGAGCCTAGCCAGTGTCGACCAACACCCTCCCCCGTCGCAGCCCCTCTTGCGCGCAAGTCGCGCGGGAGAGGGCTCGGCTGCGGATAGCGCTGGCCAAGGTTCACAAAACAACAGTATTTCCCAGCAGAACCGGTATTTTTTCTGTAACGAAAATGTAAAATTCGTTTTCGCATACCTATAACAAGCTGGGAGCTTCACATGTTTGCCTTCTTCCGCCCTGCCGCGCACCAGGCGCCGCTGCCCGACGAGCACGTCGACAGCACCTATCGCCGCCTGCGCTGGCAAATCTTCGCCGGGATCTTCTTCGGCTATGCCGGCTACTACCTGCTGCGCAAGAACTTCTCCCTGGCCATGCCCTACCTCATCGAGGAAGAGGGCTACACCCGCGGCCAGCTGGGCCTGGCGATCTCCGCCATCGCCATCGCCTACGGTTTGTCCAAGTTCCTCATGGGCCTGGTCTCGGACCGTTCCAACCCACGCTACTTCCTGCCCTTCGGCCTGCTGATCTCGGCCGGGGTGATGTTCATTTTCGGTTTCGCGCATTGGGCCACGTCCAGCGTGACGATCATGTTCGTGCTGCTGTTCATCAATGGCTGGGCCCAGGGCATGGGCTGGCCGCCAAGCGGGCGGACCATGGTGCACTGGTGGTCGCAGAAAGAGCGCGGCAGCGTGGTGTCGGTATGGAACGTCGCCCATAACGTCGGCGGCGGCCTGATCGGCCCGCTGTTCCTGCTGGGCCTGGCCTGGACCAACGACTGGCACGCGGCCTTCTACGTGCCTGCCACGGTTGCCGTGCTGGTGGCCGTGTTCGCTTTCGCCACCATGCGCGACACCCCGCAATCGGTCGGCCTGCCGCCGGTCGAGCAGTACAAGAACGACTACCCCGAAGGCTACGATGAAAGCCACGAGCAGGAGTTCAGTGCCAAGCAGATCTTCGTCCAGTACGTGCTGTGCAACAAACTGCTGTGGTACATCGCCCTGGCCAACGTGTTCGTCTACCTACTGCGCTACGGCGTGCTGGACTGGGCGCCGACCTACCTGAAGGAAGCCAAGCACTTCAGCGTCGACACCACCTCGTGGGCCTACTTCTTCTACGAGTGGGCCGGCATCCCCGGCACCCTGCTGTGCGGCTGGATGTCCGACAAGATCTTCCGCGGCAACCGTGGCCTGACCGGCATCGTGTTCATGGCCCTGGTGACCGTGGCCACCCTGGTGTACTGGCTCAACCCGCCGGGCAACCCGACCATCGACATGATCGCGTTGTTCGCCATCGGCTTCCTAATCTACGGTCCGGTGATGCTGATCGGCCTGCAGGCGCTGGAACTGGCGCCGAAGAAAGCCGCCGGTACCGCGGCCGGCTTCACCGGGTTGTTCGGCTACCTGGGCGGCTCGGTCGCGGCCAGTGCGGCGATGGGCTACACCGTCGACCATTTCGGCTGGGACGGTGGCTTCGTGATGCTGGTCAGCGCTTGCGTGCTGGCGATTGCGTTCCTGATTCCGACCTTGCGCCATACCAAGGTGGCCAGTGCCGGTCGTGAGGCAGTGGCCTGACAGCCTCGGCTGACGCTCAGGTAAAAGCCCGGGGCCTGCACCCTGGGCTTTTTTTCAAGCGGCTTGATGCAACCGCGTGATCACCGGTTGCTGACGCTGGCGCGCCTGCCAGATGTCGTAGTCCACCTGGATCGTCAGCCACAGCCGCGCCGTGCTGATGCCGGCCATTTCCAGGCGTACCGCCAGGTCCGGAGAAACCGCCGCTCGGCCATGAAGGACCCGCGACAGCGCCTCACGCGAGAAACCCAGATGCTCGGCGAACGCCTTGACCGTCAGGCCCAAGGTCGGCAGGACATCTTCACGCAGGGTTTCGCCGGGGTGAGGCGGGTTGTGCATAGCCATGATCTTGCCCCTTGTCAGTGGTAGTCGAGATAGTCGACCAGTTCGACATCAAAGCCTGTGAAACGGAATACCAGGCGCCAATTGCCGGACACGCTTATCGACCAGAAACCGAGCCGCTCTCCTTTGAGCGGGTGCAACTGCCAGCCAGGCACATTCATGTCCTCGGCGACCACGGCACTGTCGAGGAACTGCAACTGTCGCCGCAGTCGCTGGACATGGGCAGCCTGAATGCCGCGGATATTGCCCGTTTCGTGGAAGAGCCGCAGGCCTTTGTGGCGAAAGCTGATGATCATGGGGCACGCATCCGTTCCATGCGACAAAACCGGAGTGTGACCCCACGCGTCACACATGGCAAAGTATCATATGTGACCCCATGCGTCACACCCTGCCGATGAAAATGTCATGCACTGCCTACGTGGAGCTACCAAAGGCTGTGAAGCGTCGAAGGATCTCGTCATACTCGCACTATCAGCCGTTCAGAAAGACAAGACGCTCCAGGGATAGCCGATCCGGCGTCTATACATGGAAGCAAGATTTCAGGAGCCACAGTTGACCGCCCCAGCCTTCACCCCGGAGTACCTGGCCAGGCACGTTGGCAATGGGCCAGTCGACAAACAGGTCAGAAACTGGCTCGCCACACTCCCCAGCCTGGAGCGTATCGCCTTTCTGAAGGACCTGTGGTCTATCAATACCCGCTACGCCCTGTTGCTGACACAAGGCGCCAGACTCTCCCGGCAGGAAAATGCAGCATTGCTCCGCCACTGGCTAGAGTCAGGCAACCATAATGCAGCGCAGGCGCTGATCAGCTATTTGGAACCCGTACTCGGCAGACAGGTGTTCTGGCGCATCGCCGCACAATCGGCACTCACCGAGGCGATGGGCGACTTTCTCAACTATCACAGCCAGGGTCGGCTGGACGCCGAGCGCTCATCGCCAACGGTTTGCACATGAATACCCGGGAGAAACCATCTACCTCTGCGCGATGGGTTTCGCGGTAGCCGAGCCTCTGATAGATCCCGATGTTCTCCGTCATCCGCTCATGGGTGTAGAGCCTGATCGCCGCACACCCTGCTGCACGTGCATGGGCCTCGGTAAAATCGAGCATGTGTCGACCGATACCCTGCCCTTTGCATGCAGGTCGTACGGCAACGTTCACCAGTAGCAGGTCGCCCTTTTCACGGCGTACAACAAGAACACCAGCGATACTCCTGGCCTGCATGGCCACGAATACATCGTCGTCACGTATGACCTGCGCATAGTCATCCAGCATGGGGGCTGGCTTACGGCCGATTCGTGCGATATAGGGGGTGTACGCTTCAGCGACCAACTCTGCTATTTCGCCAGCATCTTCGACACGCGCCGGACGCAGGGTGACCACAGTGCGCATCATGTCATCCTTGAGAGGCGGCGCCGTGGACTGGCCACAATACCGCCTGCGCAGCCACTACATATCCCTTGCTACTATCGAAAGTCACGCTGGGTGAACCGTAAAGCTGATAGCCCAAAGCCAGGTTCTCGGAAATGCGCTGGCAGAAACTGGCGTCGTCCTTGCCGGTGATCAGGCGATAGACCGGCAGGTCGTTTGGTGGGGTCGAGGGCATTCGAGTGATCCTTTTGAGGCAGGCGCCAATCGCGTGCGAGGTGGGCATCATGCCATAGCTGCACTATTTCCCAGACGCAGCCTGCGCTGTTGCTGTGCGGTATCGCGCCATGAAGGCTTGCCCGCGCTGTAAACGAGACCATGGATGGTGCCAGAGACGCTGGTGATCACGGCCGAGCCCGCTCCTACCAAGATCAAACCACCTGACATCAGTCACCGCACCGTGCCCGATCCCGCACCGGACACTGCGCCCGGTGCAGGTTCAACGCCGTATTGATGATGCCGATATGGCTGAACGCCTGTGGGAAATTCCCCAGCATCCGTTTGCCCACCGGGTCGTACTGCTCGGCCAGCAATCCCACGTCATTGCACAAGGCCGTGAGCCGCTCATAAAGCGCCTGCGCCTCCTCCTGCCGCCCCAGCAGCACGTAGACATCCGCCAACCAGAACGAACACACCAGGAACGTCCCCTCCCCTGGCGTCAGGCCGTCGCTACAACTGTCGCTGTCGTAGCGCAGCAGCAGGCCGTTGCGCAGCAGGCGGGTTTCGATCTGTTCGAGGGTGCGCAGGAAACGTGGATCGTGGGCCGGCAGAAAGCCGGTCAGGGCGATCTGCAGCAGGCTCGCGTCCAGCTCGGTCGAACCGTAGGCCTGGACGAAGTGACGCCCGTCGGCATCCAGCCCGCGACGGCAGACCTCGTCACGGATCTGGTCCGCCACCTGGCGGTAATGTCGCCCCCGTTCACGCCCTTCCTCGGTGGTGTCGGCCAGGCTCGCCGATCGGTCGAAGGCGACCCAGGCCATCACCTTGGAGTGCACGAAGTGCTGGCGACCGCCGCGCACCTCCCACAGCCCCTCGTCCGGCTCGCGCCAGATGCTTTCGAGGTACGGCAGGATCGAGCGGGCGATGGCGGCGCTGCGCGGATGACGCGGCAGCCCGCCCTTGATGGCCTGGGTCATGGCGTCGGCCAGTTCGCCGTAGATATCCAGCTGCAACTGCTCGGACGCGGCATTGCCGACCCGCACCGGCTGCGAATGCTCGTAACCGGGCAGCCAGGGCAGGCTGAACTCCGGCAGGTCGCGCTCGCCCGCCAGCCCATACATGATCTGCATCTGCTCGGGGTTCCCCGCCACCGAGCGCAGCAGCCACTCGCGCCAGGCCTGAGCCTCGTCGAAGTAGCCGAGGTTCATCAGCGCCAGCAAGGTCATGGTCGCGTCGCGCAGCCAGCAGTAGCGGTAGTCCCAGTTGCGCTCACCACCGACGCGCTCGGGCAGCGAGGTGGTGACGGCGGCGACCATGCCCCCGGTGGGCGCGTAGGTCATGGCCTTGAGGGTCAACAGCGAACGGCGTACCCGCTCGGTGTATGGGCCGACGTCGGGGCAGCGGGCGGCGAAGGCCTGCCATTGGTTGATGGTCTGCTCGAGGTCGTGATCGACATCGCAACCGGGCTGCACAGGCAGGTGCGAGGGCTGGTGGCAGAGGCTGAACACCTGGCGCTCACCGGCGCGCACGCGAAACCGGGCAACGCTGTGGTGGTCTTGGCCATGGGTCTCGGTGCTGCTGCGCAGGATCAGGCGATCGGGGCCGGCAACCGCGCTCAGGGTCAGCGGGTCGAGCTTCTCCACCCAGGGCACGCTGCGGCCGTAGTCGAAGCGCAGCACCAGGTCCATCTCGCACGCCGTCTCGCCGGCCAGGCCCTCGACAATGCGCAGCACTGCGTTGGCCTCGCCCAGAGGCATGCAGTCGAGCACGCGGGCGCGGCCGCTGGCAGTGGTCCAGGTGGTTTCCAGTACCAGGGTGTCATCGAGGTAGCGGCGCGCGCTGTGCTCGACCGGGTCGCTGGGGGCGATGCGCCAACGGCCGTTTTCCTCGTTGCCCAGCAACGCGGCGAACACCGCGGGGGCGTCGAAGCGTGGCAGGCACAGCCAGTCGAGGGCGCCGTCGCGGTTGATCAGGGCGGCGCTGCGGCAGTTGCCGATGAGGGCGTAGTCTTCGATCAGGGCGGGCATCTCGGATCCTCAGGCGGTGGGCGTGAGTTTGGATGCCGAAGCGCGATTGCCGGTTCCGTTGAAATGCACTCAGCGCAGGTTGCCGAGGCGTTGGAATCGATGCGCAGGAACATTGATCCACGGCACTGATTCACTGTTGCGCTGTGTTAGAAATACCGGGCCAGTGGTTGCTTATCAGGATGAATAAGCTTCTGCCCGTGCGCAACCATTGCGCTGAGTCACTACTTTCAACAAGGACGTTTTATGAAGATTGTCGGTTTATCCGGAATACTGCCCTCACGCTGCGTCAGCAACCAGGACGTTATCAACCTGGTGGAAGAACACTCCCGCAACACCTTCCAGGAAGACTTGCCGAAAACACTGAAGACCATCGGCAAGTTGCTGGAAAAAAGCGGCAGCGACACCCGTCATTGGCTGGCGGCTGACGAGACGCCGATGCAATTGATGGAAGCGGCGTTCGACGCGGCGCTGGCCCAGGCCAATATCAGCAAGGCCGACCTGGACCTGCTGATCTATCCCAACGTCACCCGTGGCTTCATCGAGCCGGCCAACAGTACCTTCATCGCCAAGGCACTGGGCCTGAACTGCCGCAACTTCGACGTGGTCGACGCCTGCAACGGCTGGGTGACGGCCATGGACGTCATCAACAGCAAGATGCAAGCGGGTGAAATCCGCTACGCCGCCATCGTCAACATGGAGTTCGGCATGTCGGAGGGCGGCCCGGTGATGCCCAAGAACTTCTCGCTACAGTCGCCGGCCGAACTGGCCTACAAGTTCCCGAGCTTTACCATCGGTGAAGCCGCCGTTGTCACCATCCTCAGTAACGAGGCAAAGGACAACTTCAAGTTCTCGTACATCAACCGACCCGACCTGAGTGACTTGTCGACGATCTCGTTGCCGGACTGGAAACTGTTCTGCAACGAGGCGGATATCGCCAAGATCGAACCCACCGGTGGCCAGTATCAATTCAACTCCTATGCCGCCGCCCTGCACGAAGATGGTCGCAACGAAGCGATAAAAGTCTTCAACCTGCAAAAACTCACCGCGGACGACGTGCACAAAGTGTTCATCCATACCGGCTCGCCGAAGATGTGGGAACATATTGGCCAGATGATCGGCGTCGATCACAAGTTGCATCACGTCGGGCACAAGACCGGCAACATCATTACCGCGTCGATTCCCTTCGGTATCTTTGATGCGGTGAGCCGGGGCGAAGCCGAGCAAGGTCAGTTCTGCATGGGCTGGGCGGGCAGTGGCGGGATGGTGTTCTCGGCGCTGTCGTTCACTTTGTAGGGCACACCTGCGCACCTACCGCCAACGGCGGTAGGTCGCCGCAAGCTCACCCCAGCGTATGCCACTCGCGCTTGTCCCGCGCCAGCAGCTCATCGCCGGCCTCGGGGCCATCCTCTCCCGCCGCATACTCATGCACCTCGCCACCCTCGGCCGCCCAGGCATCGAGGAACGGCTGCACGGCACGCCAACCGTTCTCGATATTGTCGGCGCGCTGGAACAAGGTCTGGTCACCGGTAAGGCAATCGTAGATCAACGTCTCGTAGCCGGTCGCCGGGGTCATCTTGAAGAAGTCCTTGTAGGCGAAACCCAGCTCGACATTTTCCATCACCAGCTCCGGCCCCGGGCGCTTGGCCTGCAGGTCGAACCACATGCCTTCGTTGGGCTGGATCTGGATCTTCAGGTAGTTGGGCTTGGGCCGCTCCAGTTCGCTTTCGCGGAACTGCGCGTAGGGCGCAGGTTTGAAGCAGATGGCGATCTCGGTATCGCGCACGCTCATGCGCTTGCCGGTGCGCAGGTAGAACGGCACCCCCGCCCAGCGCCAGTTGTCGATCATCACCTTGAGGGCGACATAGGTCTCGGTCTGGCTGTGCGGGGCGACATTGGCCTCCTCGCGGTAGCCGGGCAGCTTCTTGCGGCCCTGCTTGCCGGCGCCGTACTGGCCACGCACGGAATTGCGCAGGGCCATCTTTTGCGACCAGGGGCGGATGGCGCCGATCACCTTGGCCTTTTCACCGCGCACCGCATCGGCGCCGAAGGCCGCCGGCGGCTCCATGGCGACCATCGCCAGCAGTTGGAACAGGTGGTTGGGCACCATGTCGCGCAGGGCGCCGGTGTTGTCGTAGAACGCCCCGCGCGTCTCGACGCCGACGGTTTCGGCGGCGGTGATCTGCACGTGGTCGATATAATGATTGTTCCAGAACGATTCGAACAGGCCGTTGGAGAAACGGCTGACCAGGATGTTCTGCACGGTTTCCTTGCCCAGGTAATGGTCGATGCGGTAGATCTGCCGCTCGTTCATCACCTTGAGCAGGCAAGCGTTGAGTGCTTCGGCGCTGGCAAGGTCAGTGCCGAAGGGTTTCTCCACCACCACCCGGCGAAGGCCGCCGCCCGACTCGTCGAGCAGGCCGGCGTCGCCCAGGCGCTGGGCCACCTCGGGGAAGAAGCGTGGCGAGGTGGCCAGGTAAAAAATGGCATTGCCATGGCCGGTTTTAGCGATGCGCCGAGCCAGGGCCTGGTAAGTCTCGGGGTCTAGGAAGTCGCCGGTCTGATAGTCCAGGCGCTTGGCCAGGCGCGCCCAGAGCTTTTCGTCCAGGCACTTGGCACTCCCTTCCGCGCCCTTGTCCCGGGGGGGGGC
>NZ_JBMDJQ010000026.1:0-78114 GCF_057809275.1 Pseudomonas sp. FG36
TCCTGAAGTCGCAATTTGTGTCGCCTGAACTATCGCGCACTTAGAAGCAAAAGCAAGAAACAACGGCAACGGCAACGGCAACGGCAACGGCAACGGCAACGGCAAAAGCGAGACTTAGATTCTCCACAGGCGTTCAGCCACAGCGACCCTTCATGTCACGACTGTTTAAATACGCTGAAAAAGTTTCATTACAGCCAGCACACTCGCCAACGACACCTGCAACCAATCGCTATAAACCACCCCTGCTCAGAACAGTCTCGAAGTTGTCCGGGGCAGCCACGCGGCAATTACACTGAACGCTTGCACGCTGGTCAAAGTCTGCTGGATATCACCAACCTGAGGAGACCCGGCAATGCACGATATCCATTGGACAACGGACACACCGGAACACAATGTCCACGGCCTGGAGCGCGTCAGCTCCCTGGCTGGGGGCGCGTTGATGATCAGTAAGGGGCTACGCCACGGTGGCCTGCTGGGGATGTTGCAGGTTGCCGTCGGCGGCCTGGCGCTGGCCCGTGGCGTGAGCGGGCATTGCTCGACCAAGACGTGGTGGTTACGGCATCGCGCCGAATACCTGCGCCTGCATCGCGACATAGAACGAGGGGCTGCCGAGCTCAAGGCGCTGAAGGCCAGCGCCGAGGCGGCAACCCGTACCGCGACGGTGACCGGCGGTTGAAAGCATCGCGGGGCAAGCCCGCTCCCACGAGCCCACGTTCAAAATGATGTTCGGGGTCGTGGGAACGGGCTTGCCCCGCGATAAATCCTGCGTCTAGCGCATTACTTTGCTTTGCAATACTTCAGACTGCCGCCCCAGGACGTTCTCGCTGATCTGCACGAACTCCTCGGTGCTGACGCTCGACAGGCGCATCAGCGCCCGGGCGACATCGTCCAGCGAGCGCTTGTCGTGGTTGTGCAGGCGGATCTCCCGGTCCAGCGCCTGCAACAGCAGCACGCCGCGGGCCACCTGGGCCGGGCTGGCCTTGGCACCCTTGAGGTGATTCACTTTGTCGCCAAGCTTGTGCAAGCGCGCCTGCAACGCCTCGTAACGGTCGTCGCTCATGCCACCAGCACGCCGCAGCAGCTCGCTGGCGTAATAGTCGGCCAGGCTCTCGCCAAGCCAGTCGCTGCCATCGCGGTCGTTGATCTGGGCGAACAATTGCACCAGTTCGCGCAACAGCGGGCTATTGCCGTTCTCGCTGATCAGCGGCCGGCCACTGTGCAAGTACAGGGAATTGTTGCCTGGCAGCACGCCACGCCACATCTCGTCGCGGGCACCGACCAGCAGCAACTTGGGCGGGTTGCGTGGAAACACCGACTGCAACTGCGGCCAGACGAAGGTCAACAGGGTCAAGGTGTCCATGCGGCGCATGCCCTGCCCTTGCGGCGCGGCGACGGTCACCTCGGTATCACCCAGGCGCGCCCGGCGGCTGCCCAGGTTGCCGGCGAGCATCCAGCCGGTGGGGCGATCGAACAGGCGCGATACGTCATCGATGCGGAATTTCTGCCGACCGATGCGCGGCCAGGCGGTTTCGACACTCTTCCAGCCGGCCGGCAGGTCGAAAGCCAGGCGCGACACCAGTTCGGTGCCGTCCTGCTGGTCGAGGCGCGCCGGCGGCACCAGCTGATCGCCACGGAACAGCGCCCAGTGCGCGGTCATGCGGGTTTCATGGACACCGCCCTTCGGTTGCTGGTCGAGCAGCACGCGGTAGCTGAGGCTGGTCTTGCCTGACGCCGGGTGCCAGACACCGCGCCCGTTCTGCACCTGCCACTGGCCATCAGCAAGGAAGTCGCTGTAGACGCCGGCTTTGCCCAGGTCGAAGTCCAGGCTGCGCACCACGCTGCCGTCGGCCAGGGTCAGGCGCACCTCGGCCTGACCGCTCTGCGGCAACAGGCGAACCTGATAGTCCAGATCGACTTTCCTGGCCAGCGCCTGAGTGCTGAGCAGCAGGCCAAGCACCATCAACAACGGGCGACGCATAGCGAAACTCCTTGTAGCCGCGCGGCTCAACCCGCGCGAAAAATCAGGTGGTCTTCCCAGTCGTCTTCATCCACATCGTTCTCGCTGAGCATCCGCCCGGACCGGGAAATGCGTTGCTCATGCACTTGCCCGCGATCGCCGCAGACCAGATGGTGCCACGACGGCAAGTCCTGGCCTTCGCTGACCAGGCGATAACCGCAGGTGGGCGGCAGCCACTTGAACTGGTCGGCCTTGCCCGGGGTCAGCTGGATGCAATCGGGCACGAAGCGGAAGCGATTGGGGTAGTCGCTGCACTGGCAGGTCTGCAGGTCGAGCAACTTGCAGGCGATGCTCGTGTAGTAGACGCTGTTGTCCTCTTCGTCCTCGAGTTTCTGCAGGCAGCACAGGCCGCAGCCGTCGCACAGCGACTCCCACTCTTGCGCATCGAGCTGGTCGAGGGTCTTGCGCCGCCAGAAGGGCGCGGTATCGGCGATCATCACACGTGTTCCTGCAGTCAACATCAATCCGCGGCGCGCGGCGGCGCCAGTCTAGAGGCAGTCCGACGGCAACGCCAGACCGCTTGTCAGTGCTCACCGGACGCAGTAGCGTGCGGTCTTTGTCCCAGCCCTTGCAGGAGCACCCCATGAGCGCCACCCCACGCATCGCCGACTACGCCATCAACGAGCAGTTCATCAATCGCTGGTCGCCCCGCGCCTTCACCAACGAACCGATCAGCCAGGAAACCCTGCTGAGCTTCCTCGAGGCCGCGCGCTGGGCGCCGTCGGCCTACAACTCGCAGCCGTGGCGTTTCCTCTATGCCCGCCGCGACACGCCGAGCTGGGCGCGCTACCTGGACATCCTCAACGAGTTCAACCGCAGCTGGGCGCAGCATGCCTCGGCGCTGGTGCTGATCCTCTCCAAGACCACCTTCGCCGCACCCGGCTCCGATGAAGAGAAGCCGGCCCTGTGGCACACCTTCGACACCGGCTCGGCCTGGGGCCATCTGGCGTTGCAGGCCAGCATCAGCGGCTGGCACACCCATGGCATGGCCGGCTTCGACCAGGACCTGGCCCGGCGCGAGCTGAAGATCCCCGAGGGCTACGCACTGCACGCAATGGTGGCAATCGGCAAGCTGGGCGACAAGGCGACCCTGGCCGAAGGCCTGCAGGCCCGTGAAGTGCCAAGCCCGCGCCGGCCGTTGAGCGAGCTGGCGGCCGAAGGCGACTTCAGCTTGTAAGGTTGCGTCAGATTCATCGCGAGACAAGCCCGCTCCCACAGGTGATGGTACAACCTGTGAGAGCGGGCCAGACAGCAAACGTCTGTCAGTAGCCCCGCGCGAAGTCCACCTCGCCCCGCAACCCCTGCCCTGCCGCATACGCCTGCGCATTCCCGACGAACAACCGCACCATCGCCGCCGGCGAGGTCGGCGCCGAGCTGTGCCCGGTCAGCAGCAGCCCCCAGGCAGTCCAGAACGGGTGGCGCTGGGGCAACGGCTCCTGGCGGCAGACATCGATCACCGCGCCGGCCAGGTGCCCTTGCTTGAGTGCCTCGACCAGGTCGGCATCGACTACCGCTACGCCGCGCCCGGCATTGATGAACAAGGCACTGGAGCGGAAACACTTGAACAGTGCCGCATCGTACAGGTCATGGGTGGCCGGTGTGTCGGGCAACAGGTTGAGCACGTAGTCCGCCTCGCCGACCAGGCGAGGCAACTGGTCGAGCCCGGCAACCTCGACGAACGGCGCCTGCTCACGGGCACTGCTGGCTACCCCGTACAAGGTGACGCCAAAGGGCACGAGGAACTCGGCGACTTGCTGGCCGATATCGCCGGTACCGACGATCAGCACTCGGCGTCCTTCCAGGGTCCGCCCTGGCCGATCGTCCCAACGCCGCTCGACCTGGCTGACCAGGCGCGACAGCACATCGCGCTCATGGCCAAGCATGTAGGTGAGCATGTACTCGGCCATCACCTGGCCAAAGATCCCCACCGCCCGGGTCAGGCGGTAGTCGCGCGGCAGGCCGTCAGCCAGCAACGGCGTGATGCCGGCCCAGGTCGATTGCATCCACTGGGGTTTGTGGCCCTGGCGCAACAGGCTGGCCAGCAGGTCGGGCTGCCCCAGCCATACCGGGCAGTCGGGGGCCAGGCGGGCCAGTTCGGCGGAATCGCCACTGGTCAGGACCTCCAGGTCCGGCGCCGCCTCGCCCAGCAGGCGGGCATAGTTGGCATGATCCTGTTCAGCGATCAGAACGCGCATGTGACACACAACCTTGGCAAACAACGGAAGCGGCCCGCCAGGCGGGCCGCAGACAGAGAGGAGACCGCGCCCGGATCAGGCCGGGTCGTTGCGGCGCAGCAGTTCTTCGGGCAGGTGCTCGATGTAGTCGTCGTCCGGCGGCGGCATCTGCAGGTGGTAGCCCTGGTTGTCGAGATTCTCCAGCACCTTGGCGATGTCCTCGCGGGCCAGCTTGCGCTCGGGGCTAAGCACCAGGTCGAAGGCGTGCACGGGCGTGCCGAAGAAAGGCAGCAGCCCCTCGGGCACACGCTCCAGGCCATCGGCCTTGAGCACATACAGGTACATTTCGTTCTTGCGGGGGCTCTTGTAGATCGAGCAGATACGTTTCATCGTGAATCTCCGGCACCGGCCAGATCGTCCAGCAGGGCCTGGCCCATGCGCTCGCGACGCCAGCCGCGCAGTGCATCGGGCAGTTGATAGGGACCGTCGGGGTAGCCGCTCTTGAGCAGCGCTTCGAGGGCTTTCTTGCGCAGCATCAGCTCCGGGGCGATGCCCAGGCGCTCACCCTCGGCCTGGCCGATGGCGCGCAGGCGCTTGAGAATGCCGGCGGCTTCGATCGGCAGCGGCTCGGGCAGCGGCGCGGGCCATTGCTCCTGCGGCAGGCTGGCGGCGCGCTTGATCAGCTGGATCAGCGCCTCGCCGTCCTGGCGGATGGTACGCGGGTGCATTTCGTCGATTTTCGCCAGCGCCGACGGGCTGTCCGGCTGGCTCTTGGCCATGGGCCACAACGAATGTTCCTTGAGGATGCGATTGCGCGGCACATCGCGGCTGCGGGCCTCACGCTCGCGCCAGGCGCACAGCTCGCGCAGCACGGCCAGCTGCTGGCGGCCGAGCTTCCAGGCCAGCTTGACGTCGCGGTAGAGGGTCTCGGGCTCGACTTCACGGCGCAGCGCGGCAACCAGCTCCGCACCGTCCTCGAGCACCCAGGCGTACTTGTCGTCCGACAGCCGCGGGCGCAAGGCGCTGAACAGTTCGGCCAGGTGCACGGCGTCTTCGGCGGCGTAGCTGACCTGGGTCTCCGAGAGCGGGCGCTGCAGCCAGTCGGAGCGGGTCTCGCCCTTGGGCAGTTCGAGCCCCAGCACGTCCTGCACCAGACGCGAATAGCCCATGGAGAAACCGATGTTCAGGTAGCCGGCGGCGAGCTGGGTGTCGAACAGTGGCTGCGGCAACTTGCCGGTCAGGCGCAGCAGGACCTCCAGGTCTTCGCTGCAAGCGTGCAGCACCTTGACCACGCCATTGTCTTCGAGCAGCTCGGCCAGCGGCTGCCAGTCGCGAATCAGCAAAGGGTCGATGAGGAAGGCACGTTTGCCGTCACCGATCTGGATCAACCCGGCTTTCGGGTAGAAGGTGTCGACCCGCATGAATTCGGTGTCGAGGGCCACAAAGGGCAGCTCACGCCAGCTTCGGCAGTGCTGGGCCAGGGTCTGGTCGTCACGGATCCAGTGAATTTCGATGGCCACGAGGCTCTCCCACTAACATTGGCGCGCAGTATATACGGCGCGGGCGCAATGGGTGAAACCTCGCAAGCCACGCCATCGTTGGTGCTGATCGTCGGTACGCTCAGCGATCGGCCGCCAGCCAGGGTCGGCAGCCGGCAAACAGGTCCAGCGAGCGCTGGTAGACCTCGGTGCGCACCTGCAACAGGCCGAGCATCGAGTGGAACAGGTTGTCCTGCGACAACGGCGCATCGCGCAGCTTGCCCAGGCATTCGGTGTCCACGCCGAAGTCCTCGCGGTAGCTGTCGGAGAACCAGGCCAGCAGCGGCACGTGCTTCTGCTGCTCCGGCGCGATCATGTAGGGCGTGCCGTGCAGGAACAGGTTGTACTCGCCCAGCGACTCGCCATGATCTGAAAGATAGATCATCGCGGTGTCGACCTTGTCCTGCTTGCTGCGCAAGGTATCGATCAAGGTCGCCAGTACCTTGTCGGTGTAGGCCAGGGTGTTGTCGTAGCCGTTGACGATCTCCTGTTGGCTGCACTGGTTCAGGGCGTTGCTGCGGCACACCGGGGTGAAGGGTTCGCTGCCGGCCGGGTAGCGCTTGAAGTATTCCGGGCCATGGCTGCCCATCTGGTGCAACACCAGCACGGTGTCCTGGTCGAGGTTGTCGAGCAACTCGGCCAGGCCCTGCAGGAGGATCTCGTCATGGCATTCGCCGCTGGCGCACAGGCTCGGGTCCTGCAGGTTGCTCACGTCGATAAATTGCACCCGATCACAGGTGCCCTTGCAGCCGGACTGGTTGTCGCGCCACTGCACCGCCAACCCCGCGCGCTGGAGGATGTCGAGCAGGCCTTCGCGGTTCTTCGCCACGCGGGCGTCGTAGTCCTTGCGCGGCATGCCGGAAAACATGCAGGGCACCGACACGGCAGTCTCGGTGCCGCAGGAGTGGACGTCGGTAAAGCTCAGCAGGCCCCGCTCCTTGCTCAATTGCGGGGTAGTGTCGCGGGCATAGCCAAGCAGGCCGAAGTTTTCCGCCCGCGCACTTTCGCCGACCACCAGCACGGTCAGCGACTTGCGCTGGTGCTGCCAGGCCGCATCGCGACGGGCATCCTCGCCATAGCGCTGGAAGGGCCGGGTGGCCGTGCCCACTTGCTCGCTGACATAGCCGATGGAGGCCCCCACGATATTGCTCGGCGTAAGCATCAGGCGCAGTTCATGGTGGTTGCGAAACAACGACGCCAAGCCCTGGTAGTTGACCAGCGCCACCGAGCCCAGGGCGGCGACGCAGGCCCCGCTGACCACCAGCTTGCCCAGCAGCTCACGGTGCCAGGGGCGATAGGTGATCCTGGCCTTCCACACCAGCAGCGACGGCAGTACACCCAACAGCAGGATATAAGCGGCGAACTTTAGCGAAAGCAAGTCGCGCACTTCCGCAACATTGGTTTCGGCCACATTACGGAACATGCCGGTGTCAATAAGTACGCCATATTGATTCATGAAGTAAGCGACACTTGCACCGCTGATGAACAATACAATCAATACTGGTTTCAATACATAACGAAACGCCAACAAGGTGAGGATGATATTGAAGGCGAACAGCATCAGCACGGCGAATGCCAGGCTCAACCACAGCCCCACCATGCCCGGCGGCACGATGGACTCCAGGTGCTCCCAAAGCAAGGTATTGAAGCCGATCAACAGGTACAGGCTGGCCAGCAACGTGACCCATTCGGTGCGCAGGGATTTGAATTTGAGCATGGCGTTCGCAACAAGAGTTCATCAGCGGCCAACACGCCCGGACGGGCAGGTTGGAAAGTTGGCCGAACTCTAGAAAGCCTAGCATCAATTTTTTGTGAAAAAGACGCCAACAATTGGTGGGCCGGCGTCTTTCATGAATTAAACAACTTTCATTCAGCTGCCATTCAGCCAGGCAGGCGAAGTTTGGCGTACGGCTCGCGGTCGATATCCAGGACTTCCACGCACAACTGAATGTCCAGCCCAGGCTGGGCCGCAATCGCCTCGCGCAACACCTCGAGCAGGCTGTTCGACAACTGCTGTTTCACCTGCTGCGTGCGCCCGCTGAGGATCGCCAGGCGCACATGGGCGAAAGCCCGTTCGCCCGGGGCGGTGCCCACCCGATACTGGGCAAAGGCCTGGGCGCGGCTCTTGATGTCCAGCTCCTCGGCAAACTGGCCACTGCCGACCAGGGCGTGGTTCAGGCGCAGCAGCAGCACATCGACATTGAGATCGCGCAGGTTGTCGCTGTATTCCAGGTTCAGGTGAGGCATGGCGCAGGTTCCGTTCACGCAGGGGGATGCGACAGCCTAACCCAGTCCCGCAATACGGCAAAGGCGACTATCCTCTTGGTTCAGGCTCGTTTACCAACCCTGAGAGAGGTGAAGAAATGCCAGTTCCGCATGATTTGCTCGCAGACCTGCACGTGACCGCCGAACAGTTCCAGGCCCTGATCGACAAGGATCACGACCTGCACAAGCTGCACAAGGAATACAACGCCAAGGACAAGGAAGTGCTCGCCGCCGAAGGCAATGCCACCGGCGACGACACCGTAAACCGCCTGCGCAAGGAGCGGGTGCTGATCAAGGACAAGATCGAACGCATCGTCCACCCACCCAAATCCTGATTCCCCCGCGATAACGTCGGCGTCCGTTACGCGGACGCCTTCAGCGCCCCCTCCAGATCCTCGATCAGATCGCGGTAATCCTCGATCCCGATCGACAGCCGCAGCAGGTTCTCACTGATCCCCATCACGCCCTTCTGCTCCGGGCTCAGGGAGTTGTGCGACATGCTCCAGGAGTGGTTGATCATGCTCTCCACACCGCCCAGCGAGTCGGCCAGGACGAAGATCGACAGCGCCTCGACCAGGCGGTTGACCGCGGCCCGATCGCCCTTGATACGCAGCGCCACCACCGCGCCGCCCGTGCGCATCTGACGCTTGCACAGGTCATGCTGCGGGTGGCTTTCCAGGCCAGGGTAGTAGACCTGCTCGACCTGCGGATGCTGTTCGAGGAACTGCGCCACACGCAGGGCGTTGGCGCTCTGGCGCTCCATGCGCACATCGAGGGTCTTCAGCCCGCGCAATGCCAGGTAGCAGTCGAACGGCCCCTGGATCGCGCCGACCGCCATGCTGATCTTGCGCAGGCGCCCCAGCAACTCGTGGTTGGCCGCCACCACCACGCCGCCGGTCAGGTCGGAATGGCCGCCGATGTACTTGCTCGCCGAATGCATCACCAGGTCCACGCCCAAAGTGATCGGCTGCTGGTTCCAAGGCGAGCAGAAGGTGTTGTCGATGCAGGTCATCACCCCCCGCTCACGGGCCAGTTCGCAGACCGCCTTGATGTCCACCAGGTGCAGCAGCGGGTTGGTCGGCGACTCGATCCAGATCAGCTGGGTCTCGGGGCGGATCGCCGCAGCCACCGCCTCGACATCGTTGAGGTCGACATAGGTGGTGGTCAGGCCCGAGGTGCGTCCACGGTAATCTTCCAGCAGGCGGAAGGTGCCGCCGTAGACGCCGTTCATCACCACCACATGGGCATCCTTGGACAGCAGCTCGAGCACCGTGGCGGTGGCGCTGACGCCCGAGGCGCAGGCGACCGCGCCGACGCCCTCCTCCAGTGCGGCCACGCAGGTCTCGTAGGCATGCCGGGTCGGGTTGCTGACCCGGCTGTAGGCGTATTCGGGGTTGTCGTCCAGGCCGCGCTTGATGAACGAGCTGGAAGTGACGATGGCCGGGAAGATGGCGTTGTCGGCGACGCTGGACTGCTCGCCGGCGTGGATGGTGCGGGTGGCGAAATTGCGCGGTTTGTCGGACATGGTCGGGTCCATTGCCTGAGGGTGGAAAACCACCACTATCTCATATCCACCACCCCCAGGCGCCAGCGGAACATTTCCATCGACGCAGCGGCCGAAACGGTTCCAACGTTCCCAGCGAGCGGCTACTCTCGGGAAACTTTTCTCGCAATCGGCCATACGACGTCATGGACAGTTTCGACCAGCATATCCTCACCCTGCTCCAGCGCGACGCCTCGCTGTCCCTCAAGGACCTGGCCGAAGCGGTCAACCTGTCCACCACGCCGTGCTGGAAGCGGGTCAAGCGCCTGGAGGAAGAAGGCTACATTCGCGGCCGCGTCGCCCTGCTCGACCCCGAGCGCCTGGGCCTGGGCCTGACGGTGTTCGTCCAGCTCAAGACCCAACGCCACGACAGCGCCTGGCTGGCGCAGTTCGCCGCCACGGTGACGGCGTTCGAGGAGGTGATGGAGGTGTATCGCATGTCCGGCGACTGGGACTACATGCTGCGGGTAGTGGTAGGCGACATCGCCGCCTACGACCGCTTCTACAAGAAGCTGATCACCAGCACCGACGGGCTGTCGAACATCACCTCGAGTTTTGCCATGGAGCAGATGAAGTACACCACGGCGTATCCGGTGGGGCGCTGAAATGATCTCTGGCAGGGCCTGATCGCCGACAAGCTGGCTCCCACCCCGACGGCGTCGACCTCAAGCCAAACACCATCCCTGTGGGAGCTGGCTTGCCAGCGATGAGGGCCGCCCTGTCAGTCAGCCAGGGTAGCCTCGATCCGGTTTCCCGCCTTGGCCTTCTCCAGCCTGATCGCCACGAACTTCGAGGTTGGTGTGTAGGTCCCCTCGCCGTAGCTTTCCAGCGGCACCAATGGATTAGTTTCCGGGTAATAGGCCGCCGCCTGCCCTTCAGGCACGTCATAGGACACCAGGCGGAAGCCCGACACTCGCCGCTCGTGGCCGTCCTCCCACAACGACACGATATCCACCTGCTCGCCCGGCTCGAAGCCCAGGCGACGGATATCGGCCTCGTTGACGAACACCACCTCGCGCAGCCCGAACACGCCACGGTAACGGTCATCGAGCCCATACAGCGTGGTGTTGTACTGGTCGTGGGAGCGCAAGGTCTGCAGGATCAGGTCCGGCTTGTCACCGCGGGCCAGCACAGCCGCGTTGACCAGTTGCTCCGGCAACTGGCTCGGGGTGAAACGCGCCTTGCCGGTGGCCGTGCGGAAGTTGCGGTCCGCCGCGTGGTTGCCCAGGTGGAAGCCGCCCGGATGCTGCAGGCGTGCGTTGAAGTCGGCGAAGCCGGGAATCACGTCGGCGATCATGCTGCGAATGCGGCCATAGTCGGCAATCGCATAGTCCCAGTCGATGGGCCGATTGCCCAAGGTGGCCTTGGCCATGCCGGCGACGATGGCCGGCTCCGAACGCAGCATTGCAGAACGCGGTTTCAGCTGGCCATGGGAGATATGCACCATGCTGAAGGTGTCCTCCACGGTGACACCCTGCGGCCCTTCGGTCTGGATATCGATCTCGGTGCGGCCAAGGCACGGCAGGATCAGCGCATCGCGCCCGGTGACCAGGTGCGAGCGGTTGAGCTTGGTGGAGATCTGCACGGTCAGTTCACAGTTGCGCAGCGCCGCATGGGTACGCGGGGTGTCCGGAGTCGCCTGGGCGAAGTTGCCGCCCAGGGCGACGAACACCTTGGCCCGCCCTTCTTCCATTGCCTGGATCGCCAGCACGGCGTTATGGCCGTGCTCGCGGGGCACCTTGAACTGGAAGCGTTTCTCGATGGCGTCGAGCAGCGCGGCCTTGGGTTTCTCGTCGATGCCCATGGTGCGGTCGCCCTGCACGTTGCTGTGGCCGCGTACCGGCGACAGGCCAGCGCCGGGTTTGCCGACGTTGCCACGCAGCAGCTGCAGGTTGACGATTTCCTGCACGGTGGGCACCGAGTGGCGGTGCTGGGTGACGCCCATGGCCCAGCACATGATCACCCGCTCGGCCTTGCGGTACATGCGCGCGGCCAGCTCGATCTCAGCCTTGTTCAGGCCCGACTGCTCGACAATATGGTCCCAGGGCGTGGCATCCACCACCGCCAGGTAGGCCTCGACGCCACTGGTATGCTCGGCGATGAAGGCGTGGTCGAACACCGGCGGCTCGTCGTTCAGCTGCGCCTCGCGCTCCCATTGTAGGAGGAACTTGGCGATGCCGCGCATGGCTGCCATGTCGCCACCCAGCGCCGGACGGAAGTACGCGGTGTTGGTCGGCTCGGAGCCGTTGCTGAGCATCTCGAACGGGTGCTGCGGATGCTGGAAGCGCTCGAGCCCGCGCTCCTTGAGCGGGTTGAAGCAGACCACCTGGGCACCACGCTTGACCGCCTCGCGCAGCGGTTCGAGCATGCGCGGGTGGTTGGTGCCGGGGTTCTGGCCAATCACGAAGATCGCATCGGCCAGCTCCAGGTCATGGAACACCACGGTGCCCTTGCCCACGCCGAGGGTTTCGGCCATGCCCACGCCGCTGGCCTCGTGGCACATGTTCGAGCAGTCGGGGAAATTATTGGTGCCGTAGGCACGCACGAACAACTGGTAGAGGAACGCCGCCTCGTTGCTGGCCCGGCCAGAGGTATAGAACTCGGCCTGGTCGGGCGAAGCGAGGCCGTTCAGGTGCCGGGCGACCAGGGCAAATGCCTCGTCCCAGCTGATCTCGACGTAATGGTCGGTGGCCGCGTCGTAGCGCATCGGGTGGGTGATGCGGCCTTGGTACTCGAGCCAGTAGTCGGTCTGCTCGAGCAAGGCGCTGACGCTATAGCGGGCGAAGAACGCCGGATCCACCGAGCGCCCGGTGGCTTCCCAGTTGACCGCCTTGGCGCCGTTCTCGCAGAACTTGACCATGTCGCTTTCCGGCGATTCGCCCCAGGCGCAACCCGGGCAGTCGAAACCACCGTTCTGGTTGGTCTTGAGCATGGCCCGCAGGTTCTTGAAGGCGTTCTCGCTGCCCAGCCAGCTCTTGGTCACGCTCTTGAGCGCGCCCCAGCCGGCAGCCGGCCCCTTGTAGTCCCTGATGTGTTCGTCCTGGCTCATGCTGCGCTTCTCCGCACGGTGTTTTTTCCAGCCTAAGAAGCGCCCCTTGCTGCGTCCAATCGAAATAAATGACGGCGTGATAAACCGTTTCGATCACCGGGCCAAGCCCTTGGCCGGCGCGGCCTGCAGCCGTGATAGAGGAGACTGATCGAATGGTCGGGCAAAGCAATTTGACGCCAATGGGCGCAGGTTATAGCTTGGACCTTATCCGCGGCCTTTCGCCGCCCCCAACCACTTCAATGTCGAGCGCGAACGTGGAAAAGAACCCCCAGGCCCTGATCGACGGTTTCAACCGCAAAGTCGATTACCTGCGGATGTCGGTTACCGACCGCTGCGACTTTCGCTGCGTCTATTGCATGGCCGAAGACATGCAGTTCCTGCCGCGCCAGCAGATTCTCAGCCTCGAAGAGCTGTACCAGGTCGCCGAGCGTTTCGTCGCCCTGGGCACGCGCAAGATCCGCCTGACCGGCGGCGAGCCGCTGGTACGCCAAGGCATCGTCGAGCTCTGCGGGCGCATCGCCGCCCTGCCCGGCCTGCGCGAACTGTGCCTGACCAGCAACGGCTCGCAGCTCGGCCGCCTGGCTCAGCCGCTGTTCGATGCCGGCGTGTCGCGCCTGAACATCAGCCTCGACAGCCTCGACCCCGAGCGCTTCCGTGCCCTGACCCGCACCGGCGACCTCGCGCAGGTGATCGCCGGCATCGACGCCGCCCGCGCCGCGGGCTTTCGCCGCACCAAGCTAAACGCGGTGGTGCTCAAGGGCCGCAACGACCACGAGATCGTCGACCTGGTGCGTTTCGCCATCGACCGCGAACTAGACATCTCCTTCATCGAAGAGATGCCCCTGGGCGTGATCAGCGAGCACGAGCGCGGCGAGTCGTTCTGCTCCAGCGACGACGTACGCGCGCGCCTGGCCGAGCAATTCACCCTGGTCGAGTCGGCCGAGTCGTCCCAGGGCCCGGCGCGCTACTGGCGCCTGGCCGAGGCGCCCAACACCCGGGTCGGCTTCATCTCGCCCCACAGCCACAACTTCTGCGCCACCTGCAACCGCGTGCGCCTGACCGTCGAAGGCCGCCTGTTGCTGTGCCTGGGCAACGAACACTCGGTGGACCTCAAGCAGGTCATGCGCCAGCATCCCGGCGACAGCGCCCGCCTGGAAAAAGCCATTCGCGACGCCATGCAGCTCAAACCCTACCGTCACCACTTCGAAGTGGGCGGCGAGGTGCAGATCCTGCGCTTCATGAACATGACCGGCGGCTGATCGGCCGCCTCTGGAACCGCCTTGATCGTCCACTCACGCCCCGACATGCTGCGCGTGCTGTTCACCCTCAAAGGCTCGATCGTCCAGCGCATCGCCCTGCGCTGCCTGGCGGTGACCTTGCTCGCGGCGCTGATCGTGCTGGTCGAGCGGCACTACCCGGCGCTGTTCTACCCGGTCAGCGCCACGCCCTTCACCCTGTTGGGGCTGTCGCTGTCGATCTTCATGAGCTTTCGCAACAACGCCTGCTACGATCGCTGGTGGGAAGGCCGCAAGGCCTGGGGGCGGATGATCATCGAGGTGCGCTCGTTCGTGCGCGAAAGCGTGGTGATCAAGGATGAGGCGCTGCGCAAGGAACTGCTGCGCAGCCTCTGTGCCTTCGCCCATGCCCTCAATGCCCGGCTGCGCAACGAAGACGAGCTCGGCGCCGCCCGCCCCTGGCTGGGCGAGAAGGCGCAGATAGTGACGCACAATGTCTGCGACGGCATCCTGCGCGAGGTGGGCGAACATTGTTCACGGCTGGCGGAGCGTGGAGCGATCAGCGAGTTCCGCTACACCTTGCTGGAGCAGCGCCTGGCCGGCCTGTCGGACGTACAGGCCACCTGCGAGCGGATCAAGGGCACGCCACTGCCGTTCCCCTATACCCTGCTGCTGCACCGCACCATCTACATCTTCTGCCTGCTGCTGCCGTTCGCCCTGGCCGAACCGCTGGGCTGGCTGGCACCGCTGTTCACCACCATCGTCAGCTACACCTTCTTCGGCCTGGATGCGATCGGCAACGAGCTGGAAGACCCATTCGGGCGGGATGAGAACGACCTGCCGACCGATGCACTGGTGCGTACCATAGAGCGCGATGTGCTGTCGGCGCTGGGGCATGAGCCACTGCCACCGGCGTTGGTGCCGGTGGATCATGTGTTGAGCTGACATTGCCGGGGGCTGCTGCGCAGTCCTATCGCCGGCAAGCCGGCTCCCACAAGGCAGGGTGCCCCCTGTGGGAGCCGGCTTGCCGGCGATAGGGCCGTACCGGCAACAACTGTGTTCAGGGAATGCGTGGGAAAGAACTTGCTCCGCGATAGAGTCGGATCAACCGCGGCTTTCGCAGGCCCCGATTGGTTTGAGGTGCGGGACGAAGTTGCACGGCCGGTGCCGCGCATCCAGCTGCTCGGCCAGGATCCCCTCCCATGCCGTGCGGCAGGCGCCGGTCGAGCCCGGCAGGCAGCACACCAGGGTGCCGTTGGCCATGCCGGCCAGGGCCCGGCTCTGCACGGTCGAGGTGCCGATATCGAGAATCGACAAGGCGCGGAACAACTCGCCGAACCCGTCGATGCGCTTGTCCAGCAGGCAGTCCACCGCTTCCGGCGTGCTGTCGCGGCCAGTGAAACCGGTGCCACCAGTGATCAGCACCACCTGCACCTGTTCGTCGGCGATCCAGGTGGCGACCTGGGCGCGGATCTTGTACAGGTCGTCCTTGAGCAGCTCGCGCGCCACCAGGCGGTGGCCCACGCCGACGGCGCGGCTAGCCAGCAGCTCGCCGGAAGTGTCGGTCTCAAAGGTGCGGGTGTCGCTGACGGTCAGCACCGCGATGTTCAGCGGTACGAACACCGCGTCCGGTTTCACGCTCATGGCCTTTGCTCCAGGATTGGCTTGGCGGCCACGTTAGAGAGAAGCCCCGGTAGCGTCCAATCGATAGCGCGTACCGGGTGATCGACGGTTTCTATCGCCTGCCCGCGACAGGCCAGCGAATTTGTCAGCAATGATTAGCCAGGTGCTTCACTCTTGGTTAAGGTCTACCCACCCCGCAACCCAGGCCGCACCATGGACATCAAACAGCTCAAGTTCCTCATCGCCCTCGACCAGACCCGCCACTTCGGCCAGGCCGCGGCGCTGTGCCACATCACCCAGCCGACCCTGTCCATGCGCCTGCGCAACCTCGAAGACGAACTCGACCTGGTGCTGGTCAAGCGCGGCCAGCGCTTCGAAGGCTTCACCGAAGCCGGCGAACGCATCCTGGCTTGGGCCCGCACCCTGCTCGCCGCCCACGACGGCCTGCAGGCCGAGGCCGCCAGCTGCCGGGGCCAGGTGGTCGGCAGCCTGCGCCTGGGTACCGTGCCGCTGGCCAGCTTCAACCCCATGCAACTGCTGATGCCGTTGCGCGCGAAGTACCCCGAGCTGCACTTCCAGCTGTCGTCGCTGAGCTCCGAGCAGGTGATCGACGGCCTGAGCCGCAACCAGCTCGACCTCGGCATCTGCTACCTCGACCAGGTCAACACCAGCTTCTTCGAAGTGATCGAACTGAGCATCACCACCATGGGCCTGCTGCACGACACCCGGCACTTCCAGTTCGAGGCCGACAGCCTGCACTGGGAAGACCTGGGCGACCTGCCGTTGGGCCTGCTGAGCAAAGGCATGCACTACCGCCAGTCCCTCGACCTGAGCTTCCGCAGCCGGGGCCTTACGCCCAACGCCGTGCTCGAGAGTGACTCGACCTTCCAGCTGATCCAGGCGATCAACACCGGCGTGTGCTGCGCGATCATGCCGCTGGATTGCGGCCTGGAAGACCTCAGCCAGCACATGCGCATCATCCCCGTGCAGGAGGCCAGCATCCACAGCCCGGTCGGCCTGCTACTGCGCCGCAGCGAGCCACGCTCGGCCATCGCCGAGCAGTGCTTCGACGAGGCCCGCGCCCTGTTCAGCAGCGAGTGATCAGCACTTGATCAATGCGAGCATGGCCATGTTGCGTGGACGGGTGATCCCGGAGTAACCACGGTCACCGAACAGACCTGGCAATGCATAGTTGACCTTCGCATCGACCCCACCCAGCGAAATGGTCGAATACTCGGCGGTGGAGTAGGCATCCACGCCCATCGCGACTTGCGAAGCCGGACCGTCGTTCTGTGTGGTAGATGCACTCCAGACACCGTTGGCACTGCTCTGGGTAGTGTCGTAGGGGTAGAGGCTGCCCTTCTGCCAGGAGCCGAATGCCCGGCCTTGGTCTACCCCACGGCCGTCATCGAAGCCACGGATGAACTCACCGCGCAGGTCAGGCAGGCCGAAGGTCGTGACACCATCGCCAGCGCCATAAGTGGTGCCGATGGCTGCGAACAATGCACCATGCTCGGCGCGAGACACCAATGCTCCATTGGCCTTCAGCCAGCCCACCGGCGCCTCATTGGCTGCGGAGAACTTGATGTCACCAGGCGCGGCTCCAGAGAAACCGATGATCTGGCCAAGCGTCACGGCCTGCTGGCTATGCGTGGCATTGGCCACCTGCTGGGCACCACCCTCGCAGTTCAGCAGGATCCAGCACAGACCTCCCTGGTTGAGCAGTGGACCGAGGTAGGAAACCAGCGTCACGTTGCCGCCAGCGACAATCTCGTTGCCTTGCAACAGTTGGCCACCAAGGCCGTAGATCGGCGCAGCTGCCAGACCATCGGGAGCATAGGACGCATCCGCTACGTTGGTGCTGGTCGCACGAAAATACTGCACGACACCATCGGTAGTGGGTAGCGCCGCAAAAGGCAGGGAATTCTTGGCGGTATAAGCGGTTGTCATCGTGAACATCCTGTATCGATTGAATTTACACACGCTACTGAGTAGCGCAGAAATCCATTTTATGCATTTCAGCATATTCATTCAATGCATTTATGCATCGAGCCTTCAATTCGTTGCCATCCGGTACTGCCGCGGCGTGAAACCGGTCAGTTGCCTGAACTGCCGGCTGAACGCGCTGTGGTCGGTGTAGCCACAGCGCAGCGCCACCTCGATGATCGGCAGGTCGCTGTGCAGCAGGTGGTGCGCATGTTCCAGACGGGCCTTGTGGATCATCTGCCGGGGTGTGAGGTGGAACACCCGCTTGCAGTAGCGCTCCAGTTGCGCCACCGAGATGCCGGCGATGCGCGTCAGCTCGCCCATGCTGATCGGCTGGTGGAAATGCGCGCGGATATGCGCGTCCACCGCCGCCAACCGCTGGTAGGCGGGGTGGGTATCGGCGGCTGACTGCAGGTCGACCGAAATGCCCACCAGGCCGATGATCGCCCCCGCCGCGTCGTACAGCGGGCGCTTGTGGGTCAGGCACCAGCCCGGCTCGCGGCTGCCGTACAGGTGCAGCTCGAGCTGGTCCTCCAGCACCTGGCCCTGCTCCAGCACCCGGCGATCCTGCTCGGTGTAGCCGGGGCCCAGGCGCGCCGGGAACACCTCGGCGCTGGTCTTGCCCAGCAGCGGTTGCAGATGTTTCAAACCGCATCGCTGGACCAGCGTGCGGTTGGCCAGCACATAGCGAGCCTGGTCGTCCTTGATGAAGATCGCCGCATTGGCGATGACGTCCAGCATCGGCAGCAGCCAGACCACGCCGGTGAGCAGGGCTTCGAGGGATTCGGGGCGGTGCTGGTCGAGGTGCTGGTACAGCGCAGTCAACGGTTGCTCGGACATGCGGTTATCTCTAGTGGTTCTGGCGCCCTGCAAGCCTAGTCAGCAGCCCCCTCCGAGCGCCAGCACTTGCTCCCGACTATGCCGATTTCGTCACCCACCTTGCAGAAAACCATCAAGAACCGAGCCCGCGATCGGTCCACTCTATGCCCCACGCAAGCCGCCCCATGACCTACAAGAACGCGGCGCATGCCGCCGCATCGTGACATCAGACCTGCCTATCCAAAACCTACAAGAAGGCGCACCCATGTCAGGCAAATTCAAGAAACAGCTGTCATTGCTGGACCTCACCTTCATCGGCCTCGGTGCCATCTTCGGCTCGGGCTGGCTGTTCGCCGCCAGCCACGTCTCGGCCATCGCCGGGCCGGCCGGCATCCTCTCCTGGTTCCTCGGCGGTTTCGCCGTGCTGTTGCTGGGCATCGTCTACTGCGAGCTCGGCGCCGCCCTGCCACGGGCCGGCGGCGTGGTGCGCTACCCAGTGTACTCCCACGGCCCGCTGCTGGGCTACCTGATGGGTTTCATCACGCTGATCGCCTTCTCCAGCCTGATCGCCATCGAGGTGGTCGCCTCGCGCCAGTACGCCGCGGCCTGGTTTCCGGCGCTGACCAAGAGCGGCTCCAGCGACCCGACGGTGCTCGGCTGGCTGGTGCAGTTCGCCCTGCTGGGGCTGTTCTTCGTGCTCAACTACCGCAGCGTGAAGACCTTCGCCAAGGCCAACAACCTGGTCAGCGTGTTCAAGTTCATCGTGCCGCTGCTGGTGATCGGCGTGCTGTTCACCTTCTTCAAACCGGAGAACTTCGAGGTCCAGGGCTTTGCCCCGTTCGGCCTGTCCGGCGTGGAAATGGCGGTGTCGGCCGGCGGCATCATCTTCGCCTACCTGGGCCTGACCCCGATCATCTCGGTGGCCAGCGAGGTGAAGAACCCGCAGCGCACCATCCCCATCGCGCTGATTCTCTCGGTGCTGCTGTCCACCGCTATCTATGCCCTGCTGCAACTGGCGTTCCTCGGCAGCGTGCCGACCGAGATGATTGCCAACGGCTGGGCCGGGGTGACCAAGGAACTGGCCCTGCCCTACCGTGACATCGCCCTGGCCCTGGGCGTCGGCTGGCTGGCCTACCTGGTGGTGGCCGACGCGGTGATCTCGCCCAGCGGCTGCGGCAACATCTACATGAACGCCACCCCGCGAGTGATCTACGGCTGGGCGCAGACCGGCACCTTCTTCAAGTACTTCACCCGCATCGACGAGCAATCCGGCATCCCGCGCCCGGCGCTGTGGCTGACCTTCGCCCTGGCGGTGTTCTGGACCCTGCCGTTCCCGTCGTGGGAGGCGCTGATCAACGTGGTCTCCGCCGCGCTGGTGCTGAGCTACGCCGTAGCCCCGGTGTCCGTGGCCGCCCTGCGCCGCAGCGCCCCGGACATGGCCCGGCCGTTCCGGGTCAAGGGCATGGGCGTGCTCGGCCCGCTGTCGTTCATCATCGCCGCGCTGATCGTCTACTGGTCGGGCTGGAACACCGTGTCCTGGCTGCTGGCGCTGCAGATCGTGATGTTCGTGCTGTACCTGCTGTGCCGCCGTTTCGTGCCTACCGAACACCTGTCGCTGGGCCAGCAGGTGCGCTCGTCGGCCTGGCTGATCGGCTTCTACGCCGTGACCATTTTCCTCTCCTGGCTGGGCAGCTTCGGTGGCCTGGGCGTGATCGGCCACCCGCTGGATACCGTGCTCGTGGCTGCCAGTGCCCTGGGCATCTACTACTGGGGCGCCGCCACCGGAGTACCGGCGCGGCTGGTGCGCCTCGATGGCGACGACGAAAGCGAAGCCAGCAGCGAATCCCATGCCGGCGGGCAACCCGCCGCTGTCGCCTCCTGACCCACTACACAATGGACACGCTGATGAAACTGGTTCATGTCATCGACTCCCACACCGGCGGCGAACCGACCCGCCTGGTGATGAAGGGCTTCCCGCCACTGCACGGCCACAGCATGGCCGAGCAGCGCGACGAACTGCGCGAGCTGCACGACCACTGGCGCCGCGCCTGCCTGCTGGAGCCGCGCGGCAACGATGTCTTGGTGGGCGCGCTGTACTGCCCCCCGGTGTCCGCGGATGCGACCTGCGGGGTGATCTTCTTCAACAACGCCGGCTACCTGAACATGTGCGGTCACGGCACCATCGGCCTGGTTGCTTCGCTGCGCCACCTCGGCCTGATCGAGCCTGGCGTGCACAAGATCGATACACCGGTCGGCCAGGTCAGCGCCACCCTGCACGACGATGGCTCAGTCACTGTCGGCAACGTGCCGTCCTACCGCTACCGCCGGCAGGTAGCGGTGCAAGTGCCTGGGCATGGCCAGGTGTGTGGCGACATCGCCTGGGGCGGCAACTGGTTCTTCCTGGTCTCCGACCACGGCCAGCGTATCGAGCTGGACAACCGCGAAGTCCTTACCGACTACACCTGGGCCCTGCTCAAGGCCCTCGAAGCACAAGGCATCAGCGGCGAGGACGGCGCCCCGATCGACCATGTCGAGCTGTTCGCCGACGACGCCAACGCCGACAGCCGCAACTTCGTCATGTGCCCTGGCAAGGCCTACGACCGCTCGCCCTGTGGCACCGGCACCAGCGCCAAGCTGGCGTGCCTGGCCGCCGACGGCAAGCTCGCCGAAGGCCAGACCTGGGTCCAGGCCAGCATCACCGGCAGCCGCTTCCAGGGCCGCTACGAACGCGACGGCGAACGCATTCGCCCGTTCATCACCGGCCGCGCCCACATGACCGCCGACAGCACCCTGCTGATCGACGAACAGGATCCGTTCGCCTGGGGCATCTGACCCCGTTCATTTCCCACTGAATACCGCCAGGAGTGACAACAATGACCGACAACATCTTCACCGGCACCATGCCCGCCCTGATGACTCCCTGCACCGCCGAGCGCAAGCCGGACTTCGACGCACTGGTCCGCAAGGGCCGCGAACTGATCGACGCCGGCATGAGCGCGGTGGTGTACTGCGGCTCGATGGGCGACTGGCCGCTGCTGACCGAGGCCGAGCGCCAGGAAGGCGTGGCGCGCCTGGTGGCCGCCGGCATCCCGACCATCGTCGGCACCGGCGCGGTGAACACCCGCGAAGCCGTATCCCATGCCGCCCACGCCGCCAAGGTCGGTGCCGCCGGCCTGATGGTCATCCCCCGCGTGCTGTCCCGCGGTGCCTCGCTGATCGCCCAGAAGCACCATTTCTCGGCGATCCTCGCCGCCGCGCCGAAGCTGCCGGCGGTGATCTACAACAGCCCCTACTACGGCTTCGCCACCCGCGCCGACCTGTTCTTCGAACTGCGCCGCGAGTACCCGAACCTGATCGGCTTCAAGGAGTTCGGCGGAGGCGCCGACCTGCGCTACGCCGCCGAGCACATCACCTCCCAGGACGACGCTGTGACCCTGATGGTGGGCGTCGACACGCAAGTGGTGCATGGCTTCGTCAACTGCAACGCCACCGGCGCCATCACCGGCATCGGCAACGCGCTGCCCCGCGAAGTGCTGCAACTGGTCAGCCTGAGCAAGCGCGCCGCCAAGGGCGATGCCAAGGCCCGGCGTCAGGCACGTGAGCTGGAAGCAGCGCTGGCGGTACTGTCGTCGTTCGATGAAGGCTGCGACCTGGTGCTGTACTACAAGCACCTGATGGTGCTCAACGGCGACACCGAGTACCGCCTGCACTTCAACGAAACCGATGCCCTCAGCGACGCCCAGCGCAACTATGCCGAGCAGCAGTACGCGCTGTTCCGCAGCTGGTACGCCAGCTGGTCGGCCGAGCAGAACCAGGCCTGACTCCAGGAGCTGCTTCGCCCCCATCGTCAGCAAGCCAGCGCCCACAAGCTTCAAGCCTTGCGCAGTACCTGTGGGAGCCGGCTTGCCGGCGATGGGCCGCACAGCGGCCCGCTTTCTCTCGAACTCAATCCCAAAGGACGCCCCATGACCCTGACAGGCAACCTGCTGATCGGCCAGCGTGCCGTGCCCGGCAACCGCGAAGCGATCCGCGCCATCGACCCGAGCAGCAACCAGGCCCTGGAACCCGCCTATGCCGGCGCCAGCGGCGAACAGGTGGCTCAGGCCTGCGCCCTGGCCTGGGCGGCATTCGATGCCTACCGCGAAACGCCCCTCGAACAGCGCGCCGGTTTTCTCGAAACCATCGCCGAACAGATCGAAGCACTTGGCGATGCGCTGATCGACCGCGCCCACGCCGAGACCGGCCTGCCCAAGGCCCGCCTGCTGGGTGAGCGTGGCCGCACCTGCGCCCAGCTGCGCACCTTCGCCCGGGTGGTACGCGCCGGTGAGTGGCTTGATGTGCGCGTGGACAATGCCCTGCCCGAGCGCCAGCCCCTGCCCCGCCCGGACCTGCGCCAACGCCAGGTGGCCCTGGGCCCGGTGGCGGTGTTTGGCGCCAGCAACTTCCCGCTGGCCTTCTCGGTGGCCGGCGGCGACACCGCCTCGGCACTGGCCGCGGGCTGCCCGGTGGTGGTCAAGGCCCACGGCGCCCACCCCGGCACCAGCGAGCTGGTTGGCCAGGCCGTGGCCCGGGCGGTCGCGCAGTGCGAACTGCCCGAAGGCGTGTTTTCCCTGTTGTACGGCGCTGGCCGTGAACTAGGCATCGGCCTGGTCACTGATCCACGTATCAAGGCGGTCGGTTTCACTGGTTCACGCAGCGGTGGCCTCGCCCTTTGCCAGGCGGCCCAGGCGCGCCCGGAGCCGATCCCCGTCTATGCCGAAATGAGCGCTATCAACCCGGTGTTCCTGTTCGATGGCGCCTTGCGCTCGCGCAGTGAAGCCCTGGCGCAAGGCTTTGTCACTTCGCTGACCCAAGGTGCCGGCCAGTTCTGCACCAATCCCGGGCTGGTGGTCGCCCGACAGGGCCAGGCCCTCGAGCACTTCCTGGTTGCCGCCAGCGCCCATATTCGCCAAGCCGCAGCGCAGACCATGCTTACTCCGGGTATCGCCAATGCCTATGCGGTCGGCGTGGCAGCGCTGAGCGAAAACCAAAACGCCCGGTGCGCGGCGACCGGCCTGCCGGCGCAGGGGCCGAACCAGTGCCAGGCTCAGTTGTTCGTCACCACCGCCCAGGCGTTTCTTGCCGACCCTACGCTGCAAGCCGAAGTGTTCGGCGCTACTTCACTGGTGGTGGCATGCGACAACGATGAGCAAATCCGCCAAGTGGCCGAGCATCTGGAAGGCCAACTGACCGCCACCCTGCACCTGGACGAGGCCGATCTGCACAGCGCCCGCCGCCTGCTGCCGACCCTCGAACGCAAGGCCGGGCGGATCCTGGTCAATGGCTGGCCGACCGGGGTCGAGGTCAGCGACGCCATGGTCCATGGCGGCCCGTTCCCGGCCACCTCGGACGCCCGCAGTACCTCGGTGGGCACTGCGGCGATCCTGCGCTTCCTGCGCCCGGTGTGCTACCAGGACTTCCCCGACGCCCTGCTGCCCGATGCATTGCAGCAGGCCAATCCGCTGCACCTGCGGCGGCTGCTCGATGGCCAGCGGGAAGCCTGAACCATGACCGCCACTGACACGGACATCGCCGTGGTCGGCGCCGGCATCGTCGGCGTCGCCTGTGCCCTGCAGCTGGCACGCCAGGGCCGCCGGGTGCTGCTGATCGATCGCCAGGCTCCGGGCCATGGCGCTTCGTATGGCAACGCCGGGCACCTGGCCACCGAGCAGGTGTTTCCCATCGCCGACCTGTCGATCCTCAAGCGCCTGCCGGCGATGTTGCTGGACCCGATGGGCCCGCTGCGCCTGGACTGGAAGTACCTGCCCCGCGCCCTGCCCTGGTTCACCCGGCTGCTGCTGAACCTGCGCCCGGCGCCGTTCCAGCGCAGCGTGGCGGGCATTCGGGCGTTGAATGAAAACAGCCTTGGCGCCTGGCAACGGCTGCTCGCATCCATCGACCGCAGCCCCTTGCTCAAGGAAGACGGGTCGCTGCTGGTGTTCGAACGCCATGAATCGCGCCAGGTGCTCGCGGCGTTGCGCAGCCGCATGCAGGCACAGGGCGTACCCGTGGACCTGTGGTCGGCAGAGGCGGTGAGCGAAGCGGCGCCGCAGTTGAGCCCGTCGATCCTGGGTGGCCTGTTCTTCCCGCGCACCGGTCACTTCCTCGACCCCTATCAAGTGGTCTGCGAACTGTTCAGCGCCGCAAGGGCCAGCGGCGTACGCTTTCTGCGCGCCGAGGTCAGTGGCGGCCGGGTGCATGGCCAGGGCGTCAGCCTTGCCAGCGACCAGGGCCCCGTCGAGGCCAGCCAGGTGTTGATCAGCGCCGGCGCCCACTCGGCCAAGCTCACCGCTACCCTGACCGGCCGGCGAGTGCCCCTGGATACCGAGCGCGGCTACCACCTGATGCTACCGGCGGAGCTGCAGCGCCTGCCGTTTGCCGTCACCTCGCTGGAGCGCAAGTTCATCATGACGCCCATGGCCGACGGCCTGCGCCTGGCCGGCACGGTGGAGTTCGCCGGGCTTGAGGCGCCGCCGAGCATGCAGCGGGCGTGGCAACTGCACAGGTTGAGCAAGGGTTTGTTTCGGCGCGAGCTGGATGCCGAGGGGGCGACGCCGTGGATGGGGTTCCGGCCTTCGTTGCCGGATTCGCTGCCGGTGATCGACCGGGTGGCCGATGGCAAGGTGTTGCTGGCGTTCGGGCACCAGCATTTGGGGTTGACCCAGGCGGCGGTGACGGCGGAATGGATGGGGCAGTTGGTAACTGGCGAAGACTGCCCGCAAATCGGGGCCTATCGTTTGAGCCGGTTTTGAAACGGGGGCCGCGTGGCGGCCCCTGCCTCACTCAGCGATAACGCTCGAGCCAGTGCGCATAAGGCGCTGGCAAGGTCCACGAAGCCTTGTCCACGCCCAGGGCCTTGGCAGCGGCATACGGCCAGTGCGGGTCAGCCAGGTGCGCACGCCCCACCGACACCAGGTCCAGCTGGTTGGCCTGCAACGCGCCTTCGGCCAGCTCCGGGGTACCGAAGCCCCAGGCCGAGGTCACCTGCAGCTTGGCCTCGCGACGCACACGTTCGGCGATCGGGCCCATGAACGCCGGCCCCCACGGGATGTTGGTCTCAGGAATGGTGAAACCAACGCTGACGCTCAGCAGGTCCAGGCCACCGGCCTTGAACCGGCGCGCCAGTTCGATGGATTCCTGCAGGGTCTGCTCGTCACGGCCGTCATACTCCAGCACGCCAAAGCGAGCGGTCAGCGGCAGGTTCTCCGGCCACACCTCACGCACGGCGGCCAGGGTTTCCAAAAGGAAGCGCGTGCGGTTGTCGAAGCTGCCGCCGTAGGCATCGGTGCGCTGGTTGGAATGCTCGGAGAAGAAGCTCTGGCCCAGGTAACCATGGGCAAAATGCAGCTCGATCCATTCGAAACCGGCATCGCGGGCACGGCGCGCGGCATCGACGAAGTCCTGCTTGACCCGGGCGATATCGTCCTGGGTCATGGCCTTCGGCACTTTCGGCAGGTGGGCGCCGAAGGCGATGGCGGACGGGGCGATGGTGTCCCAGCCACGGGCATCGTCGGCGGCGATGTGGTCGTCACCTTCCCAGGGGCGGTTGGCGCTGGCCTTGCGCCCGGCGTGGGCGATCTGGATGCCCGGCACGGAACCGGCGGCCTTGATCGCCTTGACCACCGGCACGAACGCCTGGGCCTGGGTGTCATTCCAGATCCCGGCGCAGCCGGGGGTGATGCGCCCTTCCGGGGACACCGCGGTGGCCTCGACCACCACCAGGCCGGCGCCACCACGGGCCAGGCCTGCGTAATGCACCTGGTGCCAGTCATTGATCAGGCCATCTTCGGCCATGTACTGGCACATCGGCGGAATGGCGATGCGGTTGCGCAGGGTGACGTCTTTGAGGGTGTAGGGTTCGAACAAGGCGGCCATGAGGTAACTCCAGGGACAGGGTGGATACGATTGTTCGATCATATTCGAACTATGGCAATTTGTGAAACCCCCGTTATCATGTCGACCATGCGAGCCTATACCCACCCCAATCCCGAAGACCTGACGCTGGAGCGCCTGCTCTACGCGCTGAGCGACCCTGTGCGCATGGATATCGTGCGCCGCCTGGCGGGTGTTGCCGAAGCCAGCTGCGGCGAGCTGGACGGCGGCCGGCCCAAGTCGAGCATGTCCCATCACTTCCGTGTACTGCGTGACTCGGGGCTGGTGTACACCCGTAATGTCGGTACCACGCACATGAACTCGTTGCGCAGCGATGAGCTCGAAAGCCGTTTTCCAGGGTTGCTGGGCAGCATTCTCGAGCAGCGTTGAACCGCGGCCTGCTAGCGGCGGGAGCCGTTTCCATCGATAGTCCAGGCACAAAAAAACCACGAGGCCGCCAGGGGCGATCCTCGTGGTTGGTGTTGCCGGGCAAGCCCGGCAAGCATGGGCCTTACAGCGCCATGTCGTTCGCAGGCTTGCTCTCGACCGGTGCGCCTGGGGCGGCGGTGGTCTTGACGCTCTGATCGAGCACCGGCGGCTTCTCCAGCTGCAGCACTTCGGCGGTGTAGTCCCACTCTTTCTGAGTGGCGGCAGCCGATGCGTTCAGCTTGGTACCGTAGCTCGGCACGATTTCCTTGATCTTGGCCTGCCACTCAGGGGTGGCGACCTTCTCCTTGAACACGGTTTCGAGCACGTTGAGCATGATCGGCGCGGCGGTCGAGGCACCTGGCGAGGCGCCCAGCAGGCCGGCGATGGTGCGGTCCTGGGAAGCCACGACCTCGGTGCCCAGCTTCAGCACGCCGCCCTTCTCTTCGTCACGCTTGATGATCTGCACGCGCTGACCGGCCTGCCACAGCTTCCAGTCTTCCTTCTTGGCGTTCGGGAAGTAGGTCTGCAGGGCGGCGAAACGGTCGTCGTCGGACTGCATCAGCTGGCCGGCGAGGTACTCGACCAACGGGTACTGGTCGATGCCGACGCGGGCCATCGGCCAGACGTTGTGGGTGGTGGCGCTGCTCAGCAGGTCCAGGTACGAGCCGTTCTTCAGGAACTTGGTCGAGAAGGTGGCGAATGGCCCGAACAGGATCACGCGCTTGCCGTCCAGCACGCGGGTGTCCAGGTGCGGTACCGACATGGGTGGCGCGCCGGTCGAGGCGATGCCGTAGGCCTTGGCCATGTGCTGCATGGCAACGGTCGGGTTCTCGGTCACCAGGAACGAGCCACCAACCGGGAAGCCTGCGTATTCCTTGGCCTCGGGGATGCCCGACTTCTGCAGCAGCTTCAGCGCGCCGCCGCCGGCACCGATGAACAGGAACTTGGCGTCGGTGGCCGATTCGGTACCGTCCTTCAGGTTCTTGTACTCGACGTGCCAGGAGCCGTCTTCGTTGCGGGTGATGTCCTGCACTTCGGTGGAGAGCTTCAGGTCGAAGTTCTCTTTGGTCTGCAGGCTGCCAACGAACTGGCGGGTGATCTCGCCGAAGTTGACGTCGGTGCCGATCGGCGTCCAGGTGACCGCCAGTTTCTGGTTCGGGTCACGACCTTCCATCATCAGCGGGACCCACTTGGCGATCTGCGCGTGGTCCTCGGAATACTGCATCGGGCGGAACAGCGGGCTGGCCTGCAGGGCGTCGTAGCGCTTCTTCAGGAACTTGATGTTGTCATCGCCCCAGACGAAGCTCATGTGCGGGGTGGTGTTAATGAACGAGTGCGGGTTCTTCAGCACGCCCTGGCGTACTTGCCAGGCCCAGAACTGGCGGGAGATCTGGAACGACTCGTTGATCTCGATGGCCTTGGTGATGTTGACGTTGCCGTCTTTGTCTTCCGGGGTGTAGTTCAGCTCGGCCAGCGCGGAGTGGCCGGTACCGGCGTTGTTCCAGCCATTGGAGCTTTCTTCGGCGACGCCGTCCAGGCGTTCGACCATCTCCATCGACCAGCTTGGCTCCAGCTCGTTGAGCCAGACAGCCAGGGTGGAGCTCATGATGCCGCCGCCAACCAGCAGCACGTCGACTTTCTTGGTGTCGGCAGCGTGCGCTTGCATGAAGCTCGCCGCGACAGCCAGACCCAGCAAGGTCTTGCCAGCTTTCTTGAACATTGATCGATTCCAGTCAGTAGAACGGAGGGTGGGCCTGTGGCTGGCCCAGGTATTCCATGTTCTTCAGCGCAGGCTTGTTGTGATCATTGTTCAGCAGCCAGAGAGACATTGGACGCGCCAGCCTTTGGTCGGATTGACCGACAAGGCTGAAACGATTTACGGATTGTAACCGAATTGCCAGCACAAACAAACGCGGGCCGGGGCGTCAAGACGACAGGTTGCCACGCGACAAGCCACCACGCCCCGGAAAACAAAAACCCCCGGCCACATCCATGGTCGGGGGTCTTGGATCAGGCCGTGAACGGCCGGATCAGGGTAATCCCAAGATTACTGCTGCTGAGGCAGTTTATCGATCGGGCCGCAGCCGCCGATGATCTTGGAGATGGAAACCGATGGGTGGAACAGGTAGTCGTACGAGCAGTTCTTAGGCTGGTTGTAGACCTGGCCGGTGCAGCCGGACAGCAGGGCAACGCCCGAAACGACAGCAACAGCGACAGTAGCTTTGATCAGCTTTTTCATAAAAATCCTTTAGTCCATGATCCACCATCAAACGGATGGCGCGCGGATCATACGGGAAATGGCGGTGAGAATGAAAGGCATTAGTACAGGTGCACTAGTTGACGGGGGTCAACTAACAAGTTGATGGCACGGTAACTAAGCGTGTTGATCTACTTGCTAAAACGTTACAGGCGGGTAATTCCTTTCAGCTTCCTACAGGTTTTCATCAGACTTTCCTGATTCCCTGTAGTCCATTTCCCAAGCACACTTTTTCCCCATTCAGGCCATTGCAGCTGCTCGATGCGAGGCCTAGTCTCGACCCGTCGTTGCCAACTCAATGGCCGGCTTTGACAGGCCGAATCTTACTCCGAGCACGTGCGCCCCTTATGGCGGCAGTACGTGGGGCACCTTGTGTGCGCCGGGTCCCGGAGTCCTCGGTCTGTCAACCCACGTACCGCTGCCACCCCCTTGTTTGACAGCAAGCTTGTTGCAGCACCACCGACTCCGGAGATGCATATGCACAAGATGGTTCCAGATCCGCCAAACAGCTTTGGCGACGCACCACATCAGATTGAAGATTTACTCGTTCAAATTGCCGAGTATCTCGTCTGCGCCCTCACCGCCGCCCAGCACGCCGCCATGATCCACATCAAGCCGCCGGGCCAGGTCATGGCCCTGACCGCCGTGCACGAAATCAACAGCGCACGCAGCTTGGTAGAAATGGCCCTGAGCCGTGTACAGGCAAGGCATTGATCGCCACCTGAGAACAAGGAGAACCGGCATGACTCAAGACAAACGCATCACCACCACCGGCATCGGCAGCTTTGGCGAAAGCGGTGAAATCGATAACGAAACTCCACTGTTTCAGGTCGTTGCGGGCCACCCCATGGACTATGCCCTGGAACAATCCACGCACTTGATAACCTGCGCCTACACCCTGAGTGATATCGCGCTGACTCAGGATCTGAAGAACGCACCTACTTTGTTAGCCGCCGCCCACTATCTCACCGGCATGGCCAAAGCACTGTCGCAAGATGTCTCCCACGCAGTAACAAACAGCCCCGCTGTTTGATGCAAAAAGCCCCGTAGCGCGAACTACGGGGCTTTCAGCAAAGAAATCGATAAAGACTTTATCGCATCAACCAACCTGCTCGAATCGCCGTCGCCTCACGAACAGGCCTACGCCCAACCCCGTGGCAAGGACCGACAGCAATCCCAGGTCCAACCCGTACAAACGGGCCTGGCTGACAACAACGCAACCGGCGAAACCAACCACCACCAGCGCCACCCCCAGCCACTTGCGCAGCGGGTAGGGTTTAAGGAACCGATCCAGCAGGCCATAAAGCACCAGGGCGATGACCGCATAGGTAATTTCGGACACAGGCGCCTCCCTCAGGTCTTGATGATCAGGGTCGAAGTGGAGTGCTGCGGACCGATGCCACCATTGACCTGCGCCTCGATGCTGACGAGCACATCGCCAGCATGGTAAGTAGGCAGGACGTCATTGGCATAGGCACGCACCCCAGCGCCCACCGGCACGCCAACATACGGCGATGCTACAGAACTGGCGGCCGCGGCAAACGCCGAGGCGGCAAGGTTGGCGACCTTGGTGCGCTGGGCATTGAGGGTATCGCCCTGCTGTCGGGTCAGCGGCTTGGAGATGCCGATCTTCATCACACACGGCAGCCCTTTGGCCAGCATCCTGTCATACGTCTCGACGACCTTGCTGTTGACCTCGTAGTGGGCGCTTTTAGCTTCGCCGAAATGCAGCTCGCGCAAACGCCCGCGCTCGCTGTCGGTCAGGGTGATCTGCGAGACGTTGAAGACGATCCCGTGATTGCCCATGTATTGAAAAGTCCCTTCGAACTTCATTGCACGCATCCTTACGAAAACAAAGGGCGCGATTCTCTACGAGAGCAGTGCCGCTGCAAATCGTGGCAGGTTGCCAGCAAGCGCCGCAGGCTAGCGATTGCCCTGCTGTCTGTATTCCTTTTCCAGGAACGCGGACCCGATGCTGACGCACGCTATCAGCGAGTCGCTACAAAAAATACAGGCAATGAAAAAAGCCCCGAGACGTTAATCTCGGGGCTTTCTCATGTATGGCGGAGAGATAGGGATTTGAACCCTAGGTACTGTTGCCAGTACAACGGATTTCGAATCCGTCCCGTTCGACCACTCCGGCATCTCTCCAATGGCGCGCATCATACCAGCGATTTCGTTTCTGGCAAACCTTTTTTGAAAAAAATTCGCGTGGTATCAGGCGCTTGCGTGAACGCGCCGCTTACAGCGGCACGCCCAGGCGCTTGGCAACTTCTTCGTAGGCTTCGATCACGTCGCCCAGACCCTGGCGGAAGCGGTCCTTGTCCATCTTCTTGCGGGTCTCTTTGTCCCACAGGCGGCAGCCGTCCGGGCTGAATTCGTCGCCCAGGACGATCTGGCCGTGGAACACGCCGAACTCCAGCTTGAAGTCGACCAGCAGCAGGCCTGCGTCGTCGAACAGCTTGCTCAGCACTTCGTTGACCTTCAACGACAGCTTCTTCATCTCCACCAGTTGCTCGGCGGTGCCCCAGCCGAAGGCGACGACGTGGGATTCGTTGATGAAGGGGTCGCCCTTCTCGTCGTTCTTCAGGAACAGCTCGAAGGTGGACGGCTCCAGCTTGATGCCCTCCTCCACGCCCAGGCGCTTGACCAGGCTACCGGCGGCGTAGTTGCGCACCACGCACTCGACCGGAATCATGTCGAGCTTCTTCACCAGGCACTCGTTGTCGCCCAGCAGCTTGTCGAACTGGGTCGGCACGCCAGCTTCTTCGAGCTTCTGCATGATGAAGGCGTTGAACTTGTTGTTCACCATGCCCTTGCGGTCGAGTTGTTCGATGCGCTTGCCGTCGAACGCCGAGGTGTCGTTACGGAACAGCAGGATCAAGCGGTCGGCGTCGTCGGTCTTGTAAACCGATTTGGCCTTGCCGCGGTAGAGTTCGTCGCGTTTTTCCATGATGGGCTCCGCTTGCTTGAGTAGGTGGGCTAGGCGATTTGGCGCCAGTCGAGCCCTTGATCCTGATTCGCCACCTGGAGCCAGTCCGGGTCGCACCCGAGGGCGTCGACGAAACACTGGCGGGCCAGATGTGGCAGGTTGTTCTTGCTGCTGAGGTGGGCCAGCACCAGGTGCTGCAGGTTTTGCCAGCCCAACTCGGCCACCAGGCTCGCGGCCTGGTGGTTGTTCAAATGTCCCTGGCTGCCGCCGACCCGCAGCTTGAGAAAGCGCGGGTAATGCCCACGAGCCAGCAGGTCGCGGCAATGGTTGGCTTCGATCAGCAGGGCATCGAGCCCCTGATAGCGTTCCAACAACTGCGCGTCGTAGCTGCCCAGGTCGGTGAGCATGCCGAAGCGGCGGCGACCGTCGCTGATCACGTACTGCAACGGCTCGTAGGCATCATGCTCGACCCGTGCCGCGCTGACCTGCAGATCGCCGATCTGCACGACATCGCCGCAACCGAGAAAACCGGCCACCTCCACCGGCTTGCGCATGCCGCGCAAGGTGCCTTGGCTGAGGTAGACCGGTACATTGTAGCGCCGTGACAGCAACCCCACGCCATGCACGTGGTCGGCATGTTCATGGGTCACCAGCACTGCGCTCAACTGCGTGGCCGAAACCCCGAGCAGCGCCAGGCGCCGCTCGGTCTCGCGCAGGGAAAAGCCGCAGTCGACCAGGATGACCGTGTCACCACTGGCGATGAGCGTGCCGTTTCCCTGGCTACCGCTTCCCAGAACCGCGAAGCGCACTTAGCCCAGGTGGTCCTGGATCGCGCTCAGCACGCGGCGGGCGACATCGGCCGGGGCCACGGTGTTGATGTTCTTCTCGACGGTCACCTGGACGTTATCACCCACCTTGCTCAGGCGTACCTGATAGCGCTCGGCGCGGGCTTCACGCTCTTCCTTGCTCGGCTCGCTGCCGAACAGGCGGCTGAAGAAGCCGGGCTCCTTCTGCTTGTCGTCGGGCTTCTCGGACAGGTTGATGTAGTACAGGCCCAGGCTGCGGTTGATGTCCTCGACACGCCACTCGCCCTGCTCCAGGGCGCGGCCGACGCCAGACCAGGCGCGGTCCAGGTCGGAACCCAGGAACAGTACCGGGTTGCCGCTGCCGTCCTCGCTCAGGCTGACCTGGCTCGGGGCATCGAAGTCACGCGCGGCCAGCAGCGAGACCGACCCGCCCTTCTCGGCGCTGCGGTTCATGCTGGCGAGCATTTCGTCGACCAACAGGGCGTCGGTGCCGGTGTTGCTGGAGGCGGACGGGAAGTCAGGCTCGGCAGTGCTGCCGGCTGGACGCTCGACGCTGACCACATACACCTCGGAGGTGTTGCGCTGCACGCCGGGCTCCATGCGCACCCGCACACGGACTTCGCTGTCCGGGCTGCTGGAGGTGCTGGCCAGGCGCTGGCCGAGGGAAGCCGACAGTTCGTCGAAGCGCTGCCAGGTGGTGTTGAATTCGCCGGTCTGCGGGCGCTCTTCAGCGATGCGGAAACCGTTGTCCTCGAAGAACTGGCGGGTCACCGGCCAGACTTCGGCGGGCGAGCGCTGGGCCAGCACCCAACGGCTGTTGCCGCTGCGCTGCAGGCTGAAATCGCTGATGTCGGCGGTGGCCGACAGCGGCTGTGGACGGGGTACCTCGAACTCGCCAGTGGCGCGATCGTCGGCCACGTTGCGCGGGATCGGCAGCAGCGGATCCAGGCGCTTGACGTTGCTGGCGTCCGGCGGCAGCTGCATCGGCGCGGTAGGCTGCGCCTGCAGGTAGTCGCTGCCACGGTCGCGGAAATAGCCATCCTCGCCCCACAGCCAACCGCACCCACTGGTGCTGGAAATGATCAGGGCGAGAGCGGAAAGACCAGCCAGTCGCTTCATGCGGTGTACTTCCTCGATTAAACCAGTACGCCGGACTGGCGCAAGGCAGTACGGACTTTTTCGTGACAACCTTCGCTCAGCCAGGTCAGCGGCAGGCGGATACCTTGTTGCATCAGGCCCATTTCAACCAGCGCCCATTTCACCGGGATCGGGTTGGCTTCGCAGAACAGGTCCTTGTGCAGCGGCATGAGTTTTTCGTTGATTGCGCGGGCCTTCTCGGCATTGCCCTCAAGGGCGGCCTCGCACAGGTCAGCCATTTCGCGCGGGGCGACGTTGGCGGTGACGGAGATGTTGCCCTTGCCGCCCATCAGGATCAGCTCGACGGCGGTCGGATCGTCGCCGGACAGGACGATGAAGTCCTTGTCGACGCCTTCCAGGATGGCCTTGGCACGGACCAGGTCGCCGGTGGCTTCCTTGATACCGATGATGTTCTTGACCTTCGACAGGCGGATCACGGTGTCGGCCTGCATGTCACAGGAGGTGCGGCCGGGCACGTTGTACAGGATCTGCGGGATGTCGACGGCTTCGGCGATGTGCTTGAAGTGCTGGTACAGGCCTTCCTGGGTCGGCTTGTTGTAGTAAGGCACGACGAGCAGGCAGGCGTCGGCGCCGGCATTCTTGGCGTTCTGGGTCAGGTGCACGGCTTCGGCAGTGGAGTTGGCACCGGTACCGGCAATTACCGGGATCCGCTTCTTGCTGTGCTTGACGCGCTCGACCACGTGCTTGATGACCAGGATGTGCTCTTCGACGTCCAGGGTGGCGGACTCGCCGGTGGTGCCGACAGCTACGATCGCGTGGGTGCCGTTTTCCAGGTGGAAGTCTACAAGTTTGTCGAGGCTGTCCCAGTCCAGACGCCCTTGTGCATCCATGGGTGTGACCAACGCCACCATACTGCCCGCAATCATGTAATTGCTCCTGCCGGAAAAAGAGAGCGGTAATGGTACTGGCGCCATCGGCCTTGCACAAGCGAAGCAGGCGGGCGGAGCATTCCCCTTCGCGCCGCTTTTCGCTACCCTTGATCCTTTGATCGATACAGCGCGGCCCGCCGGGCCGTCGACAGTGCTCCTCGCCTGCGTCCACAGCCGCCCAAACCGGCCGGGGCCCTGCTGGAAAAGGAGGCTTGCCCCCGTCCTGTACCGACCGCTCATCGCTTTAGGAATGCTGCATGTCCACCCCCACCGTTCGCGAACAATTCCTCGTCATCAGCGCCCTGGGCCCCAACCCCATGGAGCTGGCCAACGTCCTCAGCCGCGCGGCCTTCGACAATCGCTGCGCGGTGGTCACCTCGCGCCTGTCGCGCCACGGCGAAACCAGCGCCCTGGTGCTGCAGGTCGGCGGCAGCTGGGATGCCCTGGCCCGCCTCGAGGCCACCCTGCCGGGCCTGGGCAAGAAGCACGGCCTGACGCTGGACGTGGTCCGCAGCGCCGACCAGGAGGTGCGCCCGCAGGCCCTGCCTTACGTGGCCTACGTCAGCGCCGCCTATCGCCCGGACATCATCAACGAGCTGTGCCAGTTCTTCCTCGACCACCGCGTCGAACTGGAAGCCATGACCTGCGACACCTACCTCGCCCCGCAGACCGGCAGCAGCATGCTCAACGCCCAGTTCACCGTGATCCTGCCGGCCGGCACCCAGATCAGCTGGCTGCGCGACCAGTTCCTCGACTTCGCCGACGCCCTGAATCTGGACGCGCTGATCGAACCGTGGCGCCCACAGAACCCTGTCTAAGGAAGCTCCCATGGCCATAGCAATCGACCAACCCGTCGCCGATTTCCAGGTCCAGGCCACCAGCGGCCAGACCGTCAGCCTGGCTGAGCTGAAAGGCCAGCAAGTGGTGCTGTACTTCTACCCCAAGGACAGCACTCCGGGCTGCACCACCGAAGGCCAGGGTTTCCGCGACCAGCACGCGGCATTCCAGGCCGCCAACACCGTGGTGTTCGGCGTTTCCCGCGATGGCATCAAGTCGCATGAGAACTTCAAGGCCAAGCAGGCCTTTCCCTTCGAGCTGATCAGCGACAAGGACGAGGCGCTGTGCCAGCTGTTCGACGTGATCAAGCTGAAGAAGCTGTATGGCAAGGAGTACCTGGGCGTGGACCGCAGCACCTTCCTGATCGACAAGGACGGTGTGCTGCGCCAGGAATGGCGTGGGGTGAAGGTGCCCGGGCATGTGGATGCGGTACTGGCTGCGGCCGAGGCCCTGAACAAGGCTTAAGGACGCATGGGGCTGCTGCGCAGCCCCAGCAATTACAGCATCGGCGCCACAGACGTTTCCTGCCGCGGCCAGGCATCCAGCACCGCCTTGAACAGCGTCGCCAGCGGGATCGCGAAGAAGATCCCCCAGAACCCCCACAGCCCGCCGAACAGCAGCACCGCGCAGATGATCGCCACCGGATGCAGGCTCACCGCCTCGGAAAACAGTAGCGGCACCAGCACGTTGCCATCGAGCGCCTGGATGATCGCGTACACCGCCATCAGGTAGATGAACTGGTCGCCCCAGCCCCACTGAAACAGCGCGATCAGGGTCACCGGCACCGTCACCACCACCGCGCCGACATACGGCACCACCACCGACAACCCCACCAGCAGCGCCAGCAAGGCGGCATAGTTGAGGCCCAGGCTGATGAAGGCGATATAAGTGGCAATCCCGCAGATCAGGATCTCGATGCCCTTGCCGCGGATATAGTTGGCGATCTGCCGGTTCATCTCGTCGCCCACCCGGTTGAGCAACGTGCGCTCACGCGGCAGGTAGCCACTGACCCAGCGCCCGATCAGCTCGCGATCCTTGAGGAAGAAGAACACCAGGATCGGCACCAGTACCAGGTAGATCATCGCATTGACCAGCAACGGCAGGCTCGACAACGAGAAGGTCAACGCCCACTGGCCGAACTTGCCGATTTCACCGCGCACCGATTCGATGGCGCGCAGCACCTGCTCATCCGACACCAGGTGCGGATAGCGTTCGGGCAACAGCAGCAACAGTGACTGCCACTTGCCGAGCATGCCGGGCAGCTCGTTGAACAAGGTGATCAGCTGATGCCAGAGCAGCGGCACCAGCACCAGCATGAACACCGCCAGCGCGCCCATGAAAAGCGCGAACACCAGCCAGACGGCCAGCCGCGTCGGCACCTTCAAGCGCTCCAGGGCATTGACCAGCCCCTGCATGAGAAACGCCAGGACCATGCCCGCCAGCACCGGCGCGAGCATGCCGCCCAGGGTCAGCACCACGGTGAAGGCCAGGAACAGCAGGACCGCCAGCACCACTGCCTCCTCGTCGGAGAAGTAGCGCTGCATCCAGTCGCGAAGCACTTTGAACATTGACGATCCTTGGGAAAGACTCAGGCCTTGCGCAGCCAGTAGGTGTACACGCCGGCCTCGGCCGTTTCGTGCAGCAGCGTATGACCGGCCAACTGGGCAAAAGTGCGGAAGTCGCGCTGGGAGCCGCCGTCGGTGGCGATCACCTTGAGCACCGCGCCACTGGCCAGGCGATTGAGTTCCATCTTGGCCTTGAGCAGCGGCAGCGGGCAGTTCAGCCCGCTGGCGTCGAGCTCGGCGTCGCTGGTCGGGGTGTCACTCATCGGGCGCGTCTCCGGGGTATGGACAGAAAGGTCTGGTAGGATACCGCCACTGGTCGGCATCGCGCGACCCGGCTACAGTAAGGCTTTTGACCGACGCGAGCTTCTGCATGAATCTACTGCGCCCCACCCTGTTGACGCTGGCCTGCCTGCTGGCCCTGCCCGGCCACGCCGACGACCTGCCGTCACTGGGCGACGCCAGCTCCGCGATCGTCTCGCCACAACAGGAACACCAGCTCGGCCGCGCCTGGCTGAGCCTGTTGCGCGGCCAGGTGAACCAGCTCAACGACCCGCAGCTCAAGGACTTCGTCGAGACCAGCGTGTACAAGCTGGCCGAGACCAGCCAACTGCAGGACCGGCGCCTGGAGTTCATCCTTATCGACAGCAAGGAACTCAACGCCTTTGCCGCACCCGGTGGCATCGTCGGGGTCAACGGCGGCCTGTTCCTCAATGCCCAGACCGAAGGCGAGTACGCCTCGGTACTGGCCCACGAACTGGCGCACTTGTCGCAACGCCACTTCGCCCGCGGCGTCGAAGCCCAGCAACGCATGCAGCTGCCGATGATGGCGGCCTTGCTGGCCGGTATCGTGCTGGCGGCGGGCGGCGGCGGCGATGCCGGCATTGGCGTGATCGCCGGCACCCAGGCTGCGGCAATCCAGGAACAGCGGCGTTTTTCCCGGCAGAACGAACAGGAAGCCGACCGTTTCGGCATCCTCAACCTGGAAAAGGCCGGCTACGATCCGCGCAACATGCCCAGCATGTTCGAGCGCCTGGCCCGCCAGTACCGCTACGATGCCAAGCCGCCGGAATTCCTGCTGACCCACCCGGTCACCGAATCGCGTATCGCCGACACCCGCAACCGCGCCGAACAGGCGCCCAAGGGCGGCGTGGAGGACAGCCTGCGCTACCAGTTGATCCGCGCCCGCGTGCAGCTAACCTACGAAGGCACGCCGGGCATGGCCGCCAAGCGTTTCCGCGCCCAGCTCGACGAAACCCCGAACATGGATGCCGCCCGCTACGGCCTGGCCCTGGCGCAGATCAAGGGCGGCCAGCTCAACGAGGCGCGGGAGAACCTCAAGCCACTGCTGGCCAAGGCGCCCAACGACATCACCTACAACCTGGCGCAGATCGACCTGGACATCACCAACAACCGCCTGGCCGACGCCCAGCAGCGCGCCCAGCGCATGCAGGCGCTGTACCCGGGCAACTACCCGTTGAAACAGGTGCGCGCCGACCTGCTGGTCAAGCAGAACAAGCCAGCCGAAGCGGAAAAGGTGCTGGATGACCTGGTCAAGAACCGCCCGGACGATCCGGACGTGTGGTACGACGTGGCCGAAGTGCGCGGGCTGTCGGGCAACACCATCGGCCTGCACCGCGCGCGCGCCGAATACTTCACCCTGGTCGGCGACTTCGACCAGGCGATCCAGCAGCTCGACTACGCCAAGCGCCGCTCGGGCAGCAACTTCCCGCTGGCTTCGCAGATCGACCAGCGCCAGCGCGAGATCATGGAGCAGCAGCGCATGGTCAAGGAGATGATGGGGCGCTGATACACAGCCAGAAACCATCGCGGGGCAAGCCCGCTCCCACGCCACGGTGATACATGGCGTGGGAGCGGACTTGTCCCGCGATGGTTTGTGCAACCGGTCAGGCGTTACCGGACAACTTCAACCGCGCCGCCTGGGTAAAGTCGAGCATGCGGTTCAACGGTTTGATCGCCTTGGGAATCAGCGCCGGCTCGACGAAGATCTCGTTGCTGCCATTGCGCAGGCAGTCCAGCACCCGCTCCAGGGTGTTCATGGCCATCCACGGGCAGTGCGCGCAGCTGCGGCAGGCCGCGCCGTTGCCAGCGGTCGGCGCCTCGACGAATTCCTTGTCCGGGCACAGCTGCTGCATCTTGTAGAAGATGCCGCGGTCGGTGGCGACGATGAAGGTCTTGTTCGGCAGGGTCTGCGCCGCCTTGATCAGCTGGCTGGTGGAACCTACCGCGTCGGCCAGTTCGATCACCGCTTCCGGCGACTCCGGGTGCACCAGGATCGCGGCGTCCGGGTACAGCGCCTTCATGTCGGCCAGCTGGCGCGACTTGAACTCTTCATGAACGATGCAGGCGCCATCCCACAGCAGCATGTCGGCACCGGTCTGCTTCTGGATGTAGCGGCCCAGGTGTTGGTCCGGCCCCCAGATGATGGTCTCGCCGTTGTCCATCAGGCTTTCGACGATTTCCAGCGCGCAGCTGGAGGTCACCACCCAGTCGGCCCGGGCTTTAACTGCCGCGGAGGTGTTGGCGTAGACCACCACGGTGCGCTCGGGATGCTGGTCGCAGAAGTCCGAGAACTCCTTGACCGGGCAACCCAGGTCGAGGGAGCAGGTCGCTTCCAGGGTCGGCATCAGCACGCGCTTTTCCGGGGTGAGAATCTTCGCCGTCTCGCCCATGAAGCGCACCCCCGCCACCACCACGGTCTCGGCGGGATGATTCTTGCCGAAGCGCGCCATTTCCAGCGAGTCGGACACGCAGCCGCCGGTTTCCTCGGCCAGGGCCTGGATCACCGGATCGCAATAGTAGTGGGCCACCAGCACGGCGTTCTGCTTCTTCAGCTCGGCAGCGATGGCCGCACGGTAATCGGCCTCCTGCGCGGGCGTCAGCGGGTTGGGCTGCTTGGCATCGAGGTGCGCCTGGACCAACAGGCGTTCGGAAATCTGGGTCATGATCGCTGGACCTGCAGGGCGCTTGAGCGCGTCAGTCGAGTGTATCACCCGGCCCTGGCAGATCGGCTAGCGGTGCCGGACGGCCAGCGTCTCGGCCCCTCTGCGGGCGCGGATTATTATCGGACGCGAAGGCTACAGGCAATCGGAAGGATGCAAAAGGGGTTTTTGCAGCCCTCCGTCGCGGGGCAAGTCGGGGCGCCGCATCGCCGCTCCCTCGATGATGGGAGCGGCTCTGCCCGAGGGGTCAGCCCTGCGGCTGCAGCGCCGCCAAGTGGCCGCTGATCAGCATGGCGAACTCTTCGACGGTCATCTTCTTGCCGTTGAAGTCGACCATGCCATCGGCATACTGCAGGCTCGATACCACATCGGTGCCCTCTACCGTGGCCATGCCGCTCTGCAGCGCCATCATGCCGAGCATCTCGCCAGCCTGGCTGGACTGCTGGGCAATGGCCTGGGCGTCGGTCTCGCCGTCGAGCAGCGCCTGCAACGTGGCCAGGTCACCGACCATCGGCTTGGAGACACTGAGCTTGGCCTTCAGCTGGGTCAGCAGCTGCTTGCCCAGCTGGTCAGGCGGCAGGTCGAACGAGCTCGGGCTGGCGAAGTCCATCGCCAGGTTGAAGTGGCTCTCGCCATTGGCGGTCTTGAACGCCAGCTTCTCTACCGCCACCTGCGGCTTGGCCACCAGCAGCTTCTGCAGGTCGCCCTGGACCTTGGCCTGTTCCTCAGGGGTCATTTCCAGCGACGGGGCCTCGCCCTCGGCCGCCGCCTGCTGCATCTGCGGCAGCTGGGTCTGGTACCACTCCATCAGCGCCTGCATGGCCGCGATGTCGATGGACTTCATGGTCAGGACCATTTCCGCGCTGCCAACCTTGCGTCCGGCATAGCTGATATCGGCAACCTTGTATTCCAGGCGTCCGGCCAGCTTGTCCTTGGCCTCGCCTTCGGCGTTGTACAGGTTGTTCTGCTGCAGGCCCTTGAGCACCAGCACTTCCTGCTTCGGCCCGAAGGTCACCTGGGTGTCGGCCAGGGCCAGGTCGAAGTTGCCGACATAGACCATGTCGTGAGCGGTTTCGTGGAGCTTGCCACCGGCCTTGAAGCCGTTGAGCAGGATCTTCACCGGCGCCTGCTGCTCATCGACGAAATTCAACTCCAGGTGCTCGGCATTGCCGTGGATCTCCACTGCCTTGCCGTCGCGGTCACCGCGCAGTTGCAGCTGCAGGCCGGAGAAGTCCAGGACGTTGCCGCCGTCTTCCTTGAGTGTCACCGGCGCCAGGCGGATATCGCTGTCGACACTGCCGTTGTAGCCGAGGCTGACCTGCGCGGTGACCGGTGCCTTGTCGCCGGCGGCGGTGAACCAGCCCGCGGTGAAGTCATCCTTGTCCAAAGCGCTGTTGCTGGTGGCCATGACCGGCATCAGCTTGAACGCCTTGACCCGCGACCAGGGAAACGGGCCGTGCTCGATCTGGTCGGTCACGCCAACCTGGAAGTTCAGCGCCTCGGCCTCGCCGAGCTGCACGTTCTCGGCCTTCAGGCGGTAGTGCGCGGTGCTGGTGAAGAAGTGCTGGTCCAGCGAGACCAGCTCGATGGTCATGCTGCCGCCGTTACCGACCAGGGCTTTCTTCAGCTCTTCGTTGCCGCGGGCAACGGAGCGTTCCAGCTCCGCGGGCAGTTGCTTGCCGGTGTACCAGGCGCCAGCGGTGGTTGCGACGGCGATGGCGACCGCCAGGCCGGAAAGGATGCCTACTGATTTCTTCATGAATAGAACCGATTGCTGTCCATATAGGGCTGATAGGCCCCCTCGAATGGGGGTATGCAAGATTAGCACTGACCGGCCCGGCGAGAGACGCAAGTTTTCGCATCGTTATCCGCGGTTGCCCAGATCCAGGCTCATGCGCAACTGGTCGGCGAACAGAAAACCGTCGCAACACACCCCCGGTATCTCGCTGTCAACCTGGAAACCATGGGCCCGGTACAAGCGCTGCGCCAGCTGGTTGTCGGCGTCCACATCCAGTTGCAGGCGCCCATGCCCCGCCGCCCGTGCCCGGGCGATGGCGCCTCGCAGCAGCCGCGTGCCAAGCCCCCGCCCGCGCGCCTGGGGCGCCACGGCCAGGTTGTACAGCCACAACGCATCGTGACCAGGCCGCGGATGGCGCGCCACCGACCGCTGCAGGCGGCGGATCACCCGCAACCCGGACAGCCCCGGATAGAAACGCAGTATCGAGGAGAGCAGGGCCAGGTCGAAACGGGTCTTTTCGCGGGCACCAAGCGTAGCCACAACCCCATGGCATTCCCCTGCCTGCACCAGCACCCGATGCCGGGCGTGGCCAAACCAACCCAGGTTACGGGCAAAGGCGTGCGCCAGGTAAGGCTCCAGATGGCGTGTCCCGTAGATGAACGCCAGGGGTTGCGGCGCGATGCTGGCGACCAGCGGCACGACCTGGCCGACATGCCCGGCATCGGCAAGCTGCCCGCCCATGTCCAGTGTGTCAGTCACCCTTGAGCACTCCCATGCTGCGCAGCAGGCGGATGGCGTTGGTGTTGCGCGAAATGCCGTGGCGCAGCTGATAGTTGAAGCGCAGCACCTGTGCCTTGCCCTCTTCGAAACCTTCTTCGAAGTAGATGTTGCTGCCCAGCCCCTGGAGTTCAGGCGCGGTGGCCAGCGCCACGTTGTGGGTGGTGAGCATGCCCAGTGCCTGATGGGCGCAGAGGGTGCGCAGGATCTCGATGATCGCCAGGTTGCGCTCCTTCTCGTTGGTGCCCTTGAGCAGCTCGTCGAGCAGGTACAGCAACGGCTCCGCTGCCTGGCGCACAGTGTCGATCACCGCCTTGACCTGCATGACCTCGCTCATGAAGTACGACAACCCCTGTTCCAGCGAGTCGCTGACCGAGATCGACGAGACCATGCGCATCCGCCCGAAAGCGAAATGCCGCGCCGCCACCACCGAGCCGGCCTGTGCCAGGCGCAGATTGAGGGCCACGGTACGCATGTAGGTGGTCTTGCCCGACATGTTGGAGCCCGTTATCACCGTGACCCGCCCCGGTACCAGATCGATCGGGTTGGCGACCGCCCGCTCCGGGTGAATCAGCGGATGACTGGCCGCCTCGGCATGAATCTCGGCCTCGCCGATGGCTTCGGCCCGACACCAGCCCGGGTTCTCGTCCGCCAATCCGGCAAAGGCTGCCAGGGCCTCCAGCTCGGCGACCACCTCCAGCCACTCGGGCAAGCGACGACATTGCTCGCGCTTCCAGCGGGCCAGGGCACGGGCGCAATGGAAGTCCCAGAGCAGCAGGGCCTGGGCGAACACGCTGACGGTCGGGTTGTGCCGCAACCGGGCGTAGCCGAGGATGCCGTCAAGCTGGCGAATCGCCGCTGCCGGTGCCCGGCCATCGCCCTGCAGGCGCGCCACCTGGCGGCTCAGGCCCGGGCTGTCGAACCGCTGCGCAACGGCCAGGGCCAACCAGTCCGACAAGCCACCAAGCGCATCGGCGGTATCGTCCGCACCGTCGAACACCTTGTGCCAGGCCTTGGCCCGCCAGCCGTAGAACATCAGATTGACCACGATGCAGGCCAGCAACGCCAACGGCGGTACCACGCCGGCCAGCACCGCCACGACGCCACCGAGGCTGGCGAGCGTGGCAAGCAACCCCAGTACGACCTGCGCCGGCGGGAACACCCCGGCATCCACCCGAACCACCCATGCGGCCAGCCGCCCCAGCCCGTAGCCACGCGCATTGATCTGCAGCGCGTGAGCCGCCAGGGCCTGACGCAGGCTCCGGCGCTCGACCAACTCGGCAATGGCCTCCTGGCGCTCGGCCTGCTGAGCCGTGGTGGCCGGCAGGGTCAGCCAGGCGGCGATGCGTTCGTCACCCAGGCTGGTGGACTGGCTGAACAACAGCTGGCCCAGCGATGCCGGGCCAAACAGGTTGATGTCCAGGTCCTGCTTGTCGAACAGTGGATGCAGGCTGGTTGGACACGCGGGCAGGTCGTCGAAACGCCGGTCCAGCCGTGCCAGGGCCCACTGATTGAGCGTATCCCGGTGCTGTTGGTGGGCGATACGCTCGCGCAGGCCGGCATGACGCCGGACCAGCGCCACGAACAGCGCCAGGCAACCGCCAAAGGCCAACCACAGCCACGGCGCGAAGCCGTTCTCATAGCCATGCCAGGCCAGGGTGGGCATGGCCAGGAACACCAGCAGGCGCGCCCACTCGGTCTTGCGCAGGCGTGCCGACAGCCGGACGACCTGTTGCCGATGACGGCTCGACCTGGCCGTGAAGTCGTCACGCAGGGCCTGCCGGTTCCGCTTCTGACTGGGCGGCGGCGCGGAAGACGCGGCGCTGGCTGGGCTGCTTGATATCGAACATTTCTGCGACATGAGGTCCTAGGATCCTGTTCAGGACGGGGTTCTTCAGCTTCAGGTACAGGCCGCTGCCGCTGAGCTGCGAGCCGAGGTTCTGCTTGACGAAATAGTTGGTGATACCGAGGTCGACCCGCTCCGTGGCCGGCGAGGCAAACCGGCGCAACAGGTCGATGTGCAGCACATAGTAGGCATTAACCGGCAGGTCCACGGCATAGTCACGGCCAAACAGGAACGGGTTGATGACCCGCTCGCCCACACCGCTGAGCACGAACGCCACGGCCCGGTCATTCGGATCAAGTAACACCGAGAACACGGCTTGGTCACTGCCTTGCAGGCGCTGAAGGAAAGCCAGTGGCAATTGCTCGCGCTGGTACTCGGTCGCATGCCGGTGTGTACACACATACAGCTCGTACAGCCGCTCCAGGCCGGGTACCTCGCCCTCATGATGAAGTACCCGGTAACCGGAGGCTTCGAAACTGCTCAGTGCCTTCTTGAGGATCTTGCGGCTGTTTGCCTTGAGCCGGGCGTAATGCCCTGCCCAGTCCAGGCCGTGCAGGTGGATGAGTGCCAGGGGATAGTTGTGGCAATGACGAAAGCCGCGCCTGTGCAGCAGGTCGTCGAATGCGGCATGACTGGCGTTCTCGCGGTCCAGGTCACGCACCACGTGCACCCGGGCCCGCGGCAGCGCCCGTTCGGCACTGGTCACCAGCAGCGCGAACAGTTCGTCCTGGTCATGCTCCGGCGCTACCCACCAGTGCTGCCCTGCTGTTTCGAAACAGCCCAGCATGGCCACCCGCAGCATGCCGATTCGCGGCACCAGCCGCCGCAGCGGGCCAACGCCACGGCGCAACCAGGCTGGCGCTTCGGCCATCAGGTCCAGGTCCTGCTGGGTGACAAACAGCATCCCGGCGACTTGCGCCGATCCAGGCCGGCGCGCCACCAGGTAGCGGTAGTCACGATCGTGGAAACAAGCCTCGACCACCTGCATGAACGCGTGGCTGCGAAACGGATGATGGAAGGCCAGGGTGCTGTCCCACAGGCTCTGGTCGAGGTCGTCGATGCTGTCGAAAACCTGCACCTGCCAGGTATCCAGGTCGTAGGTTTCAATCAGCATGGTCGAGCAATCCTTGGGCCTTGAGACTGTCCAGGTAGGCATCGTGGTGCTTGAACACATTGCGCAGCGCCGGAATCTGCGGCGCCGGGAACAGTCCGTCGCGCAGCAGGTACAACAGTCGGTTGACCCAGCCTCGACGATGGCGGATGTAGAAATACAGTGGTGAGGAAACGGCCCCGATGCTGAACTTGGCCTCGTAGCTGGTCTGGCCCAGCTCGATGTACGGCACGCCACGACGCTCGGCCTCCTCGACGATGCGGTACAGGCAGTTGAAATACAGGCTGCCGGCATCGCGATAGGCGTAATCGATGCCCAGGTACAGCGGATGCAACGCATCGCCCGCGAGGAACAACTCGAACGCCACCAGACGCTGCTCATCGAAGCAGAGCAAGGCGTAGGCCTGGGTACCAAGGCAGTGGCAAACCTCACGGAAGAACGCTTCGGAGAGACGCTCGAATCGGGTGCTGGAGCGTTCGAGCACGTTCAGATAGAGCCGATGCATTTGTGTTGCATGATCGGCGAAGTTCACTTCGACCACCCAGCGCAAGCCCGCTTCGTCGAACGTCCTGCGGCGCTTCTTCAACACGTTGCGGTACTTGCTGAGCATGTTGTCGACATAACCCATGCCATTCACCGCCGCAGTGCTCACAAAGGTGGTGTCGGGGCTGCGGCACAGCAGGTAGTGCTCGCCGAACGCCGCTGAAAGCCGCCGCTGCAGGGCCTGGTCGAACTCCTTGAGGCAGACGAACCCGATACCCAACGCGTCGGCCTTGGCCTGCAGTTCCTGATGCAGCATCGTAAGCACCGGATCCCAGGCCCCATCCCGTACCCCGGGCAGGCCCAACAGGTCGGAACAGATCGCCAACGGGCTGCCGATGACGAACAGGCGTGCCTTGAGCAAGCGCCCGTACACCCTGCGCGCCTGCCGTACCACGGCCTGAACCTCCACCGGCGCGAGGTCGGACAGCGAATAGTCCATCACGAAACACGGCACGATGCCGACCAACCGCCCGTCACGTAGCACCCTGAGGTAATGAAAGCTGTCGACGATGCCTGCTCGCTCCAGTGCCTGCTGCAGTTCGTACGAGGCGGTCACCCTGCCGGCGCCGAAGCAGGCCTGCCATTCGCTCCGTCCGATATCACTCAGTTGCCGGGTCCACTCAAACACGACGGCCATCCCGGGCTCCGTGCGCATCGATCAGCCGCAGTGTCCGGCCAACGTCGGTGATGGCCTCGATGCTGTAGTCGAGTTTTTCTCGGGTGAGATTGGCACTGAGGTTGATGCGCACCCGGGCACGCGAACGGCTCACCGCCGGGTGAGCCACCGGATTGACGTAGACGCCGCGCAGGTGCAAGGCCTTGGCCAGCTCGTAGGCCTTGTGCTCTTCGTAGGTCATCAGTGGGATGATGCTGCTGCGTGTGTCGAGCAGGTCGAAGCCACGGGCGCGCAGGGTCGCGACAAAGTACTCGGTCTTGTCGCGCAATTGCTCGATGATCTGTGGCGAAGCCTCCAGCACATCCAGCGCGGCGATGATCGAGGCCAGCACAGGGGGCGGCAGCGACGCCGAGAAAATGTAAGGGTTGGCGCCTGCACGCAAGAGGCTGGCGGTTTCATGGCGAGTGGCGATGAAGCCGCCGACACCCGGCAACCCCTTGCTCAGGCTGCCGGTCAGCACATCGACCTGCCCCGCTACCCCGAACAACGCCGGCGTGCCCCGCCCATGGGGTCCCAGGTGCCCCGTGCCATGGGCATCGTCGACGACCAGGAAGGCGTTGTAGCGCCTGGCGAGTTCGGCGATCCGGTCCAGCGGAGCAAGGTCGCCGTCCATGCTGAACACGCCATCGGTGACGATGAACTTGCGCTGTTGCGCGGGAAGGCGCTGCAGGTGGTTCTCCAGGCTGCGTAGCGAGGCATGGCGGTAAGGCACTACCCGCGCCGCGCTCAGACGCAGGCCATCGACGATCGACTGGTGATTGAGCATGTCGCTGAGCACCACGTCGCCCTCGCGGCACAGGGTGCCCAGGGCTGCCAGGTTGGCGGCGAACCCCGACGAGAAGGTGATCACCGCCTCGACCCCGAGGAACTGCGCCAGGCGCCGCTCCATCTCCAGGTGCAGCTCGCTGGTACCGTTGAGCAGGCGCACGCCGCTGGAGGTGGTGCCGTAATGGCGTATGGCGTCGATGGCCGCCTCGTTGATACGGGGATGGCCATTGAGCCCGGAGTAGTTGTACGACCCCAGGTGCAACACGTCACGGCGCTCGGGGACCCTGGCATGCTCGCTGAAGCTGACCGAGGCATGCTTGGTCGGCATCGAATGGAACACCCGCCCGATGACGTCCATGTAGCCCTGCCCCACCAGACTTTCGAGGCGTTCGAGCAGGCTCTCCAGGGCCTGGTTGTCGCGGGCCAGCCGCTGGGGCTGCGCCCCGTCGTCGGCCGAGCCCCGCAAGGCGCTTGTCGGGTTCATCAATCACTCCTTGATCAACAATGGATTGCGCCGCACGGCCAGCAGAGGCAGGCAGCAGCTCAGGATTGCCAACAGCAGCAACCAGGCTCCGCCGGTCGCCTGCCACCACAGGAACAGGCTGGCCAGCGCCAGCCCCAAATACAACGGCCAGCGCAGGTGCGCCAGGCCGGACTCGCGGTGGCCGGCGCTATTGGCCGCCAACAGGAATGCGAGCGCCGCCAGGGCCGCCTGCCCCGGCTGCAGGACGGCGTACTGGGTCACCAGGAAAAAACCGAGGAACAAGGCCGGCAGGTAGTCCGGCCAGGCGAACGCGCCCTGCCCCAGGCTGGCGTGTTGCTCGACGACCCGGGTATGCGCCGGACTGCCGAACAGCACCCGCAACTTGCCACACAACCCGCTGGCCTCCCGCGCCGAACGCAGGCAATGCCGATAGAGGAAGAAGTTCAGGTGGCCAGGCGAGCCCGGCTGGCTGATCGGCGTGGTCACCCCGTAACGCACCGGCTCCTGCGGCAGTTCACGCTGGTAGGTACCGAACAGGCGGTCCCAGATCACCAGGAAACAGCCGAAGTTCTTGTCCAGGTAGCGATCGTTGCTGGCGTGATGGACCCGATGCTGGGACGGCGTGACCAGGATTCGCTCCAGCACGCCCAGCTCAGGGATCAGTGGCGAATGGATGAAGAACTGGTAGATCAGCTGCGCGGCCACCACCAGCAGGTAGTGTTGCAGGGGGATGCCCAGCACCGCCATGGGCAGAAAGAACAGCCAGACGGTGAAATTGCCCAGCCAGCCTATGCGCACTGCGGTCGTGAGATTGAAGGCCGTACCGCAGTGGTGGATCAGGTGATTGCACCAGAGCAGCGCGCATTTGTGATGGGCCCAGTGATTGACCCAGTACAGGAAGTCATAGACGAGGAAGGCAAAGGCGATGTTCGCCCAGGGGCTGCCCAGGTCCAGCCCCAGCGACCAATGGCTGTGCAGGTAAGCATAAAGCCCGAGGCTGGTCGCGGCGAACAGCACGCCGACCGCAAGGTTGCCGATGCCGAGGACGAAATTGACCAGTCCCTCGGCCGGGTGCCAGTCCGCTGTCCGGCGCCAAGCCAGCCATGCCCCCTCGACCACGATCGAGCCGAGTACCAGCACCAGCAGGTAATCCAGAAACGCCGCGCTCTCCATGCCAGCTCCCTTGCCCAGGGCGTGCCAGGATTGGCGCGCCAGCAGACTCCTGATCCGTGGAGCCCGGCCCGGCCAACCCGTTGCAGGGCCGCCAGGCGAGTACTTTTACTAGAACGAATCACCCTAGAAGGGATAAAGGAAAAATCCATGACAGCCGTCGCAAGCGCGACGTATTTCGTCACAACACATTTCAGGCAAGCGTTAATTTTTATCAACACACATAACGAGGAAAACACTCAAAAAACGACGAAAAAACCAAAATAGCGACTAGTCGTTCAATAAAAATTCACACAAACCCGACATGCTGTCGTGTTTCACTTGACACCCCAACCCCCTTCGTCGTTTATTTTTCCCGCTTTGCGTCGCGCCCGATAAACCACAACTACAGGCAAGCGCCCCGATCATGCCGATCCCGTCCTCGAATCATCTTCGCCACCCCCTCGTGCACGTCCGCCATCCACGCCCCGGCCCCTCGATCGGCTGATCCGCGTACCTTCTGCCACGCCCTCGGGCGTTACCTGCCGCTCCAACTACAAATGGTGAATAACATGGAGCCCATCCGCACGTCCTTGCCGCACACCTCCGTCCGCCCGCCAGAGGAGGCACCCCATGCAGCCTGACGCCCAGTTCCGCAAGTCCCTGCGTCTCTGGCATGTGGTGATCATCGGCCTGGCCTACCTCACCCCGATGACCGTGTTCGACACCTTCGGCATCGTCTCCGGCATCACCGCCGGGCATGTGCCCAGCGCCTACCTCCTGGCCCTGGCCGGCATCCTGTTCACCGCCGTGAGCTACGGCACCCTGGTGCGACGCTTCCCGCAATCGGGCTCGGCCTATACCTACACCCAGCACGCCATCAACCCGCACGTGGGCTTCCTGGTGGGCTGGTCGTCGCTGCTGGACTACCTGCTGCTGCCCATGGTCAACGCGCTGCTGGCCAAGCTCTACCTGTCGGCAATGTTCCCCGAAGTGCCGGCCTGGGTGTGGGTGGTCGGCTTCGTCACCCTGATCAGCCTGATCAACATGCGCAGCATCAACCTGGTGGCGCACTTCAACCTGCTGTTCGTCGCCGTGCAGGTGGCTATTATCGGGGTGTTCATCTACCTGTGCTGGCGTGGCCTGGACCACGGCGAGGGGTTGGGCACCGCCTGGAGCCTGGTACCGTTCGCCGACGACCAGACCCAGTTCGCCGCCCTGGCCGCCGGCGCGACCATCCTGTGCTTCTCGTTCCTGGGCTTCGATGCGGTGACCTGCCTGTCGGAAGAAACCCGCGACCCAGGCAAGACCATCCCGCGGGCGATCTTCCTCACGGCGCTGATCGGCGGCGTAGTGTTCATCGGCGTGTCCTACTTCATCCAGGCCTACTTCCCGACCATGCAGCGCTTCCACGATCAGGAAGCGGCCCTACCGGAAATCGCCCTGTACGTCGGCGGCAAGCTGTTCCAGTCGGTGTTCATCGCCTGCACCGTGATCAACACCATCGCCTCAGGCCTGGCCTCGCAGACCAGTGTCTCGCGCCTGCTATACGTGATGGGCCGCGACAACGTGATCCCGGCCGGGGTGTTCGCCCGCCTGCACCCGCGCTACAAGACTCCGGTGCTGAACATCGCCGTGGTCGGCCTGATTTCACTGTCGGCGATCTTCTTCGACCTGGTCACCGCCACCTCGGTGATCAACTTCGGCGCGCTGGTGGCGTTCAGCTTCGTCAACCTCTCGGTGATCAACCACTGCTATATCCGTGAGAAACAGAACAAGGGCCTGACGAACAACCTCAAGTATCTGGTGGCGCCGACGATAGGCTTCTGCATCATCGTCTCGCTGTGGCTGGACCTGAACGAACACTCCTTGCTGTTCGGCGGTGTCTGGGCCCTGCTTGGCGTGCTCTACCTGGCCTGGCTGACCAAGGCCTTCAGGGTTGCGCCACCGAACTGCATCGCCGAATGACCCCATCGACGCCCGCCTGACCGCGGGCGTTGTGTTTGCCCGAGAAGGAAAAGCCCATGTCGCAGCGCCGTCTCTCCATCCAGTGGAAGATCACCCTGCTCGCCGGCCTGTGCCTGCTGGCCATCGTCGCCCTGCTGGTGGCCACCTCGCTCACCCAGGCCCGGCGCAGCGCCGAGCAGGTGTTCCAGGCCAACACCGAACTGCTCGACCACAGTGCCCGCCTGCGCCTGCAGGCCCACGGCGAAACCCAGGCCTTGCGCATCCAGCGCTACTTCATGGACGCCTACCAGTACGGCAACGGTTTCGCCCGCCTGGTGCAGGCGCTCAAGGCCCGCGGCGGCGCCGACCTGCGCGGTGAACTCAGCCGCGAAGCCCGCGCCGCACTGGCCGGCAATGCCGACCTGATCGGCCTGTACCTGGTGTTCCAACCCAACGCCCTGGACCAGCAGGACGCGCGCTTCGTCGGCCAGGCCGACAATGGCAGCAACGACAGCGGGCGTTTCTCGCTGTACTGGTCGCAGCCCGGCACTGGCAGCCTCGAAGTGGAGGCCATGCCCGAGTCGATGCTTGCCGACACCAGCATCGGCGCCAACGGTTCGCCCTACAACCGCTGGCTGACTTGCCCGCTGGAAACCGCCAAGGCCTGCGTGCTCGACCCGTACTTCGACGAAGTCAACGGCCACCAGGTACTGATGACCAGCATCGCCCTGCCGCTGCTGGAAAACGGCAAGGTGGTGGGCGTGGTTGGCCTGGACATCGGCCTGGACAACCTGCAGCAACTGAGCCTGGCCGGCCGCCAGGAACTGTTCGACGGCCAGGGCCAGGTCAGCATCGTCAGCCCTGCAGGCCTGCTCGCCGGCCACAGCCAGGATGCCGGCCAGTTGAGCAAGACCGTGCAACAGGCCTTCGGCGCCAGCGCGGCAGCCCTGGCCGCACCACTGCGGGCCGGCCAGGCCGTCGAGCGCCTGGACGAAGGCACCATGCGTATTTCCCGACCCTTTGCGCCAATTCCCGGCGCGGCACCGTGGCAGGTGCTGCTCGAACTGCCCGAGCAGGTATTGCAAGCGCCCGCCGTCACCCTCAACCAACGCCTGGACAGCCAGAACCAGCAGGCCAACCTCGTCAGCCTGCTGATCGGCCTGGGCGCCGCCGTGCTGGGGCTGCTGCTGGTGTGGCTGACCGCCCGCGGCGTGACCCGGCCGATCCTGGCCGTGGCCGCCCGTCTGAAGGACATCGCCAGCGGCGAAGGCGACCTGACCCGGCGCCTGGACTACGCCCGCGACGACGAACTGGGCCAGCTCACCGGTTGGTTCAACCGCTTCCTCGACAAGCTGCAACCAGTGATCGCCCAGCTCAAGGGTTCACTGCAGGAAGCCCGCGGCACTGCCGACCAGTCGGCGCTGATCGCCCGCCAGACCAGCGACGGCATGCAGCAACAGCACCGCGAGATTGAACAGGTTGCCACGGCGGCAAACGAAATGAGCGCCACGGCCCATGACGTTGCCCACAACGCCGCACAGGCCGCCCAGGCCGCACGCGGTGCCGACCAGGCAACCCGCGATGGCCTGGCGCGGGTGGGTGCCACCCGGGAAGCGATCGCCCAGCTTGCCGGCGGCATGGATGCGGCCATGGATGAAGCCCGCGCCCTGGAAAGCCGTGGCGAACAGATCGGCTCGGTACTTGAAGTGATCCGCGCCATCGCCGAGCAGACCAACCTGCTGGCCCTCAACGCCGCCATCGAAGCGGCCCGCGCCGGCGAAGCCGGGCGGGGCTTTGCGGTGGTCGCCGACGAAGTACGCAACCTGGCGCAGCGCACCCAGGTGTCGGTCGAGGAGATCCGCCAGGTCATCGAAGGGTTGCAGCAAGGCACCCAGGACGTGGTCGAGGCAATGCAGGCCGGTCAGCGCCAGGCCCAGGACAGTGCCGCGCAGATGGAACAGACCTTGCCGGCGCTGCAGCGTATCGGCGAGGCGGTGACGGTGATCACCGACATGAATCTGCAGATCGCCTCGGCCGCCGAGGAACAGAGTGCAGTGGCCGAAGAGGTGAACCGCAACGTGGCGGGCATCCGCGACGTTACCGAATCGCTGTCGGGCCAGGCCGACGAGTCGGCGCACATCAGCCAGGCACTGAACCGGCTGGCCAACCAGCAGCAGGCACTGATGGCGCAGTTCCGGGTTTGAGTCCACCCCGGATGAAACAGCAACAGCGGACTGCCAACAGCAGCACGGTCCGCCGCGACAAAGGCTGACAGCTCTCGACAAGGCTGCCCCCTCCAGCAACCCTTCCGCCTGAAGGGATACGACACTCTCAAACCGATATCTGGCCACCCCAGGTATCGGTTTTTTGTTGCATCAATGATGAATAAATTTCCGCCATATTGTTTCGTACATTTTAAGGAAAATACAAAACGACCATTTCCCACTTCACAATGACGTCGATGCATATCAGTAAATATGGGCAATCCAGATGAATGCATGCAAATATCAACGTTGTCACATGATCAAAACGACGAAATCATGCATTCCAAAACGGAATGAAGTAACAACTAATTGTCGTTTGTTGCAAACACCTTTCAACGCCAATACTGATTTCAATCAATGCAATCGCGACCGCCGCAGCACTGGAGAAGCTGCTGGCCGACCGGCGCCCATCCGCGCCCGTCACCTGCAACAGGAAGTGGTCAGATCACAACAAGAACAACAACTCACCCGAATGCAGATCAAATAGGTTGCCCATGACCCATTCGAACAACAACGGAAGTTTGACTGCCGCAGCCCCGCCTTCCGGACACCTCAAACGCACCCTCACCAGCCGCCACCTGAACATGATCGCCATCGGCGGCTCAATCGGCACCGGCCTGTTCGTCTCCTCCGGCGCCACCATTGCCCAGTCCGGCCCCGGCGGCGCATTGCTGGCCTTCGCGGTGATCGGCCTGATGGTCTACTTCCTGATGACCAGCCTCGGCGAAATGGCTGCATGCATGCCGGTCAGCGGCTCGTTCTCCACCTATGCCTCGCGCTACGTCGAAGAAAGCTTCGGCTTCGCCCTGGGCTGGAACTACTGGTACTCCTGGGCCGTGACCATCGCCGTGGACCTGGTGGCCGTGCAGATCATCATGCTCTATTGGTTCCCGGACACCCCCGGGGTGATCTGGAGCGCGGCCTTCCTGGTGCTGCTGTTCGCCCTCAATGTCGCCTCGGTGCGCTTCTTCGGCGAGGCGGAGTTCTGGTTCGCCCTGATCAAGGTCATCACCATCATCATCTTCATCGCCGTGGGCGTGCTGATGCTGCTGGGCATCCTCGAAGGCGGCCAGGACGGTGGCGCCCACCTCTGGCAGATCGGCGACGCGCCCATTGCCGGCGGCCTGCCGGCGCTGATCGGCGTGGCGATGATCGTCGGTTTCTCGTTCCAGGGCACCGAGTTCGTGGGCATCGCCGCTGGCGAAACGGCAAACCCGGGACGCAACATTCCCAAGGCCGTGCGCCAGATCTTCTGGCGCATCCTGCTGTTCTACGTACTCACCATTGTCGTGATCGGCCTGCTGATCCCCTACACCGACCCGCGCCTGCTCAAGGACGGCCTGTCGGACGTCACCATCAGCCCGTTCACCCTGATCTTCACCAAGGCTGACATGCTCGCCGCCGCTGCCGTGATGAACGCGGTGATCCTGACCTCGGTGCTGTCCGCCGGCAACTCGGGCATGTATGCCTCGTCGCGCATGCTCTACAGCCTGGCGCTGGAGCGCAAGGCGCCGGCCATCTTCGCCCGGGTGACCCGCAGTGGCACTCCGGCCTGGGCGCTGCTGGCCACCGCCGCGGTCGCGGGCCTGTGCCTGCTGAGCTTCCTGTTCAGCCCCGGCAAGCTCTACCTGTGGCTGCTGAACACCTCCGGCATGCTCGGTTTCATCGCCTGGCTGGGCATCGCCATCAGCCATTACCGCTTCCGCCGCGGCTACCTGCTCAATGGAAATGACCTGGCGAAACTGCCGTATGTGTCGAAATACTTCCCGTTCGGCCCGCTGTTCGCCTTCGGCCTGTGCATGGTGGTGATGCTCGGGCAGAACTACCAGGCGTTCATCGGCGGGCAGATCGACTGGATCGGTGCCTTCGCCACCTACGTCGGCCTGGTGCTGTTCGTGGTGGTCTGGTTCGGCCACAAGCTGGTCACAGGCTCCAAGGTGGTGCGCTACAGGGAAATGGACTTCTCCAGTATCGAGATTCGCAAAGCCGAACGCAGCAAGGCAGAGCCCACAGGCGATGCGCTCGCGGCCAGCCAGCAACCCGCCTGAACACTCCTTTGGCGGACCCGCCACGGTCCGCCCACCACTGCTCCGGGACCCTGATGAACAGCACCTTCGACTCCTACTACGAAGCCACCGCCAGCAGAACCTTCTACCCTGCCCAGAGTGGGCGCACCGATACCCGCGTCTGCATCCTCGGTGGCGGCCTGGCCGGCCTGTCGACCGCGATAGGGCTTGCCGAGCGCGGAGTGACCGATGTGACGATCCTCGAATCACAACGTGTCGGCCATGGCGCCTCGGGGCGCAACGGCGGCTTCGTCTTCGGCGGCTACAGCCTCGGCAACGCCGACCTGCTGTCGACCCTGGGCGCCAACGAGGCACGCAAGCTGTATCGACTGACACTCGACGCCGTCGAGCTGATCCGCGAACGCGCCCGCCGCTACGCCATCGATTGCGACCTGGTCGACCAGGGCGTGATCCTCGCCAACTGGTTCAATGACCCGTCGCGCCTGGAAAAACCGCGCCAGCTGATGAAGCAGGCCTATGGCGTCGACTGGGAATACATCGCCCCCGGCGAACTGAAGGAACAGCTCAGGACCGAGCGCTACTACGGCGGGTTGCTGGAGCGCAACGCATTCCACTTCCACCCGCTCAAGTATGTCTGCGGCATCGCCCAGGCAGCCGCACAGGCCGGGGTGACGATCTACGAACAGTCGCCGGTGACCAGTATCGAGAAGAAGGCTGGCGGCTACATCGTGCGCACCGGCCAGGGCGAAGTCCATGCCGAGCAGGTGGTGTTCAGCGCAGGGGGCTATGCCCGCGGCGTCTACGCCCCGATCGAACGCGCCGTGCTGCCGATTGCCACCTACGTGGTGACCACTGCGCCACTGGGCGCACGCCTGCAGGACGCCATCGACTGCCAGTCGGCCATCTACGACACACGCTTCGCCTTCGATTACTACCGCCCGCTGAAAGACACCCGGATCCTCTGGGGCGGACGCATCTCCATTCTCGATCGCGGGCCGCAAGCCATCGCCAAGCTGCTCAAGGCCGATCTGGTGAGCGTCTATCCGCAACTCGAGGACGTGGAGCTGGAATACGCCTGGGGCGGCCTGATGAGCTATGGACGCCACCAGATGGCGCAGATCGGCCAGGACGACAACGGCATCTGGCACGCGGTCGGTTTCGGCGGCCACGGCATGGCACCGACCACGGTCGCCGGCGAAGTGCTGGCGGACGCCATCGCCCACCGCCTGCCGATCCCGAGTGGTTTCAGTCGGTTCGGCCTCGATCGCACCTTCGGCCTGGCCGGCCTGGTGGCTGCGCAGGCCACCTACACCGCCTACCAGGCACGCGATGCCTTGGATGCACGACGACTGAACCGCTGACAGTGGGTCAGCCCACTTTTCGACAGGCATGAAAAAGCCCGCCATGAAGGCGGGCTCTTTCGTACTGCATATGGTGGGTCGTGTAGGATTCGAACCTACGACCAATTGGTTAAAAGCCAACTGCTCTACCAACTGAGCTAACGACCCGTTGGATGGCGCGTATATTACTGATTTCTCAGAAGAATTCAACACCCCATCGCAAGTTTTTTTCAAAAATACCGAGTGGGGTCCTCTACACCGGCGGCCTTGAAGCCATCAGCGCGCAGGCGGCAGCTGTCGCACTTGCCGCAGGCACGCCCGGCATCATCGGCCTGGTAGCAGGAAACGGTCAGGCTGTAGTCCACGCCACGGGCGATCCCGGCCTGGACGATCTGCGCCTTGCTCAGGTTCTGCAGCGGCGCCTGGATACGGAAGCCCTGCCCTTCCACGCCAGCCTTGGTAGCCAGGTTGGCCATGCGCTCGAAGGCCTCGACGAATTCCGGGCGGCAGTCAGGGTAGCCGGAGTAATCCACGGCGTTGACACCAATGAAGATGTCACGGGCTTCGAGCACCTCCGCCCAGCCCAGGGCCAGAGACAGGAACACGGTGTTGCGAGCCGGCACGTAGGTGACCGGAATCCCCTCGCTCGGCGCCTCGGGCACATCGATGCTGCTGTCGGTCAGGGCCGAGCCACCGATGCCATCGAGGTTCAGGCCGATCACCTTGTGCTCGACCACGCCCAGGTCACGGGCCACCCGCGCCGCGGCGTTGAGCTCGGCGCGATGGCGCTGGCCGTAGTCGAAGCTCATGGTGTAGCACTGGTAGCCGTCGGCCTTGGCCATGGCTACCACGGTGGCCGAATCCAGGCCACCGGACAGCAGGATTACCGCGCGTTTGTCAGTCATGTCTTTCTCCTCAACGTCCGGGTTCGTCGTTCCACAGCAGCTTGTGCAGCTGCAGCTGGAAGCGAACGGGCAGGTTGTCGGCGACGATCCAGTCGGCCAGATCGGTGGCGCTCACCTGATGGTGGCTGGGCGAAAACAGCACTTCACCGGCGCGCTCGGCCAGGTTGTACTGGATCAGCTTGGAAACCGCCCAATCGTAGTCCTCGCGGGAACAGATGACGAATTTGACCTGATCGTTACCGGTCAGCAGCTCGATATTCTCGTAGCGATTGCGGTGAGACTCCTCGGAGCCCGGGGTCTTGAGGTCGACCACGCGGCTGACCCGGGTGTCGACGCCACTGATGTCGAGAGCGCCACTGGTTTCCAGCGACACGTCGTAACCGGCATCGCACAGGCGTTGCAGCAGAGGCAGCGCGTTGGGCTGGGCCAGAGGCTCGCCACCAGTCACGCAGACGTAGCGCGGCTTGAAGCCGGCCACCTGTTCAACAATGGAGTCGAGGGTGCGGATAGTGCCGCCACTGAAGGCATAGGCACTGTCGCAGTACTGGCAGCGCAGGGGGCAACCGGTCAGGCGCACGAAAACCGTGGGCAGCCCGGCCGTTCGCGTTTCACCCTGCAACGAGTAAAACACTTCGGTGATGCGTAATGTGTCTTGCATGATCGCCACGGGCGTGACAGCTGAACAGGCTGTCCGCCTCCGTCAGGCACTGTCGCGGACTCGACAAAGCGTTATCCGCGGCAGCGTGTTTACGAAAAAAGGGCCGTGATTCTAACGAAAAAACCCGCGACAAGCGCGGGTTTCTTCTTCAACGGGTCGTTCAGAGCTTTTGCAGGTCGCGTTGCGCCAGCTGCGCGGCGGAAGTGCCGGGGTACTGGGTGATGACCTGCTGCAGGATACCCTTGACCTTGTCGGTGTGGCCCATGCGGCGCTCGACATCGGCCAGCTTGTACAGCGAATCCGGCACCTTGCTGTGTTTCGGGTACTTCTGACCGACCTCGGCGAACGCCTGGCTGGCGCCTTGCAGGTCGCCCTTGGCCAGGTTGACCTCGCCGAGCCAGTACTGGGCATTGCCGGCGTACTGGCTGTTGGGGTACTTGCGCAGGAAGGCGTTGAAGGCCTGGCTGGCCTTGTCGAAGTCCTTCTGCTTGATCAGGTCGAAAGCGGCGTCGTAATACAGCTTCTCTTTCGCCGGATCGCCCGGCTCGCTGCTCGCGGCCGGTGGCTGCGCGGCATTGGCGCCGGCGGCCGCACCCGTGGCTGCGCTGTTTGCGCCACCGGTGGAAGAATTGTCTGGAGTCGCGGCAGGCGCGGCACCGCTGCTGATGCGGCGGTCGAGATCCTGGTAGCGCTCGAGGTTTTCCTGCTTCATGCGCGACACATCGTTCTGCAGCTCTTCGATGATGCCTTGCTGGCGGGAAATCTGGTCCTGCATCTGCTGCAGCTGCATGAACAGCTGGCCATTTGCAGAAGCAGGGGCCGAAGCCCCTGCTCCGGCATAGGCGCCGCTCGTGCCATAACCCGCGGGCGGATAGCCACCCGCGTTGTCATCTACTACGGGAACCGCAGCCCACGCCGAAAGGGGCAGGCTGAGTGCGAGGACGGTTACAGCACGACGGCACATACGCATAGGAACTTACTTACGCAGTTCTACGCGACGGTTCTGAGCCCAGGACTGCTCGTCGTTGCCGGTGGCAACTGGACGCTCTTCGCCGTAGGAAACCAGTTCCAGCTGAGCAGGGGAAACGCCCTGCAGAACCAGGTAGCGCTGAACGGCCTTGGCACGACGCTCACCCAGAGCCATGTTGTACTCGCGGGTGCCGCGCTCGTCGGTGTTGCCTTCCAGGACAACGCGGTTGCCGTTGGACTTCAGGTCCTTGGCGTGAACGTCCAGAGCGCGCATGGCTTCTGGCTTCAGGTCCGAGCTGTCGTATTCGAAGTAGAAGGTGGTGATTGCGCGCAGGGCGGCTTCTTCGCTCAGGGAACCGTCAACAGCGCCAGTGTTGGCACCGTAGCCAGCGTTCGGATCAACAGCGCCTTCACCAGCGTTGTCGCCGCCTTTCGAGGAGCAACCTACAGCTACAGCCATGGCCAGAGCCAGCGCAGCGAATTTACCAAACTTCAGCATTTCCATCGTGAAACTCCTAATGAAACCCCAGTGTGTTAAGCAAAACGTGTTACGCCGCAATCAGTTCAGGTAAGGGGACCAGGACGGTTCTCTGACTTCGCCTTGAGCGGTAGGAAGTGGGAGCCTCACGCGGCCGTTAAGCGACACGAGCATCAAGACTCCCCGGCCCTGCTGGCGGGTGGCGTAGATTAGCATGGTGCCGTTTGGCGCAACAGTGGGAGACTCATCAAGACTGGTCTCGGAGAGAATCTTTACACTTCCACGTTGCAGGTCCTGCGCGGCCACCTTGAAGTTGGTGAAACCCTGCTGGCGATGGATCATCACCAGGGTCTTTTCATCCGCCGACAGTTTCGGGTTGGCGTTGTAGTTGCCCACGAACGTCACGCGCTCGGCACCACCGCCACCGACCGACTGTTTGTAGATCTGCGGCTTGCCGCCACGGTCGGAGGTGAAGTACAGGGTGTTGCCATCCTTGCCCCAGAACGGCTCGGTATTGATACCGGGGCCGGCGGTGACACGGGTGATCTGGCGCGAAGCCACGTTCATTACATAGATGTCCGGGTTGCCGTCTTTCGACAGCACGAACGCCAGGCGCGAACCGTCAGGCGACCAGGCAGGCGCGCCGTTCAGGCCTTCGAAGTTGGTGATCTGCTCGCGGCGACCGGTATCGATGTGCTGGATGAAGATGCGTGGGCGCTTCTGCTCGAACGAGACATAGGCGATACGCTTGCCATCCGGCGCGAAACGCGGAGACAGGATCGGTTCACGCGACTGCAGCAGGGTCACTGCACGGGCACCGTCATAGTCCGAACGCTGCAGGGTGTAACGGGTGTTGTTGGTCGAGAAGCGCTCGGCGGTCACGTACAGCATGCGGGTGGAGAACGCACCCTTGATGCCGGTGAGCTTCTCGAACGACTGGTCGGCGATGTAGTGCGACATGTCGCGCAGTTGATCGACGCCGCCGGCCACGCTGCCGGTCAACACCTGCTGCTCGGTGGCGACGTTGAACAGGGCGTACTGCACCTGCAGGCGACCACCGGCCGGCACGATGCTGCCGACCATGACGTACTGGGCGCCCAGCGCTTTCCAGTCACGGAAGATCACTTCGCTGGCCTGGCTTGGCTGGCTGATCATGTTCTGCCGCGGGATCGGCGCGTAGTAGCCGGAGTTGCGCAGGTCGTTGCCGATGATATCGGCCATGTCTTCCGGCAGCACGCTGCCGCCCTGGACACCGAACGGCACTACCGCAATGGGAGTTGCCCGGTCGCTACCGCTGGTGACCAGGATGTTCTTTTCCTCTGCCATCGCCATGCCTGCCACGCAGCAGAGCAAGACCAGGAGTCCTCTCAGACGTTTAATCACAACGCTAGATCCTCAGGTGTAAATGTCATCTTGAATGAACGATACGGATTGAACTCGTTCGGCTTCAAGCCCTGCATTTCGGTCAACCGACCAATGTTCTTCACCGCGGCCACGGCCGAGCTGTCGAACGGACCGTCGCCACTGGACTTGGCCACACTCACGTTGGTGAGGGTGCCGTCCGGCAGCATGTTGATCTGCAGAACTACCGTCATGCCCTTGCGCGCGGATGGCGGACGCGCCCAACCTTCGGCCGCGCGCATGCGGATCAGGTCGTCGAAGTCGCCGGCCACCTGGTCACCCTGCTCGTCGGCCAGCGCCTGCTGCCGTTCGGTGGTGTCGGACAACAGCTCGGCGAGTGCCTGGGCCTTCTTGTCTTCCGCCGCCTTGCGGGCCGCTTCCTGTGCCTTTTTCTTCTGGGCGTCTGCCGCGGCCTTTTTCTTGGCCTCTTCAGCTGCCTTCTTCTTCGCATCCTCGGCCGCCGCTTTCTTCTTGGCGTCCTCGGCTGCTTTTTTCTTCGCGTCTTCGGCTGCTTTCTTCTTCGCCTCTTCCGCGGCCTGTTTCTTGGCTTCTTCCTCGGCCTTCTTCTTGGCCTCGTCCTCAGCCTTCTTCTTGGCGATGTCGGCCTGCTGCTTCTCGGCGGCCTTTTTCGCTTCCTCGGCTTTCTTGGCCTCGGCGGCTTTCTTCTGCTCGGCGGCCTTGGCGGCGTCTTCGGCTTTCTTCGCCTCGGCGGCTTCGCGAGCCTCCTCGGCCTTTTGAGCGGCGTCGGCTTTCTTTTGTTCCGCGGCCTTCACGGCCTCCTGCTCGACCTTCTTCTGCTCCAGCTGTTCGACCTCGGTCTGGCGCGAGGCGGTCTTCTTCGCCTCCCCGGCAATCTTCTGATTGGTCTGGGTGGTCGCCTGGCTCTTGGACTTGAGCTGATACAGCGTGGCCTGGACGATAGGCTTGGAGGGCGGCAGCTCGGGCGTCATGGCGAAGCTGACGAACAGCATGCCGAACACCAGCACGTGCAGCGCAATGGCCCAGACACTGGGCCAGAAGTAGCTTTCCGAGGCGGATGGCTCTCGCTGTTGCATCAGGGCGCCTCGGTAATCAGGCCAACGTTACCGACACCGGCCTTCTGCAACCCGCCCATGGCGCCCATCACCGCACCGTAGTCGACAGCCTTGTCGCCACGGATGAAGACCTGGGTCTGCTTGCCCTGGTCACGACCGGCGGCGATGATCTTGGTCACCGCGCTGGTCATTTCCGGCAAGGTCATGGCCTTGTCCATCTGCTTGTCGGTGTCGACTTCGCTGCCGAGGTTCCAGTAGTAGGTCTTGTCGGCCTTGATCGAGATGGTCAGGACCTGGACGTTGTTGTCCTGCGGCAGGGCTTCGCTGGAAACCTTGGGCAGGTCCACCTTCACGCCCTGGTTGAGCATCGGGGCGGTCACCATGAAGATAACCAGTAGCACCAGCATCACGTCGATGTAGGGCACCACGTTCATCTCGGCGACCGGCTTGCGTTTGTGGCGAACTCGGGCCATGGGTTTCTACCTGATCACTCTTCGCTGGTGTGTACTTTGCGGTGCAGGATCGCCTGGAACTCGTCGGCGAACGTGTAGTAGCGCCCGATCAGCACTTCACTGCGCGCAGCAAAACGGTTGTAGGCGATAACAGCCGGGATCGCGGCGAACAGGCCGATCGCAGTGGCGATCAGGGCTTCGGCAATGCCCGGGGCCACGGTGGCCAGGGTGGCTTGCTGGGCGCTGGCCAGGCCACGGAAGGAGTTCATGATGCCCCATACGGTACCGAACAGACCGATGTACGGGCTGGTGGAACCGACAGTGGCCAGGAACGGCAGGCTCTGCTCGAGCTTTTCTTCCTCGCGGGAGATGGCCACGCGCATGGCACGCCCTACCCCTTCCATGACCGCGTCCGGATCGACACCTGGTTGCTGGCGCAGGCGCGAGAATTCCTTGAAGCCGGCACGGAAGACCTGCTCGACACCCGAGTCCGGGTCCGGGTTGCTGCCCGCCTGGCGGTACAGCTTGGACAGGTCGATGCCCGACCAGAAGCGCTCTTCGAAAGCGTCCAGTGCACGACGACCGGCGCGCAGCATGGTGCTGCGCTGGAAGATCATGATCCAAGAGGTCACCGAGGCTGCCACGAGGGTCAGCATTACCAGCTGAACCACGACACTGGCATTGGCGACCAGGCTCCACATGGAGGTATGGTCGACGACGTTTGCTTCCACGCTTATTCTCCTGCGTTCGATTGAGTACCCGTGCCGTCCGCCAGGAAGGCGTCGCGCAGTTCTGGGGGAATGGCCCGGGGTTTGAAAGTGTCGGCGCGCACGGCGGCCACCAGGAACTGCCCCTCGCAGAGCAGCACTTCATCCTTTGCTCGCCACACCTGCTGCACGAAGCGCAGGCTGGCACGGTTCAATTCAAGTACTTGCGCGGTTACCCGCAGCTCGTCGTCCAGGCGGGCCGGCGCGTGATAGCGCGCCTCGCTGGAATGGACCACGAACAACAAATTGTCCTGCGCCAGCTGGGCCTGGGAGAACCCCAGGTGACGCAGCCGCTCGGTGCGCGCGCGCTCCATGAATTTGAGGTAGTTGACGTAATACACCACGCCACCGGCGTCGGTGTCCTCGTAATAGACGCGACAGCGGTGTGCGAACGGTTCCAGCCCATTTTGCGCGCGCATACTCTAGTGCTTACTCCTGTGCTTGCCAATCCGCTGCGGCAACTGTTTTTGCATCGATAATGTCGTATTGCCAGCGAGCCCAGGGCATGCCAGCGGTAGGACCACGAAAATGCCGATTCGATCTGTCATTCGTCGTCTTGCGCGGCATATTCCCCGCCCTCGCAGAAACGCCCGGGAATGTTCAGGCCGAAATGCAGGTAGGCGTGCCGGGTGACCACACGGCCCCGCGGGGTACGCATGATATAGCCCTGCTGGATGAGATAGGGCTCGAGCACATCCTCGATGGTGTGGCGCTCCTCGCCGATCGCCGCGGCAATATTGTCGAGCCCCACCGGACCACCGTCGAACTTCTCGATCATGGTCAGCAGCAGACGCCGGTCGGAGTGATCGAAGCCACGCTCGTCGACATCCAGCAGGTTCAGCGCCATGTCCGCGACCGCCTTGGTGATCTCGCCCTTGCCGCGCACCTCGGCAAAGTCGCGCACCCGTCGCAGCAGGCGATTGGCGATCCGCGGGGTGCCACGCGCCCGGCGGGCGATCTCGAATGCGCCCTTGTCGTCCATGGGCAAGCCGAGGATGCCGGCCGAACGGCTGACGATGGTCGCCAGGTCCCTGTCGCTGTAGAACTCCAGGCGCTGGACGATACCGAAGCGATCACGCAGCGGGTTGGTCAGCATGCCGGCGCGCGTAGTGGCGCCGACCAGGGTGAACGGCGGCAGGTCGAGCTTGATCGAGCGCGCGGCTGGGCCCTCGCCGATCATGATGTCCAGCTGGAAATCCTCCATCGCCGGATAGAGTACTTCCTCGACCACCGGTGACAAACGGTGGATCTCGTCGATGAACAGCACGTCATGCGGCTCGAGATTGGTCAGCATCGCCGCCAGATCGCCCGGCCGTTCGAGAATCGGGCCGGACGTGCTCTTGACCGACACGCCCATCTCGTGAGCGATGATGTTGGCCAACGTGGTCTTGCCCAGGCCCGGCGGACCGAAGATCAGGGTGTGATCGAGCGACTCGCTGCGCCCGCGCGCGGCCTGGATGAACAGCGACATCTGCTCGCGCACCACCGGCTGGCCGATGTACTCGTCCAGGCTCAGCGGGCGGATTGCACGATCCTGGACCTCTTCGCGGTCGCGTCCGGAGGCGGCGATCAGGCGGTCGGTCTCGATCACTTGGTAATCATCCCTTTGAGGCTGCGACGGATCAGTTCCTCACTGCTGAGGTTGGCCTTGCCCTCGATGGCGGCGATCGCCTTGCTGGCTTCCTGCGGCTTGTAGCCCAGCGACACCAGGGCGCTGACCGCGTCGGCCTCGGCGTTGGAGGCACTGGCCACCGGCGCCGGCCCGTCGGACACCAGGGCGAACATGGCCGGCGAGGTTTCCCAGGCCTTGAAGCGGTCCTTGAGCTCGACCAGCAGGCGCTCGGCGGTCTTCTTGCCGACACCGGGCACACGCACAAGAGCGGAGGCATCCTGGGCCTGGACGCAACGCACCAGCTCATCGGCCTCGAGCCCCGACATCAGCGCCAGCGCCAGTTTCGGGCCAACGCCATTGAGGCGGATCAACTCACGGAACAGCTCGCGCTCGCGTTTTTCGAAGAAGCCGTACAGCAGATGGGCGTCTTCACGCACCACCAGATGAGTGTGCAGGGTGACGGTCTCGCCCAGCTTGGGCAGACGGTACAGCGTGGTCATCGGCACTTCGAGCTCATAGCCCAGGCCGTTGACGTCGATAATCAGGTGCGGCGGCTGTTTTTCCGCCAGGGTGCCACGCAAACGTCCAATCACGTTCCGATCCTTCCTCTCGGGTGCCGGTCGAAAACCGGTCCACCCTATCAGCAAATGCGCCGGGAGAGTGCTTCACCCGGACAAAATGTGTATCACCGCATGAAGCGGTTACAGACGCAAGCGTCCGCCACGGCGCCGGGCTGTCGCCAACCCGTGGGGGATGAGGCTGGAGCGGGTATGGGCATGGCACAAGGCGATGGCCAGGGCGTCGGAGGCGTCGATCTGCGGTTTCTGGGTCAGCTTGAGCAGGTGCATGACCATCATCATCACCTGCTCCTTGTTGGCGCCGCCGGTGCCGGCCACGGCCTGCTTGACCTGGCTGGCGGTGTATTCGGCGATCTCAAGGCCCGCCTCGGCCGCGGCGACTATGGCCGCCCCCCGGGCCTGGCCAAGCTTGAGCGCCGAATCGGCGTTGCGCGCCATGAACACCCGCTCGATGCCCATGGTCACCGGCTCATGCTGGCGGATGATCTCGCTGACACCGCGAAAGACGATCTGCAGACGCTCGTGCAGCTCACCGCCGCCAGTGCGTATACAGCCCGACGCCACGTACTCGCAGCCACGGGCAGTCTGGCGGACCACACCAAAACCGGTGATGCGCGAGCCGGGGTCGATACCAAGAATGAGAGTCATAGCGCCTACAAAGGTGTGCGAATTTGCCGGCCTTATCGCGGGACAAGCCCGCTCCCACAAAGACTACACCGCAATCTGGCGCAGGCCTTGTGGGAGCGGGCTTGCCCCGCGCTACAGCCGATAGCCGAAACGATCAGCCCAGCGTTTCCATGATCTCATCGGAGATCTGTGCGTTGGAGTAGACGTTCTGCACGTCATCCAGGTCCTCGAGCATGTCGATCAGCTTGAGCACCTTCTCCGCGCCGTCCTGGTCCAGCTCGGCGCTGGTGGTCGGCTGCATCACGATCTCGGCGTCGGACGCCTTGAAGCCGGCCTCTTCCAGGGCGTTACGCACGGCATAGAAGCTGTTGAACGAGGTGAACACGTCAAAGGAGCCGTCGTCGTTGACCACCACATCGTCGGCATCGGCCTCCATTGCGGCTTCCATCAGCGCATCCTCGTCCACGTTCAGCTCGGCAGCGAAGCTGATCTGCCCCTTGCGCTCGAACAGATAGGCCACCGAGCCGTCGGTGCCCAGGTTGCCACCGCACTTGGTGAAGGCATGCCGCACGGCCGCGGCAGTACGGTTACGGTTGTCGGTCATGGCTTCGACCATGATCGCCACGCCGCCCGGGCCGTAACCCTCGTAGCTGAGCTCTTCGACGTTGTCGCTTTCGTTGGTGCCGGCACCGCGGGCCACGGCGCGATCGATGATGTCGCGGCTCATGTTGGCACCCAGGGCCTTGTCCAGCGCCAGGCGCAGGCGCGGGTTGGACGCCGGATCACCACCACCTTGCTTGGCAGCGACGGTCAGTTCGCGGATCCACTTGGTGAAGATCTTGCCTCTCTTGGCATCCTGGCGTTCTTTGCGGTGCTTGATGTTCGCCCACTTGGAATGACCGGCCATAACGACTCCAAATCCTTGAAACAGAAACAGGTTCCGCCCCGAAGGGCGGAACGCATGAATACGTGGGCGCAGCCAGTGCGCCCGGGGTCGAGGTTACTCGACCTTGGTCTGCTCGCGCAGACGGATGTGCAGCTCGCGCAGGGCCTTGGCGTCGACCATGCCCGGGGCCTGGGTCATGACGCACGCGGCGCTCTGGGTTTTCGGGAAGGCGATCACTTCACGGATCGACTGCGCGCCGGTCATCAGCATGACCAGGCGGTCCAGGCCGAAGGCCAGGCCACCGTGAGGCGGTGCACCGAACTTCAGGGCGTCGAGCAGGAAGCCGAACTTCTCTTCCTGCTCCGCCGCCTCGATACCCAGCAGGCGGAACACCGCCTGTTGCATTTCCTTGCGGTGGATACGGATCGAACCGCCACCCAGCTCGGTGCCGTTGAGCACCATGTCGTAGGCACGCGACAGCGCGGTGGCCGGATTGGCCTCCAGCTCCTCGGGGGTGCACTTCGGCGCGGTGAACGGGTGGTGCAGCGCGGTGAAGCTGCCGTCTTCGTTCTCTTCGAACATCGGGAAGTCGACGACCCACATCGGTGCCCACTGGCAGGTCAGCAGCTCGAAGTCATGACCCAGGCGGATACGCAGCGCGCCCAGGGCTTCGCTGACGATCTTGGCCTTGTCGGCGCCGAAGAACACGATGTCGCCATCGACTGCGCCAACGCGGTCGAGGATGGTGTTGAGGTTGGCCTCGGGGATGTTCTTGACGATCGGCGACTGCAGACCCTCGACACCCTTGGCGCGCTCGTTGACCTTGATGTAGGCCAGGCCCTTGGCACCGTAGATGCCGACGAACTTGGTGTACTCGTCGATCTTGCTGCGCGGCATGCTGGCGCCGCCCGGCAGGCGCAGGGCGGTGACGCGGCACTTCGGATCGTTGGCGGGGCCGGCGAAGACCTTGAAGTCGACATCCTTGAGCTGGTCGGCAACGTCGATCAGTTCCAGCGGGATACGCAGGTCCGGCTTGTCGGAGCCGTAGCGGCGCATGGCCTCTTCGTAGGTCATGTGCGGGAAATCACCGAACTCCAGGTCCAGGACTTCCTTGAACAGCTTGCGGATCATGCTCTCGGTGAGGCCCATGATCTCGGACTCGTCGAGGAAGCTGGTCTCGATGTCGATCTGGGTGAATTCCGGCTGGCGGTCGGCACGCAGGTCTTCGTCACGGAAGCACTTGGCGATCTGGTAGTAGCGGTCGAAGCCGGCGACCATAAGCAGCTGCTTGAACAGCTGTGGCGACTGCGGCAGTGCAAAGAAGCTGCCAGCGTGGGTACGGCTTGGCACCAGGTAGTCACGGGCGCCTTCCGGCGTGGCGCGGGTGAGGATCGGCGTCTCGACGTCGAGGAAGCCGTTCTCGTCGAGGAAGCGACGGATGCTGCTGGTGATGCGCGAACGCAGGCGCAGCTTGTCGGCCATTTCCGGGCGACGCAGGTCGATGAAGCGGTAGCGCAGGCGGGTTTCTTCGCCCACGTCGGAGTATTCGTTCAGCGGGAACGGCGGCGTTTCGGCCTCGTTGAGCACGGTCAGCTGGTAACCGAGGATCTCGATGGCGCCGGAGGCCATGTTGGCGTTCACCGCGCCATCCGGGCGCTTGCGTACCTTGCCGGTGATCTGCACGACGTATTCGCTGCGCACGCGGTCGGCGGCGGCGAAGGTTTCGGCGCGATCCGGATCGAACACGACCTGGGCCATGCCTTCGCGGTCACGGATATCGAGGAAAATCACCCCGCCGTGGTCGCGGCGACGATGGACCCAGCCGCAGAGGGTGACTTCCTGGCCGTCCAGGGACTCGTTCAGTTGGCCGCAATAATGGCTGCGCATCATGGTCGTGGTTTCGCTTCTCGTGATTCGTATGTTCGGTGGAGGTCTTGGCCGCCCAAGGGGCTAATACTGCAAGACCTGGTCGGTGCAATTCAACTCAGTCGGCCTTGTCGCCGCCTGCCAGATTCTTTTTCGCCCCGGTCTTGAAGTCGGTCTCGTACCAGCCGTTGCCGCTCAGGCGGAAGCCGGGGACCGACAGTTGCTTCTTCAATGCCGGTGCCTGGCATGCCGGGCAATCGGTCAGCGGCGCGGCACTGATCTTCTGCAACACCTCCATGCGGTGTTCGCAGGATGCACATTGATAGTCGTAAAGGGGCATGGCGTCTCTCGTCAACCACATCGCACGCTGCCCAAGGCAGCAAAGAGCGGGATTATATATGGTTAAGGAGTGCTGTGCAGCCCGGCGATCAGTGTACGTCCCGCGCCTCCTGCAACCAGGTGACGCAGATCACCCGGACCAGCCCGCTGAAATTCCTCACCCCGCCATGGCGCAGGTGCACCTCGCGGTCCACATAGGACAGCACCGCGCTCACCGAACAGCGGTTGGCCTGGGCGATGCGCTCCAGGATGCGCCAGTACACCACCTCCAGACGCAGGCAGGTGGCGAAACCGTTGAGCCGCACCGAGCGTGACACAGGCCCCGCCTGCGCCATGTCGAAGTCCCGCCTGAACGGATCGACCCGGGGGCTGCCCGCACCCTGCCTGTGCCTCGCATTGCCGTCGATACCACGCATCGGATTGTCCACCGCACCGCTCCATCATCTCGAAACCACACCCCCGCCCGCCTTGCGAACGGATCCATGTGTTTCATGAAGCGCCACCCGATCATGCCGATAGCAGCGGCAAAGCCTTCCCCGCAAACGCGCAGGCCCGATACCTGTGAAGGCATCGGGCCTGGTTTGGCGGGGTCAAACGACGGTCAAGCGGTAATCAGTTCCCGTCGAGCAAGACGCGCAGCATCCATGCCGTTTTTTCGTGCACCTGCATGCGCTGGGTCAGCAGGTCGGCGGTCGGCTCGTCGCTGACCTTGTCCACCACCGGGAAGATGCTGCGAGCGGTACGCACCACGGCCTCCTGCCCCTGCACCAGCTGGCGGATCATCTCTTCAGCAGGCGGCACGCCCTCCTCTTCCTTGATCGAAGAGTGGCGGGCATAAAAGGCATAGGAACCCGGCGCCGGGAAGCCCAGGGCACGGATACGCTCGGCGATCGAATCGACCGCCAGGGCAAGCTCGTTGTATTGCTCCTCGAACATCAGGTGCAGGGTGCGGAACGACGGACCGGTGACGTTCCAATGGAAGTTGTGGGTTTTCAGATACAACACATAGGTATCCGACAACAGGCGGGACAACCCATCGACGATGGACTTGCGATCTTCTTCACTGATACCGATATCGATTGCCATGAAGCTCCCCTTTCCATAAGGCTTGATCATCAAGCGGGCAGCAAACACTCTAACAAGAGTTGGTTACCGGCGCATGCGGCACAAGGCTGCACTGACAGCCGTCGGCGCCAATCGGTTTGAGAAGCCCCCGCCTTTGCTGTTAAATAGGCAGTGTGCCACCCGTGCGGATTGTCAGTGCCGGGTGCATAGGCTGGCCCGTCACGTTTTCGCGCCTACAGTTCACGCGCACCGTGCGACCAGCTCATCCTGTGATCGGCCTTATCAACGTGAGCCAAACCCAATGTTCAAGATCGTCCATCTGGTGACGGGCGTGGCGGCTTTGCTGCTATCGCTCATACCCACCTTGAAAACTGACGCAACACCCTTCCTGCAGCAACCCGAGGCCGTCTACCTGGCGCTGCTCGGCCTGCTCAACCTGGTGATTGCCCCGGTACTGCCACAGTACTACAAAGGCATGCGCCAACAGCTGCAACACGCCACCAGCATCCTGCTGGTCGTGGCCGTGGTCCTGCAGACCCTCACCCTGCTGGCCCGGCCGGAGCTTGGCAACCTGCCAGCACTGGCCTGCGCCTTCCTCGCCAGCGTGCTGCACCTGGTGGCCGGTTTCGTTCGCGGCACGCGAAAGGCCCGCGCCAGCCAGGGCAATCCGCAGGAGGCCGGCCTGCGCGATACCGGCACCGTGAAGTGGTTCAACACCTCCAAGGGCTTCGGGTTCATCTCCCGCGACTCCGGTGACGATATCTTCGTGCACTTTCGCGCCATCCGCGGCGAGGGCCACCGGGTGCTGGTCGAAGGCCAGCGCGTGGAGTTCTCGGTGATGCACCGCGACAAAGGCCTGCAGGCCGAAGACGTGGTCGCCGTCGCGCGCCGCTGAACCTGTGCCGCCGCCGTGCTCAATAGTGAGGCGGCGGCGCTTCTTCTTCCCCGCCGCCCTGCTGGCCAGCCATCTCCTCGTAGCGTTTGATCAGCTCCGCCATCTGCAATTGCAGGCGTTCGATCACTCGACTCTGCTCGACAATCACATCATTTAGCGCTTGCAAGCTGTCATCCTGAAACGCCTGGCGGGTCTCCAGCTCGATCATGCGCATTTCCAGTTCCTGCGACATCCTCAAGCCTCCTTGAAGCTCTCACCCAGCAGCGCACGCACTTGCTGGCGAATACCGTCGAGCTGCTCCTGGGTGTAGCCGATGGCCGCCACCTTGCCCCAGACCGGGGCGGGCCAGGCGGCATCACCACGGTGGCGCACGATCACATGCATGTGCAGCTGGCTGACCACATTGCCCAGGGCCGCGACGTTCATCTTGTCGGCGGCAAAGGCATCCTTCAACGCCTCGGCCAGGGCGCTCGTCTCGACCCACAACTGCTGCTGGTCCGCTTCCTCGAGCTCGAACACTTCAGTGATATCGGCGCGACGCGGCACCAGGATGAACCACGGGTAGTTGGCATCCTTGCTCAGCAGCAGGCGGCACAGCGGCAGGTCGCCCAATACCAGGGAATCCTCCTGCAGACGCGAATCGAGAGTGAACACGGCAAACCTCCTTACTAGCGATACAGCCCTTCCAACCGGCCGGGCACAGGGGCGCAAGGATACTCTGCTTCGGCATCTGCCACACCCGCCGACGCCGATTCGAACCATTTGTAGCACGCGAATGACAACATCGACGCCCCGCTTCGGTAACACAGCGCTACTTTTCGCACCAAAATGATGCCGCTCGTCAGACCTCCACCACACATCCGTCACATAAAACAGCCAGGATAAACAATCGTCGGTAACACCTTGACTTGGAAGGCAGCTTCACACACATACGCCAGAGATCACCGTGAACCGCCACCAAAGCGGTCGCAGCCCGTGTTTTCGGAGGTTTTCCGGCTACAGGCAGGGTCTTTGTGAAAATTTCATCAAAGGTTCGTGATTTTGAGCATGCTTGTTGCATTCGTTACTGGCCAAGTCGGCATGCTCCCTGCATTGCAGGGTGAATGCGACAAATAACAACAGCGGCATCGGATAAACCAGGGAGTTTCACAAGCCGTACTTTGTATTTATACAAACATGACGGTTTCGAGACAGCGCTGGCGTTGTACGCCTCTATAAAACGGGCGTGATTTGCGACATGGAGACAACTGACAGCGACATGGCCATAAAGTTACCGAAAGGTTGTTTCTGCCCATATCGCCAAGAATAGTCCGCGTGATATACATTTTCGCCGACATAACAAGAAAGAGCCGGCCCTATAACTAAAACACTTGGGTGCGGCGGTACTCTTCCTAAAAACCAAAGGAGCAAATCACGATGCGCGTGATGAAGTGGAGCATGATCGCCCTGGCCGTAGCGGCAGGGACTTCGCAGATGGCAGTCGCCTCTTCGCAGGATGAGTCCAAGGGCTTTGTCGAAGACAGCAAGCTCAGCGTCAAGACCCGGATGCTGTATTTCAGCCGTGACTTCCGTAATGCCCCGGCTGGCGACCAGAGCCGTGCAGAAGAAACGGGCCTGGGCTTCCATGGCACCTTCGAATCCGGCTTCACCCAAGGCACCGTCGGCGTCGGCGTCGACGCCATCGGCCTGCTGGGCGTCAAGGTCGACAGCGGCAAGGGCCGCGCCGGCACCGGCCTGTTCCCTACCGGCTCTGATGGCCGCTCGGAAGATGACTACTCCAAGGGCTACGGCGCGGTGAAATTCCGTATTTCCGACACCGTTCTGAAATACGGCGGCCAGTATACCGCCATGCCGGTCTTCGCCACCGACGACAGCCGCCTGCTGCCTGAAGTTGCCGAAGGCTTCTTGCTGACCAGCAAGGAAATCAAGGGCCTGGAGCTGAACGCCGGTCACTTCACCCGTCTCGATGCTCAGGCGGCAAGCTACAAGGACAGCATCGGCGGCCTCAACGATGAGCGCGAGAAGCGTCCGGGCCTGACCGAAGCAAACGTCTTCGGTGGCACCTACGCGATTACCGACAGCCTGAGCACCACTCTTTACTACTCGCGCGTCGAGGATCACTTCCGCAAGTGGTACGGCAACGTCAACTGGGCATTGCCAATCAGCGACAAACAAGGCCTGGTGTTCGACTTCAACATCTATGACACCAAGTCCATCGGTGAAAACCGTACCGGCGCCTTCGTGAAGAAATCGGATGGCACCAACGAGCTCGACAACATCGCCGCCAGCCTCTCGGCCGCTTACAACATCGGCGCCCACACCTTCACCCTGGCCTACCAGAAAGTCAGCGGCGACGGTGACTACGCCTACGGCGTCGACGGTGGCGGCACCGTGTTCCTGGCCAACTCCATCGCCCGTTCCGACTTCAACGCCGAGGACGAGAAATCCTGGCAGGCCCGTTACGACCTGAACTTCGCCGAGTATGGCATTCCAGGCCTGACCTTCATGACCCGTTACGCTCGTGGTACCGGCGCCACCACCCGCACCACCGACAACGGCAAGGAATGGGAACGCGACATCGACGTCAAGTACGTCCTGCAAAGCGGTCCGGCCAAGGACCTGAGCCTGCGCGTACGCCAAGCTACCTACCGCTCCGCGGACGGTGTGTACTACGGCTCCAACTCCATCGACGAACTGCGCCTGATCGTCGAGTACCCGCTGAGCATCCTGTAAACCCAGGCTTGCGACGCCCCAAGATGAAGAAGCCCGGCGATCGCCGGGCTTTTTCTTGGCTGACAGAACCGCGCCAGTGCTGCATTCTGTACGCTTTCGTTTCGCCCCCGTACAATGCGGGGTCATTTCACATTCAGGCAATCGACACGGCTCACCATGCGCACCAGTCAATATTTGCTCGCCACCCAGAAAGAAACCCCGGCCGATGCAGTGGTCATCAGCCACCAGCTCATGCTGCGCGCCGGCATGATCCGCAAGCTGGCCTCCGGCCTGTACACCTGGCTGCCGATGGGCCTGCGGGTAATGCGCAAGGTCGAAGCCGTGGTACGCGAGGAAATGACCGCCGCCGGCGCCCTCGAGGTGCTGATGCCGAGCATCCAGCCGGCTGAACTGTGGCAGGAGTCCGGCCGCTGGGAGCAGTACGGCCCCGAGCTGCTGCGCCTGAAAGACCGCCACCAGCGCGAATTCTGCGTCGGCCCGACCCACGAAGAGGTCATCACCGACCTGGCGCGCAACGAGCTGTCCAGCTACAAGCAGCTGCCGCTGAACATGTTCCAGATCCAGACCAAGTTCCGCGACGAGATCCGTCCGCGCTTCGGCCTGATGCGCGGCCGCGAGTTCATCATGAAGGACGCCTACTCCTTCCATGCCGACCAGGCTTCCCTGCAGGAAACCTACGACCGCATGCACCTGGCGTACTCCAACATCTTCACCCGCCTGGGCCTGGACTTCCGTCCGGTGCAGGCCGACACCGGCTCGATCGGTGGTAGCTACTCCCACGAGTTCCACGTGCTCGCCTCCTCCGGCGAAGACGACGTGATCTTCAGCGACAGCTCCGATTACGCCGCCAACATCGAGAAGGCCGAGGCAATCCCGCGCGAAACCGTGCGCCCGGCGCCGACCGAAGAGCTGCGCCTGGTCGATACCCCGGACGCCAAGACCATCGCGCAACTGGTGGAAAACTTCGGCCTGGCTATCGAGAAGACCGTCAAGACCCTGATCGTGCATGGCGCCGAGGAAGGCAAGCTGGTCGCGCTGATCGTCCGTGGCGACCACGAGCTCAACGAGATCAAGGCCACCAAGCTGGAGCAGGTTGCCGACCCGCTGGTGATGGCCACTGACGCCGAGCTGCGTGCCGCCATCGGCGCCGGCGCAGGCTCCCTCGGCCCGCTGAATCTGCCGCTGGAGTGCATCATCGACCGTTCGGTCGCCCTGATGAGCGACTTCGGCATCGGCGCCAACATCGACGACAAGCACTACTTCGGCGTGAACTGGGAACGCGACCTGCCGGTTCCACAGGTCGCTGACCTGCGCAACGTGGTCGAGGGCGACCCGAGCCCGGACGGCCAGGGTACCCTGGTGATCAAGCGCGGCATCGAAGTCGGCCACATCTTCCAGCTCGGCACCAAGTACAGCGAAGCGCTCAAGTGCCAGGTGCTGGGCGAGAACGGCAAGCCTGTAGTCCTGTCGATGGGCTGCTACGGTATCGGCGTGTCCCGTGTGGTCGCCGCCGCCATCGAGCAGAACCACGACGACAAGGGCATCATCTGGAATGACGCCCTGGCCCCGTTCCAGATCGCCCTGGTGCCGCTGCGCTACGAAACCGATGTAGTCCGTGAGGCGACCGACAAGCTGTACGCCGAACTGACCGCCGCAGGTTTCGAAGTCCTGCTGGACGACCGCGACAAGAAGACCAGCCCCGGCATCAAGTTCGCCGACATGGAGCTGATCGGCATCCCGCACCGCATCGTCGTCAGCGACCGCGGCTTGGCCGATGGCAACCTGGAGTACAAGCACCGCACCGAGTCGGAGGCCCAGGCACTGCCGCTCAATGAAGTGCTGACCTTCCTGCAGGCCCGCATCCGCCGCTGATAACCCGTTACGCGAGTGATCATGTCCAAGCGAAGTACCTACACCCTGGGGGGCGCCGCATTGTGCGGCGCCCTGTTCCTCGGCGGCTGCGCCAACCAGATGTCCCAGCGCAGCGACCATGAGGAGCGCGTCGAGCGCAAACTGCTCGAGCACAGTCTGCAGATCGATGTCGGCGAGCCGAAGGTGATGGAGCTTCCGCAGCGGCGCGTGCGCATTCATGAGCTCAAGCGATTCGAAGTCACCGAGTTCGAAGTGACCCGCCGCTACGACCGCTACACCCCCTACCAACCCTGGCGGGAGATCTACGAGATCCCGCTTGGCGCGGTGGCTGTGGTAGCGGGCATCGGCGCCAACGTGGCCAATGTGTTCGCCTTGGGCAACCTGCCGGACAGCGTCACCCACGACTGGCTGAGCTATGGCGTGGCGGGCGTCAACCCGTTCATGAACGTACCGTCCAACGGCCGTGCCCAGCAGAACCTGGCGGGCATCGACGAGGTCGAGAAGGGCAAGCGCGAAGAGTCCATCAGCCTGCCGTGGAACGAGCGCCTGGTCGAGGTCAAGGCGGGCAAGATGACCCACGAGCTGACCACCGACAAACATGGCGTACTGCGCCTGAACCTGCTCGACAGCCCGTTCTCCGAGCAGAACCTCAACCATATCGGCACCCTGCACCTGCAGGTAGTGGATGAGGAAAACCAGGTACGAGGCGATGCCAGCTTGCTGGTCAGCGGCAATTTGCGTGGCAAGTTGCTCGAGGCCCACGAGCTGATTTTCGATGACCTCGAGGACGACGATGTCGGCCAGTGGGTACATCGGGTCAAGCGCCTGTCGGAACTGGGCCTGGAAGAAGAGGCCAGCGAACTCGAACAGAGCCTGATCGAACTGACGCGCAACGATCCTGAGCTGCAGCAGGAGTTTCTGCAGGCACTGACCAAGGCCACCGGGCGACTGGTTGCCGATCCGGGCGTGCAGTAAAACGAGAAGGGGCCGCTTGTGCGGCCCCTTCTTCTTTATATGTCCCGAAACAACTCCAACTGCTCAAGCGCCCCACGCAGGTCCCTAAGCCTCACCCCTACCCCCAGCAACCGCACCGGCTTGCCACCCCGGGCAAACGCCTGGCTGAGCAACTGCCGGTAGCTCTCCAGGTCTCGCCCCGCCCCCGCCTGCTCCAGCGTGGTCTGGCTGAAGTCATGGAACTTGACCTTGACGAACGGCTTGTCGGGCCGATAGCTGCTATCCATGCGCGCAATCCGCTCATTCAGACTGGCGAGCAGGTCAGGCAGCTTCTCCAGGCAACTGCTCAGGTCGGGCAAGTCCTGGTCGTAGGTGTTCTCGACGCTGACCGACTGCCGCCGACTGTCGTTGTGCACCGCACGCTCGTCGATCCCTCGCGCCAGCCCCCACAAGCGCTCGCCGAAGCTGCCAAATTCGCGCACCAGCGCCAGCCTCGACCAGTCGCGCAATGACAGGCAAGTATCGATCCCCAATCGCGAAAGCTTATCCGCCGTCACCTTGCCCACGCCATGCAAGCGGGCAACCGGCAAAGCCGCGACGAATTCCTCCACTTGGTCCGGGGTAATGACGAACAACCCATTGGGCTTGCGCCAATCGCTGGCGATCTTGGCCAGGAACTTGTTCGGCGCCACGCCTGCGGACACCGTGATATGCAGTTGCTGGGCGACCCGACGACGAATGTCCTCGGCAATCCGCGTGGCGCTGCCGGCAAACCATTGGCTGTCACTGACATCCAGGTAAGCCTCGTCCAGCGACAGCGGTTCGATCAACTCGGTGTAGTCCCGGAAGATCGCGTGAATCTCGCGGGACGCCTCACGGTAAGCCTCGAAACGCGGCTTGACGATCTCCAGATCAGGGCACAGCTTCATGGCATGCCCCGACGCCATCGCCGAACGCACGCCATAGGCGCGCGCCTCATAGTTACAGGTGGCGATCACGCCGCGCTGACCTGGCTGCCCACCCACCGCCATGGGGCGACCGACCAGGCGTGGGTCATCGCGCATCTCGATGGCGGCGTAGAAGCAGTCACAATCAATGTGGATGATCTTGCGCAAGGACATGGATGACAGCCACTACTGTAAATTCATACAGATATTACCGTATGGCCAACGGACGAGACAGCCTGAACCGGACAATCGGCCTGCAAGCCCCGTCGCCACTGAGCTGCGGCGCGATCTGGCACGCTAAGGGTTTGAACGAAAAAGGTTTTTCTTGAGGAAATGCTTGACAGGCAAGGGAAAATCCGTAGAATTCGATCTCACAGGCGCGGGATGGAGCAGCCTGGTAGCTCGTCGGGCTCATAACCCGAAGGTCGTCGGT